>JAZLHZ010000001.1:0-4732 GCA_045617085.1 Clostridia bacterium
TCGGAAACGAGGCGCAGGCAGTAGGGGAACTCTTCCACGGAGGGGATCATGGGGCGCAGAGCGCGCTCGGCCAGAGCGCCGTGACCGATCTCGCGGCGGCCGGGGCTCTTGAGGGCCTTAGCTTCACCGGTGGAATAGCCGGGGAAGTTGTAGTGATGCATATAACGCTTGCTGGTCTCGGTGCCGATGCCGTCCAGGATTTGCACCTCGCTCATGGGAGCCAGAGTGGCAATGGTCATGACCTGAGTCTGGCCTCTGGTGAACACGCCGGAACCGTGGGCACGGGGCAGCACGCCGACTTCGCACCAGATGGGACGGACTTCGGTGAGCTTTCTGCCGTCGGGACGTACGCCTTCATCAATGATGTGGCGGCGCATGACTTCCTTATTCAGAGCATACAGTGCATCGCTGATCTCCAGCTCTCTGCCTTCGAATTCGGTTGCAAAGTGCTCCATGGTCTGAGCGGTAACGAGGTCTTCTCTTTCCTGACGCTCCTGACGATCGAAGGTCTCGAAGCACCAGCGGACCTTTTCCAGAGCGAACTCACGGACGGCGGCCTTGATGTCTTCGCCGGGCAGCTGCAGGGGGAATTCCTTCTTTGCAGCGCCGATCTCAGCAACGATCTGCTCCTGGAAGGCGACGAGGCGCGTGACCTCTTCGTGTGCGAACAGGATGCCCTTCAGCATGACCTCTTCGGATACTTCCTTTGCACCGGCCTCGACCATCAGCACGGCTTCCTTGGTGCCGGCAACGGTGAGGTTCAGGGTGGACTTTTCACGCTGTTCAACCGTGGGGTTGATGACGTATTCGCCGTCAACATAGCCGACATTGACCGCACCGGTAGGACCGGCGAAGGGGATCTCGGAAACGCACAGCGCTGCAGAGGAGCCGATCATGGCTGCGATCTCGGGGCTGTTGTCCTGATCCACGCTCATTACGGTGGCGATGACGGAAACGTCGTGTCTCATTCCCTTGGGGAAGAGGGGACGCAGGGGACGGTCGATCAGACGGCTGGTCAGGATGGCCTTTTCGCCGGGACGGCCTTCACGGCGGTTCCAGCTGCCGGGAATGTGACCGACGGAGTAAAGCTTCTCTTCGTAGTCTACGCTGAGGGGGAAGAAGTCGATACCGGGACGGGGTGCCTCGGCAACGGTGGCGTTGACCAGCACGCAGGTATCGCCGTAGCGGACGAATGTGGAGCCTGCTGCCTGCTCAGCGTACTTGCCGAACTCAAGAGTCAGAGTACGGCCGCCGAGCTCTATGGAATACTCCTTGTAATTCTCATTGGACATGGTTGTTTTCCCTCCTTGTTACTGTGGGACATTCAGATTCTTATCTGTGTTCATTGAATACTGGTTCAGGATAAGCCGGCGCTTTGCAGTAAGACCTGAAACGGCGACTTTGTTTGGAATCTCTGTTTCAGGGCCTGCCGCATTGCGTAAGCATTCCGGCTTATTCTATCGCATTGCGGGTTACATCCGATTGGTTACATACTTTGCCGCCGCCCGATAAGGGGTACCGAGCGGCGGCAGAGTTATCGACACTCGAAATGATGCTTGATGCCTGAATTACTTGCGCAGGCCCAGCTTGGCGATGATATCGCGGTAGCTGTCGATGTCGGTTTCCTTCAGGTATGCGAGCAGGCCGCGGCGATGACCGACCATCAGCAGAAGACCACGGTTGGAGTGGTGGTCGTTCTTGTTGTTCTTCAGGTGCTCGTTGAGGTGGTTGATGCGTGCGGTCAGCAGAGCGATCTGAACCTCAGGGGAGCCGGTGTCGCCTTCGTGACGGCCGTAGGTTGCGATGATTTCGGACTTGTCGATGGTCATGGGAAATTCCTCCATTCTCTTGATAGCGCCTTATCTGTGAAGGTCGCTTCGTTGTAATACCGCAGAGCTGAGCAAACCGTCGGAGAGTCGGAAAACCAAGCTCACGGCTTGTGGCAATTTTTCCACAGATGATATTGTACACGATATTGCATTGCAAGTAAAGGCGTTTTTCGTTAATTGTTTATTGGATGAAAAACGACCTTATATTAAGCGTCGATAAGATGATTTTTTATCGGTGAAATTGAGTACGGGGATTGACGTATTTATAGAAATGAGTTATAATATTAACATCCGGGAAAGGAGGCTTTTGCCATGAAAATTCTGAAGATAACGGCAGACCGGGACAGCCTGATCTTCCGTACGGATTGTGACGGAATTTTTGAAATAAAAGAGTATACGCCCGTTACCGAAACGCGCCTTCTGAAAGAGGAAAAAGCGGAAAGCAAAAACGGCACGGCGATGATCGTAAGATTTGAGGGAGACAGAGACCGTCTTCTTTCGAGATTTGAAACGGATTGCGGCGGCGTCTGCTTTGTCACGGATTTTGAGAAGGGAGTTCCGGCAGCGGATTATCCCTATCCTCAGCCCGAAACCATCAAGGCGCTGGGCGGTGCCGACGAAGAGGATATCAAGACACTCGGTGTGCATCAGACACTGCTTAACATCAGTCTTACCGCACTGATGTCCACCGTGAAAAACGACGATACCGAAGTTTATCTCTACAACGGCAGGGAGTACTATATCTACAAAGATGCCATCGAACAAAATGACAGGATCATCACCCGGGCATGGAAAAACGGCCAGCTGACGACGCTGATCCTGCTCAATTCTCCCGAACAGTTCGGTTCAAAGAAGGAGCAGGCGCTGTGGGATATAGCCCTGCATCCGAGATATGACTGGCAGGCGAGGGATGCGTTCCTTTCGGCTTTCGATGCGGTAAGAGAAGAAGGCAACGGCTATTTCTGCGCATTCATCGATTTCCTCATGCGGAGGTATACCCGCTCTGATGCAAAATACGGACGCATCGGCGGAGCCATCGTATCCAATGAGGTGGATTCTTCCTCCGTGTGGAACAACTGCGGTGAGACGGACGTGGACACCATGACCGATGAGTATTGCCGCACGATGCGTGAGGTCTGGCTGCTGGGCAGAAAGTACTATGCTTCATTCCGGGTCTACATGTCGCTGGACCAGTTCTTCTATGCCAGGTATCGTCCGCTGGAGCCGCTGCATACGTATAAAGGCAGGGACATCATCGACAAGGTGAATGCCTACGGAAAACAGCAGGGCGATTTCGGCTGGGCGATTGCCTATCATCCCTATCCGGAGGATCTGCGTTGTCCCGATTTCTGGAATGACCGGGCGCCGGACTTCACTTTTACAACGCCGAAGATCACCTTCAAAAACATGGAGGTGCTGCCGGATTATCTCAGCCGGGAAGAGCTGCTGTATGAGGGTGCGCCCCGGCGTATCATCTTCTCGGAGCAGGGCTTCAACTCACAGAGCGGTGTACTGAGAGACCTTACCGAGGAGCAGGCGGCGGCAGCTTACTGTTTGGCGTACATAAAGGCGAGAAACATTCCCACTGTCGATCTGTTCACCCATCATGCCTATATCGACAATCCGCATGAGTTTGGCCTGAATCTGGGCATCCGCCGCTTTGACGAAAGCAAGCCCGATCACCATGGCGAGCCCAAACCCGTCTATTATGCGATGGCGGACATGGATACCGAAAGAGAAAAGGCGCGCATCGCCAGGGCAAGGGCATTCATCGGAGAAACGCTGTTCGATTATCTGCTGGATCCGCCGCTGACGCACGGAGACGGAGACAATGCGTCGGAGATCGATTTCGGCGATTAAACAAAACAAGGAGAATCCCCGTAAATGGAAAAAGACAGGAGATTACTGAAAATATGCGTATATGTCGGCATGACGGCATTGATCTTCTGGATGATCATTCACTACTGGGCCGCCGTGGAGCAGGGTTTTCTGCTGGTGGTGGAAGCCGGTAAACCGCTGATCATCGGCTGTTGTGTCGCATATGCCGTAAACGTACTGATGACATTTTACGAAAGCCATTTGCCGAAAAAGATCGGTAAGCTTTCGATCAAACCGGTGATCCTGCGCATGTGCAGCATCATATTGTCGGTGCTGACGATGGTGGCGTTGCTCGTACTGCTGGTGCAGATCGTCGTCCCCGAATTGATCGAGTCCATCAAGCTGATGGCAAAGGAACTGCCGGAAAGCATCGATGAGCTGATCGTATCCCTGAGGGAGCGTTCCATCATCAGTGAGGAGACCGTCATGCCGGACTGGGTGGATGATGTGCTGGGTGCCCTGAAGCTGAACAGCTCGTCCATGCTGAATCTGGCGATGAATTACATGGATCAGATCACGCCTGCGGTGGTGAATTTCCTGAGCTCTGCAGTATCTATCGTCATCATGCTGCTGATCATGGTGATATTCGCTTTCTATCTGCTGGGCGGCAAGGATCGGCTCATTGAGCAGACCAATACGCTGATCGACGTATATATCCCCGCAAAACGGGCAAGGAGACTGCGCTATGTGTGCAGGACTGTCAATGACTGCTTCCACAAGTTTATCGTGGGGCAGTGTGTCGAGGCGCTGATCCTTGGCGTTTTGTGTACCGTAGGCATGCTGATCTTCCGCTTCCCGTATGCGGTGATGGTCGGAACACTGATCGGTTTTACCGCACTGATCCCCATTGCCGGTGCATGGATCGGCGCAGCGGCCGGTGCATTCATGATATTTACGGTTGACCCGATCAAGGCGCTGCTGTTCCTGATCTATATCATCGTGCTGCAGCAGCTGGAGAATAACCTCATCTATCCCAGGGTGGTCGGTACATCGCTGCAGCAGCCGGGGCTGTGGGTGCTGGCGGG
>JAZLHZ010000002.1:0-2517 GCA_045617085.1 Clostridia bacterium
GGCATGTACATGCTGCCCGTGCTCAAGGCGCAGGGCAAGCGTGACGTCACCCGGCAGAACGACTGGCTCTACCGTCCCTATAAGAGCGAAACCGAAGACATCACCCTTACCTTCATCCCCTACTACGCCTTCGCCAACCGCGGCGAGGACGACATGGCCGTATGGGTCAGGGTTTACTGAAGATCATGAGTACGAAAGAAAGCAAGCTGCCCACCCGTTCCTATTCCACCTCGATCTGGCAGTCGCTGGCATTGAGCCTGCTGGTCTCGCTGGTGCTGAACATATGGGTCGACAGCATCATCATCTGGTTCTTCCCGCTGCTGGTACTGTGTCTCGTGACACCGTATATTCTTCGTGTGTACGATATTATTACGGACGTCCGGAAAAAGCGCAAAAAAAAGCGTCTTCTCCGTCTTCTGGACATCAGCGAAGAGTTCACGTTTGCGCTGCATCGGGATCGGACGCTGCGCCACTGGACGCTGATCTTCGAGGACGTCAACGAGCATGACAATTTCGTGGTGCTCTCCGCTGCCATGACCATGAAGCAGCGGGAGAAAGAGCTGACGGAAAAAAAGCTGTACATCGTCACCAATCTGGAAAAGTCCAAGGTCATCGTTGCCATGCACGAATTTGACCGGAAGAATCAGAAATTCAACATCAAAGGAAGCAATCTGTATGAATCGAAAGGAAATGAATGAGATACGCCGCCGGTTCAACCCCGAGCGCAGCACCGTATCCGTCATCACCGGCTGCTATGTCAGCAAAGAAAAACAAATCATCTCATCCTTCTCCCTCGCCCCGCAGATGACGCCGGAGGACGAGGTGGAGAAGTACTACAAGCTTTTCAAGAAGGTATTGAGCGGCACCCAGACGAAAAACCTCGTCGATCTGGAATTCAGCGCCGAGGAGGTCAACACCTCCGACAAGCACGCTCTGCTGATGAAGCTGAGGGACAGTGCACTCACCGATACCGAAGCCGTGGAAAAGCTGCTGAACGGCATCATCGAAACATATCCGACGGACGAAAACTATCTGATCCTGCTGATGCACGACGCCTATGACGTGCCCTCTTTCGGCTCGGACGGCACGCTGAACGACGACGGTGCCGACATTTTCCGCTATCTCCTGTGCGCCGTATGCCCGGTCAAGCAGAACAAGCCCGCCCTGAAATACTGCGCTGAAGAAGGCGAGTTCCACACCCGCAATGCGGACTATCTGGTCTCCACCCCGAATGTCGGCTTCATGTTCCCCGCCTTCAACGACCGCAAAACCGACATCTACTGCGCCCAGTGCTATTTCCGGGACCCCGCCTTCACCTATGACGAGCTGATCGAGGAGGTATTGGGCGGCACAAGACCCATGCCCTCCACCGAGCAGGCCGAGACCTTCCGGGCGCTGCTGGAGGATTCCCTCGAAGAGGAATGCAGCTATGACATCGTGCAGTCCATTCACGAACAGCTCAGCGAGCGCATCAAGGAGCAGCAGACCGACAAGGAAGCCGAGCCCCTGCGCCTCTCCCGCTCGCAGGTCAGCGCCATGCTGACCGACTGCGGCATCTCTGCCGACCGTATCGACACCTTCGCCGAGGAATATGACAGGCAGTTCGGCTCGGGCACCGACATCAGCGCCGTCAATATCGTCGACCCCAAGGCGTTCTCCGTGCGCACCGGCGATGTGGTCATCAAGATCGATCCGTCCCGCTCCGACCTCATTACCACCAAAACCATCGACGGACACCGCTATATCCTCGTGCCCGCCGACGGCAATGTGGAGGTCAACGGTATCAATATTCAGATAAGCGAGGAAAACTGATATGCGCTTTACGTATTGTCCCGACTGCGGCACAAAGCTCACGATGAAGGAGATCGGCGACGAGGGAATGATGCCCTACTGCGAGAGCTGCAAAAAGCCCTGGTGGGACATGTTCTCCTCCTGCATCATCGTGCTGGTCTATAACGACAGGGGCGAAGTGGCACTGCTCAATCAGGGATACATCTCCACCAGGTACCGCAACCTCGTCTCCGGCTACATGAAGCCCGGCGAGACCGCCGAATCCACCGCCGTCCGGGAGGTCGAGGAGGAGATCGGCATCAAAATAGACCGCCTTACTCCCGTAAGAACGGTCTGGTTCAAGCCCAAGGGCCTGCTGATGATCGGATATCTGGGCCACGCCGCCAACACCGACTTCACCACCTCGCCCGAGGTGGATCATGTCGAGTGGGTCAGGGCAGAGGACGCCGTGGCACTCGTGCATCCCAAGTCCGAAGCCAGCGCCTCGGCGATGCTCGTCGAGGAATACGTAAAACGGTTGACATCGGGCAGTGTGCAGTGAGCAATTGGCCGACAGCTTTGCTGCAGGCTATTGTTATGCAATAAAAGGCGGCTCGGACAGTGCGGTACGTTGTCAGACCCGCCTTTATTCACATGACAAGCCGAATAGAGGCGTAAATATGTACGCGGAATTAAATTTCAAAATTTAACACACGCCCGCTTGACAAAGTGGGGGGGGGGGGGAAA
>JAZLHZ010000003.1:0-8819 GCA_045617085.1 Clostridia bacterium
AGCCCTTTACCAATACCTTTTTTCAGCGGCTGCTGCCCTTTGAGCCGACCCTGATCGACGGCTACACGGTAACGGCGCTGGAGGCGGTGCACTGCCTCGGCAGCGGCGAGGGCTGCGGCTATCCCGTGGTCTTTGAGAACAAGGCCTATACAAGGAGCGAGGAAGCCTTCTTCTACCTCATCGAGAAGGACGGAAAGAGCATCCTCTATGCCCACGACACCGACGAATTCACGCCTTCCGACATGGAGTTCCTCGCCGGAAAGCATCTCGATCTGATCTCTCTGGACTGCACCAACTGCCGTCTGGACTGCAATTATATCGGACACATGGGCATAAAGGACAACCTGCGCATGCGGGATAAGCTCCTTGCCAACGGCGCAGCGGATGCGCACACCGTATTCGTCGCCAACCACTTCTCTCACAACGGCCTGCTCCCCCACGAGGAGATCGAGGCCGCCATGCCCGGCTTCATCGTCGCCTATGACGGCATGGAGATCGAAATCTGACAATAATATACAGGAGGTATACTGTTATGACTATCACCAAGGAAATGAGCATCGGCGAAGTACTTCGCATCAACACCGAGACCGCACCCATCCTCATGTCTTTCGGCATGCACTGCCTGGGCTGCCCCCACGCCACCGCTGAGAGCCTCGAGAACGCCTGCGCCGCTCACGGCGTTTCCGCAGACGAGCTGGTTGCCAAGCTGAACGAGTTCCTGGGCGACAAGTAATCCCCAACCATAGCGCTTTTTGTGGATATTCTGTGGATAACTCACTGTGTTATCCACAGAATATGTTCGTATATGTGAATACTGTGGATAACCTGTGCATACGCATGTGGATATTCTGAGAGGATGAGTTGATTTGACTACCAGAGAGAATTACGAAAAGTGGCTCACGTTTGACGAGGACACTCGCAAGGAGCTGCTTTCCATCGCCGATGATGAGAAGGAGATCGAAGACCGCTTCTATACCGAGCTCGCCTTCGGTACCGCCGGACTGCGGGGCGTGATCGGTGCGGGTACCAACCGCATGAACGCCTACAACGTGCGCCGCGCCACCTGTGCGCTGGCCAAGTACATTCTCCGTGAGGAGGGCCGGGCAGAACGGGGCGTGGTCATCGCCTACGATTCCCGCCGCTTCTCCCCCGAGTTTGCCAAGCAGGCAGCGCTGACCCTGTGCGCCAACGGCGTCAGGGCATATCTGTTCGAGTCGCTGCGCCCGGTTCCCGAGCTGTCCTTCTCCGTGCGCCACCTGCACTGCATCGCCGGCATCGTCATCACCGCCAGCCATAACCCCCGCCAGTACAACGGCTATAAGGTGTACTGGGAGGACGGCGGCCAGATGCCTCCCGAGCGTGCGGACATCATCCTCTCCCTCATCAATCAGACCGATTACGCCGAGGCAGCCGCCATGGACGAGCAGGAGGCCCTCGACAAGGGACTGCTGCACATCATCGGCGGAGAAGTCGACGATGCCTACATCAACACCGTCAAGCAGCTCTCCATCTCGCCCGAGCTCATCAAAGAAATGGGCAAAGAGCTGAAGATCGTCTACACGCCCCTGCACGGCTCCGGCAACCTGCCGGTGCGCCGCATCCTCAGCGAGATCGGCTTTGAAAACGTCACCGTCGTCAAAGAGCAGGAACTGCCCGACCCCGATTTCCCCACCGTCAAGGTGCCCAATCCCGAGGATCCCAACGCCCTCAAGATGGCGCTAGAGCTGCAGAAGCAGATCGGCGCCGACGTGGTGTTCGGCACCGACCCCGACTGTGACCGTGTCGGCATCGCCGTGCTGGACGGCGAGGGCAATGTCCACGGTCTCACCGGCAACCAGATCGGCTGCCTGCTGCTGAGCTACATCCTCGGCAACCGCAAGGCGCTGGGCACGCTGCCCGCCAACGCCGCCGCCGTCAAGTCCATCGTCTCCACCGAGCTGGCCACCGCCATCTGCAAAGATTACGGCTGCGCCATGGTGGACGTGCTGACCGGTTTCAAGTATATCGCCGAGAAGATCGAGCAGTTCTCCGTCTCCGGCGAGCACACCTTCGTGTTCGGCTTCGAGGAGTCCTGCGGCTATCTGTCCGGCACCGATGTCCGCGACAAGGACGGCGTCAACGCCAGCATGCTGATCGCCGAGACCGCCGCCTGGTATAAGAAGCAGGGCATGACCCTGTATGACGGCCTGCAGTCCCTGTACAAGAAGTACGGCTACTATGACGCCAAGGTCACCTCCGTGGCGCTGGCGGGCAAGGACGGCCTCGCCAAGATGGCACAGCTGATGCAGAACCTGCGGCAGAATCCCCCGAAGGATTTCACCGGTGTCAAGGTCATCGCCGTCCGTGACTATCAGAAGGGCGAGCGGAAGACCGGCGGCTGCACCGAGAAGCTGGAGCAGCCCGCCTCCAACGTGCTGTATTACGAGCTGGAGGGCAATGGCTGGATCTGCGTGCGCCCCTCCGGCACCGAGCCCAAGATCAAGCTGTACGTCAACGCCGTGACCGATTCTCAGGCGAATACCGATGCGCTGCTGAATAAGCTCACCGAGGCCGCCGCAAATTATCTCAAGTAATTAGTCAAAATGCCCCTCCATTAATTTGAGGGGTATTTTTATGTCACTAAATATCGACACTTCCAATCTATCTACATTATTTTTTTATTTCCCTATTGCATATTACTATGTTATATTGTACAATTGAAGCATCTCAAAAACCACTATTTGGAGGTCATATATGAATAGATGGATATGGATTGCTATTATTATTTTTGTTGTTTTGGCATTAGGAGGAGTTGGAGATCAATATTTGAAACCTGACGATCCAAAAACAAAACGAGAACAAAAGAAGGACGAGTGTTCTGATGACATAGAGTATATCCATAATATGTCAGACAAAATAAAGAATAAAAAAAGCTCTGTCAATATATTCAATAAGAAAAATAAACTCGACGAATTCAAAAAACATATGTCTCGCGTTACTGAATATATTACATTTTGTCAAGAAAACAGTTTTGATTTATATGAAGATGAAGTATCCCTTCAATCCGAAATTGATGACATTGATCTATTCTTCGAACCAGATCAAGCACTGGAACGTATTCGCAGCCGATCGATCAAAAAATATGATGAAAGCTATCAAAATTTCATTAATGCCGGTGAATCCTTGTTTGAAGAACGCAACAATGCCGTTGACACAATACACAAAACACTTGACCTAATCAATAGTATTTCTCTTCACCCAAAGGAAATTGATGATGATATTACTATTGTTGAATACCATAAAGATAAATTCATTGAAGACAAAAATTATGGTAGTAAACATTCAGATGCACTCAAATCATCCGTTGCCACATCTGCCGCCGGAGTTGTGGCTGGGTCAGCTTTTGCCGCATCTGCCCCATCAGTTGCCTTGTGGTTGGCTTCCACCTTCGGAACAGCATCAACCGGCTCAGCCATTTCTGCGCTTAGCGGAGCAGCTGCAACTAACGCAGCGCTTGCTTGGCTTGGTGGAGGAGCAATTGCTGCCGGTGGCGGTGGAATAGCTGCCGGACATGCGCTCCTTGCTTTAGCCGGACCCATCGGTATAGGCATCGCCAGCGCAACTACGCTTTGGGGCATCCTGTCATATTTAAGAAAGAAAAAAGCAATTCAGGAATCTAAAAAAGAAGAAATAAAGCAGATTGATGCACACACTATTGCACTAAATACACTACAATCAAAATTAATCAACCTATTCGAAGAAACAAAAAACCTACGTAAACAGTTAGCTAAACAACTCACTCAAGCAAATAGTCTTCGTTCCTACGATTACTCGAAGCTATCTAATAAGCAGCAGACATTACTTGGTAGTATCGTTAATAATGCCATGGCTCTTTCCAAATTGATTGCAGAAAAGATAACGGAGTAATACATGAACAAGCATTTCCTCAAAAATAGCAGTCAAGAACAAGCTACGGCATCATGGATCAATTATCTGAATCAAGTCAGATTAGATACACTCATGCGTGATTTAGCCGTACAAGATAAGAATTTCATTAACGCCACCTCAACCATTGATGACACCTTGAACATTATACACAAGCAAATCATCACCACAAACCGAGGCGGCACAAAAGGCATGCACGGCTTTATCGCAGAAGTTGCCGAAGTTGGTATTGAAAACGCCCATCGTCAAATCATCGGTAAACATGCCAACTGTCAATGGGTCAACGATAACGGGCCCATTGACCTGATGCGTGATTCAACGCCGATACAACAAAAATTTGTCAACAACGGTGGACATTTATCACTGCAGGCAATAAAGCAACATGCCAGCATTTATCCGGATTACTTGAAGCAAGGAGGTAAATATCAGGTTCCAAAAAATCACTATCAAAAAATCATACATTACCTCAAGATATCACAGGAGGATGCATACAAAATGCCAACGGAAACCGGTGACTTCTCCCTAAAACAGTGGAAAGAAGTCAATGATTTCTTCCGGCAAAGTGAAATAAACCTCTCCGACATAGAACCGGCACAAATTGAATACAGAGAAGTCCAAATGAATACAATTGACCAAACAATGGAAAAGGAGAAAGATGCATTAAAAGAAACTGATGAAAACATTCGCAGAGAAGCACATATAAAACATCAACCGACTCTGAACGAGGCATTGAAAGTTACTGCCGTATCATCGGCAGTTGAAGGCGGTACCACGCTCTGTATAGAGATCATTTCCAGGATAAAATCAGGCAAATCCATTTCGGAATTTGATTCGGAAGATTGGAACAATATATGCACAAAGACAGGAATCGGCCTTGCCAAAGGCGGCATTCGAGGTGCCAGCGTATACGCATTAACAAATTTCACTGCTACTCCGGCAGCTGCCGCAAATGCTATCGTCACTGCCTCAATGGGCATTGCCGAACAGGCATATTTGCTCAAATCAGGAAGAATATCGTCTGATGAATTTATACACAACTCCGAAATGCTGTGTGTTGATACCACAGTTAGTGCATTGTCATCATTTGCCGGACAGCTAATCATTCCGATACCGATAATCGGTGCTGTCATCGGAAATTCCATCGGTACAATGATGTATCAAATCGCCACGAATTATCTTTCCGGTAGTGAGCAGAAAATTCTCATTCGCTACTTGGAAGAAATCCGGGAACATAAACACCAGCTTGATATAGAATATCGTGAAGCTGTGACTAAACTCAACAACGATTTCAATATATTCTGTTCAATACTGAATGAAGCTTTCTCGCCGGATTATGAAGAAGCATTCAACGGTTCTATCCATCTATGCAAGCATGTAGGAGTAAAATGGGAATATATCCTTAAAACAAAGTCTGATATTGATAATTACTTCCTCGGAACATAAATCAAAACAGGCCAACATTATATTGCTTGCCTGTTTTTTATATACAATTCTATTCCCACTTTTTATATTTTATTCACTTTTCGGAAGTAGAAGTGCATTACGCTGTCAGAGTCGAACTCTGACTATACTTCAATGAAAAAGGAACTTTAAGGCTTAGGATTCTTTCCATTCTCTCCCTCGGAAATACTTTTTGCTGTTTTGCCCTTGCAATCAAAAGCAAAATAGTGTATAATAAGTATATCAATTCCGAAAGGATGACCGCCGTGAGCTACTCCCCGAAGACCTTTGAGATCGGGCTTTACGGACACACGATCCACTTCCGCAATCAGAAGTCCTTCGACTGGACGCACCCCTATACCTATGACGGATCGGAGGATCTGACCTCCTCCGGCTGCGGCATATTTGCGCTGTGCCACTGTGTCGAATGGATGCACGGCATCGTGCTCGACCCGGATGAGGTGGCGGACATCGCCGTCGCTTTGGGTGCCCGGGGCAAGGACGGCACCAACCGGCCGAGGATGCTGGGCGGCATGACGGATAACGGCTGCGCCGCAAAGTGGGGCTTCCGCTATGATAAGGATGGCTTGTTGAACGACAGGGAGAAGCTGTGGCGGCACATATCCGAGGGCAACACCGCCCTGTGCAATCTGCATCCGGGGCACATCGTGGCGCTGGTCGCCGCCCGCACAGCCGACGGACAACGGCAGCTGCTGGTCATCGATTCCTGCGCCCAGAGCTGGCACGAGCAGGTGCGTCCCTATATTTACGAGGTCGTACCGGACAGCGAAGTGACCTTCCCCTACCTCGGCAAAAACGGCATCGAGACCGGTATGTGCCGGGCATATTCCATCTTCTGGATCGATGCGGAACTGCCGAAAAACTGTAATCTTCTGTACAGAACGGAGATCAAATAATGTGGTATGTTGAATTCACGAAGCCCTTTGCGCTGACCTCCGGCGGAAAACCCGTCCTTTGGGCGGATTTTGAAGAGGACGGCGTACACGTCACCTGCCTCACCCACAGCGATCAAAAATACGCCGTGTGGCTGGAGGGCATGACGGACTTCACCTTCCGTCTGTTTTCGCCCGAAAAGGGAAACCTGCGGCTGGAGCGAAGGAACGCCTCCCTGCGCCTGTACTGTGACGGAAAGCTGACGGACGAGGACTGGCTCGTCGGCGAGATCCCCGCCTTCGATTCCGAAGAAGGGCTCGTGCCTGTCGATTCCTTCCCGGAGGATGCGGGCTTCGACCTGACGAACTACAATGCGAATATCGGCGACTGTATGCCCTTCAGCTACAAGGGCGAATACCGGCTGTTCGCACTGTTCGACCGGCGGCATCACGGCAGCAAGGCAGGGCTGGGCGCTCATCAGTGGATGCAGCGCTCGACCTCCGATCTCATACACTGGCAGGATCATTCCATCGCCGTGGGCATCGACGAGGAATGGGAGGGCAGTATCTGCACCGGCTCGCTGATCGAGCATAAAGGAAAGGTCTACGCCTTCTATGCAGCCCGCATGACCGACGGCTCGCCTGCACGGCTGACCTATGCCGTCAGCGACGACTGCGAGCATTTCAAAAAGAGCGGAAAATACCTGTCGCTGACCCATCCTTACGAGCCCACCTCCGCCCGGGACCCCAAGGTATTTCGGGTCGAGGACGGACTGTTCCACATGCTGGTGACCTCCACCTACCTGCCGCAGACGCAGAACCGCGGCTGTCTGGCGCATCTGACCAGTGATAACCTCACCGACTGGCAGCAGCAGGAACCTTTCTTTATCTGCGGCGATGAGAGCCAGCCGGAATGCAGCGACTATTTCAGGATGGGAGATATGTACTATCTTGTCGGCTCCCATCACCTGAATGCGGAGTATTTCGTCAGCGAAAAGTCCTGCGGACCGTGGCGCAGGCTGAAGGAAAGCATGCTCGATCCCTGCCTGTGCGTGCCGAAGACCGCCATGCTGGGCGACCGGCGTCTGGTATCCGGCTGGATCCCCACCGGAGCCTGGGGCGGCTTCACCGTCACGAGAGAGCTGATCCGGCGCAGCGACGGAACGCTCGGCACCCGGATCATCGACAGTCCCGCAGCAAAAATACAGCATATCACCGCAAAAGAAACCATGCTTGACGGAGACGATATTTGCGCCTGTCTTACGCTGCAGCCGGAAACGGAGAACCTGTGCTATCGGATAAACGTCATCTGCGGCGATGCACGCTGCGCCGTCGAATTCGATGCGGCATCCCTCACCGCCACGCTGATCGAAAAGGATCAGTGCCCGCAGACCGCACCGGCCATCCACCGGGTGCCTGCGCCGTACTGTGCAGAGCGGTTTGAAATGAAGCTGTACCTGCATAAGGAATCCGTGGAATTTGCCCTTCCCGGTGACCGCTGCTTTGTCACAAGGCAGTACGGCACGGGAAGCTGCACCGTGACCGTCCGTGCGGAAAACGGAGAAGTCAGTATTATTTGAGCAAGCGGCGAAGCCAAAAGTCCCCTCCCGCATCAGTGGGAACAAGCGTTAGCGAGTTGGGTTCGGTAGTGAATGACAGCGCAGTGCGCTGTCAGAGCCAAACCCTGACCGAGCCGCAGCGAGAAGGGGGGACCGCCGCAGGCGGTGGGTAGGGCTGATAAAGTAATGCAGTTGGAAAAACGCCACTATCCGTACCTATCAAGCCCCATCCGCCTCGCTAACGCTCGGCACCTTCCCCACTGAGGTGGGGAAGGACTATAAAAGCAGCCAAGGAGTGAACGTATATGACGCTGCACAGCATACCCATTTCCCATGAGAAACAGCTGGACGCCGCTTCCTGCGGCGAAATGTACTCGGGCGACGTACTCAAACTTCTCCCCGAGCTTCTGGAAAAGTATTCCGAACAGGTCCAGCTGATCTATCTGGACCCGCCGTTTACCACCGGTCAGGACTTCATCATGCGGATGCGGGTCGGCGAAAAGGACTGGCGGACCGGTGCGGGCTCGCTGGAGCTGCCCGCCTATTCGGATAAGTACACCACCGAAACGTATCTCGACTTCATGCGCACGGTGCTGAAGGGCGCCCGGGAGCTGCTGAGCGACACCGGCGTCATTTTCGTGCATATCGATTACCGGATGAGCGCCCATATCCGTCTGCTGCTGGACGAGGTCTTCGGCGAGGGCAACTTCCTCAACGAGATCGTGTGGTCATATCAGACCGGCGGCCGGGCGAAGAAGTTCTTCAGCCGCAAGCATGACAGCATCTTCTTCTACCGCAAGACCCGCCGCTATTACTTCGATCTGGAGAGCATACCGATCAGCCGCAGCGATACCCGGCACAACCACATGAAGCGGCTTGTGGATGCGGACGGCAGAGTCTACCGCTCCATCAAGACCGGCGGCAAGGTGTATACGTATTACGATGACGAGCCTGCCTATCCCGGCGATGTCTGGGATGACGTGAGCCATCTGCAGCAGAAGGA
>JAZLHZ010000004.1:0-31377 GCA_045617085.1 Clostridia bacterium
CCCTTCAGCTCCTCCAACACCGTCCAATGCGTATGCGCTTCCTTGCCTCCGGTCTTTACGATCGCCATTTTCTTGCGGTCGGTGGGATGGCGGCCGATATTCCCCTCCACGTCCCCTTCCGGCTCCTTCATCGTGCCGATGACGATGGCCTTGTATGCCCGCTCGACGCTGTGCACCTTGATCTGTTCCGACAGGCTCACATGCGCCCGATCGTTTTTTGCCACCAGCAGCAGTCCCGAGGTGTCCTTGTCGGTCCGATGCACGATTCCCGGCCGCAGCTCGCCGCCGATGCCGGAGAGGTTGTCCAGCTTAGCCATCAGCGCATTGACCAGCGTGTTGTCGGGATTTCCCGCTGCCGGATGCACCACCATGCCGCTGGGCTTGAACACCACCGCCAGATCCTCGTCCTGATACACGATTTCCAGCGGAATGTCCTGCGCCTCTACGACGGCTTTCTTCACCTGCGGCATATCCAGCACGATCTGCATGCCGTCCCTGACCTCAAAGCTCGGCTTCGGCACGACGATGCCGTCCACCGTCACACAGCCGTCCTTGATGAGCTTCTCGGCTCTCGACCTCGTAATGTCGTACTGCCCGGCGACAATAACGTCCAGCCGCTGCTTCATTTGAGGTCACCCGCTTTCATCACGCCGATCAGCAGGCAGATCGCTCCGCATACCACGAAGACATCTGCCGCATTGAACACGGCAAACTGCACGAACACCGGCTCGATGAAATCCGTCACAAAGCCTGCGGTCAGCCGGTCATACAGGTTGCCGACGCCGCCGGAGATCATCATAACGAGCCCGGCCCGGATCCATTCGCCCCGGTTTTCCGTCCGGAAATACGCAAAAACCGCAATGATCAGCAGGATCCCCGACAGAATGCAGTTGAGCACCTGCATATCGCCCAGTGCGCTGAACGCAATGCCGGTATTCTCCATATAGCGGAACCGCACGACGTTTTTGATCAGCGGGAATATGTCCGCCGTATGCGCCTGTGCCCACTGCTTGGTGAATCTGTCCAGAATGCAGATGAGAAGCACAACGCACAGGTCGATCACTCTTCCTATATTCTTTTTCTTCACAATACTCTCTGTTATACAATTCAATGAAAAAGGCGTATGCAGGGAATTGTGTTTCCGCATACGCCAACGACCGACAGTTTATGCGGCAGTTGATCAGTTGAACAGGGACTCGTCAGCCTTGAGCAGATGAGCCTGCTCCTCCAGCAGCCGGATGAAGCGGCCCTTGTAGTCCTCTGCTGCAGCCTTCACGCCTTCAGCTTCCGCACGGGCCTTGTCAGCCTCGGCATTGGCAGCGGTGGTGATGGCAGCGGCCTGCTGCTCTGCCTCTTCGATGAGGGCATTGGCCTTCTTGCGAGCCTCGGCAACGGTATCGTCTGCGGTCTTCTGGGCGGTACGCAGAGTCTCGCTCAGAGAATTCTTGAAGTTCTCGAAATACTGATTTTCCTCAACGGAGGTATTTACGGTATTGACGACCTGTACGGGCTGTGCAGCCTGGGCATTGGCGATGGCACTGGAAGCCTCGGCCTTTGCGGCATCGATTTCAGCCTGGGCATTTTCGGCCTTCTCGCTGGCGGCCTTGAACTCCTTGATCAGCTCGGAAACCTGATCGGCGATCTGATCCAGGAAATCGTCCACTTCTTCGATCTTGTAGCCGCGGGTGGTACGGGTGAATTCCTTCGTGCGGATGTCCTTGACTGTAATCATGATTTATGTCTCCTTTTCTGAAATTACTTGTTTCTGTATTTCTCGATTATTTCTGCTATCTGTTTAACGAACCGCCGGCATATCCGGCTGTGCATAAATATATTATAATACACTAAGGTTATATTTTGTCGTATACAGTGCCTGTTCCTGCATAATCCTTGAAATTTAACATGATTTCCGGGTTCATTCGCCGTAAATGAACAGTCTGACCGCCAGTCTGTCCTTCCTCGTATGCCCGTCCACGCCCTCGAAGCGCATTCGACCTGTCCTCCGCAGGGAGATCAGTGCGTTCTCGGGAACGACGTAATCGGTACGCAGGATGTTGACCTGATTGACGAACACCTTGCCCGCATTGATGGCTTCGGCGGCGGCGCTTCGGCTCAGCGAGAATCCGGCTGCCGTCAGGGCATCCAGCCGCAGCGACGGCACGGTGTCCCGGATATGTCTGCCCTTGGGCTGCGGCAGCTCGTCTGCAGAATCCGTGAGGCGGCACTTCACGCTGACCCGACCGGCGCTCTCGAAATTCTGCACGATGTAGTCCGCCATTTCCGGATCGGCGAAGACATACGCCTTCTCCTCGGCCAGCACGATATCGCCGATGCGCTCCCGTTCAAACCCCAGCGCCATCAGCGCACCCAACAGGTCTCTGTGAGAGGGGCTGCCGAATTTGCTGCGCCAGGCGATCTCTATGATCCGTATCGGAAATTCCTGATCGGGCTCATAAGTATGGAAAGCGGCGACCCGCCGTTCCGCCTCGTCAAAGCCGCCGAACAGCGTACACTGCACATTGTTTTCTCTCGCAATTCGCAGCGCCGCCTGCTGCTGGGCCATGTCGAGGAACCTCGTGAACACCGTCGTGCCCAGCTTGTCCGCCCGCAGCGCCAGCTCGTTCAGCCGCTTTTCAAAATACAGTTCTTCGCTCATCAGAATATCAGCCACCGGAACAACAGATCCACCAGCCAGCTCACGATCCGTATGCCGATGATCGCCAGGATGACGGAAGTATCCAGCATCACGCCTTTTTCCATCAGCCTTCTGGACAGGGGGCGGAAGGGCGCCACGATGGGCTCCACAAACCGGGAGGTATAATAGTAGATCGGGCTGTTGGGACGCACGAACCACGTCATCAGGCAATAGACGAACAATGCCCAGGATGCAATGGACAGAAAGATGTTGATCCCTCTGTAAATCGAATAGGCAATTTCAAATCTCATCATTTTTCTTCTCTTCTTCAGGCAGGCTCAAAGAGATATACATGCTCGCTGACGTCGGTATGCTCCGCCTTGAGTGCATACATGGCGCCGCTCATGATGTCTACGGCTCTGCGCTCGGTGGCGGCATCCATCAGCGACGTATTCAGCAGTACGGTGTTTCCTGCGATCAGCGCCTGTATCGCATCACGGCAATCCTCCACCGTACGGGGCTTCAGTATGACATGCGAGGGCTTCTTCGCCTGCGTCGTACTGTGTACGGTGTGCACGGTATGCACTCTTGCCGTCGTATAACGGGGACTTGCGGTCTCCCGCTCGTAATCAGGCTCGCTGCCGGCTGTATGCTGTCTCGGGACAGTGCGGTGTACGGAGGCTCCGGAAGGACGGGCAGCCGTCTTTTTCTTCGGCTCCTGCTCCTCCTCCGCCCACATGGTGTCGTCTCCGTCCTCGGCAAGGTTGATCCTTCTGCTCTTTCTGCGGATCTGCTGCTCCTCATAAGCGCCGAATTCGCTTTCAAAGTCGTCGGCTTCTTCCCGGATGCGGTCGTCCTGTCTTGCTGCGGTCTTCTTTGTCTGCTTATTGCCGGACGGCTCGTTGTCCTCCGGCAGGCCGATAAAGTTCATAAACTTGTTGAAAAAGCTCATGGGTTCGTATTTCCTCCGATTGCTTTTGAATAATCCCTGGCTCCGTAAATAGCGCTGCCCAGCCGCACCATCGTTGCGCCTTCCTCGGCTGCGACGATGCAGTCTGCGCTCATGCCCATGGAGAGGATGTCGATATGCGCCTGCTTCTCTTTCAGCGCATCAAACCTTCTGCGCATGTCCGTAAACATGAAGCGGATGTCCTCCGGCGATTCTGCCTTGGGCATCACCGCCATCAGGCCTCTCAGCCGAAGCCCTTCCATGGCGTTGATCTCTGCGATCAGGCCGTCCAGCGCTTCCGGGTCGATGCCGCCCTTCTGCTCCTCGCCTGCCGGAGACACCTGCACCAGAATGTCCGTGACCAGCTGCTTCTTCACCGAAAGCCGGTTGATCTCCTGCGCAAGCTCCAGCCGGTCCACCGACTGGATCAGGCTGACGTTGCCGATGAGGTACTTGACCTTGTTGGTCTGCAGCCGTCCGATGATATGCTTTTCAAATCTCGGGTCAAGAAGGGGCAGCTTTTCCGTCAGCTCCTGTACCCGGTTCTCGCCGATCTTGCGGATACCCGCCTCATATGAAAGGTTGATGGTCTCCGTATCAATGGTCTTTGTCACGCCTAACAGCTCCACGGTGCCCCATTTTGCGCCCGCATCGTTCAGCCGCCCGGTGTAGTCTTCGATCCTCTGTCTGAGCGTTTCCCTGTCTGTCATAAACAGCCGCCTCTGTTTTCTTCGTCTATTTCACCCTGACATAGCAGCCCGCATACAGCTCGTCGGTGTATTCGGTGCTGATCAGAGCATAATCCGCATCTTTAGTGATCACGATGACCGGACGGAACAGTCCGCCTGCACCGTCATAGATGTACACGCCGGTCTGGCCGTTCTCGGTATAGATGGCGCCTGCCGGGACCCGAAGTCCGGTGATGTCGGTACTGACAATAGCATCGCCGCAGCGCTGATCCAGCAGCGGACCGATGGGCGTATTGATCTCCAGCAGCGTCATCACGGTGCCGCCGGACTTCATGCTGGAAACCGTCCTGCCTTCATAGATGATGTCCTCAAACCCGCAAAGCTGGAACCAGAAGCTCTGGTCCGACACGGGATTGAAGGTGGATTCATCGCTCAAAATATATACATACCACTTGCCGGTATCCACCAGCCGGTAGATATTGGTGGACAGTCTGGAATACACGCTGTCGGTCTCGTCGCCCCGCAATATCTTTCTCAGGCTGTCGATGGTGATCTGCTCCTGCTTGGACGGGTTCAGGAAATCCTCATAGCCGTCCAGATAGAAGCTGACGACGCCGTCCTTTGCCGCCGTGGACACGCTCTGCCACGACTCCACGGCGCTCTGCCGCTTCTGTTCGGTCTCGTACAGGTTGGTGAGCTTGGTATCCTCTCTCTGGTTCTGGCTCAGATACGTCTGCCGCTCCTTCATCGCCTTGGTCAGCTGGTTGGTCAGGTTCTGAAGGTTGCCGGTGGTGCGCTTGTTGACCAGCGATTTGAGCTGCTGGGCCAGATACTCCACGTTGCTCTCCAGCGTATCCAGCTTGGTATCGATGATCGTTCCCAGAATGGAGATATGATACGAGCGGATCTCCGACCGGACGCTTTCCAGCTGCTGGAGCTGGTTGGCCGAATATCCGGCGGAATAAACATAGGCTATATCGTCGCCCTCACGGACAAGGTCGCCCTCGCCTGCGATGAATTTTACCGTACTGCCGCTCTCCACGCTGGTGATGGCCTCATCCCGCATGATGACGGCCTGCACCCTGCGCCTGTCGCTGCTGACACCGGTCTCCACCAGTGCGTATTTTTCGGGCCGGGGCACCGCAAACCATATGATCAGGAATGCGACAATGCTCAGCAAAAACAGCAGAAACAGATAAAAGCGACCGGTAATCCGGCGTTTTGACATCATTAACGTCCTCCGTGCATAAGAGTACATTTTAGTAGATTATACAACACGTCAGGTGTCAATGCAAGAGAAATAATGTTATACTTTCTGACAATCGAAAAAGGCTCTCCGAAAAGAGCCCCTTTATCAATCCGTTTTGAGGATATCCGCAAAAAAGTCCATGCCTTTGACCGCTTCCCGAAGGTCGGCGATCATTTCCCTTTCTTCTTCGTCCGCCGTTTTCAGAAACAGCTTCAGCATACCGCTGCTGTATCTTCCTCCCGGGTTTGCAAGGTACGCCTGATTGTTGTCGAAGTTCGGGGCAAGCCTCAGCACTTCACCTGTTTTCGCCGAACGGATCACGCCGAAATTGCGCATATGCCGGTCGGTATTCATGAAAAAAGCATCGGCGGCGATGATGCGCTTCCATGCGGTGTCGAATCCGCTGCCCAGCGAAGACAGATTGCGTCTGATCGCCTCGTCATCATCTGCAGGTTCTTCAAAGGCATATCTGAACGAGGCATACGGCTCGAAAAACTCATCTGCTCCGACAAAATTCCTTGATTTGACCCGTTTTCTGTACCTGCCGTCATACACGTACTCGGCGGCATCCCACCCCATTTTTCTCAGCACCCTGCTGATCTCCACCTCGCAGCGGGTCGCCATGGAAGACTGCTGTTTGTACAGCCACCAGGCCCCGGCTTCATATTCCCATGTTTTGGGAAAGCTGCCGTCAGTAGAGACATTCGGCGTATGCAGCGTCGCATTTTTCAGCGAGGTATCACTTGAAACAAGGATGTATCGGCTGACGAATGCCTGACCCGCCGGGTCGCACAGCATATCCCGGCGCATAAATTCCCCTTCCGGAAAACAGGTAAATGTATCGGACACGCTGAACATATGCGTCTTGAGAGAAAGCGTCAGCTTATCCCTCGTGTTGAATAACTCGTACACCAGATTCCGGTGATGAAGCACGTTGAGATCGATGGCTCGTTCATTCAGCCATGCCATGAAGCCCTCCGCCGAGGCATTCCTCAGCTGCATCGGCAAAAGCCGGGGCTCTGTCGGCACAAATGACCTGACAAGGCCATGTTCGACATCGAACCGTGCTGTTTCGGTATCCGCATTGTACAAAACGTAACGAATCATAGTAAATATCCCTAACCTGTCTCCGAACCGTTGTTTATCCCGAAGGTATGTTATATGGCACAATTATACACCATCCCGTTCTGTATGTCAAGCCTGCGCTTTTCCTCTTGGGATCCATATGCAGGCGTGTATTCGCCAGATCATTTTTGCTTATATTTAATGTGTAATTGACAGAATATGTAATATACATAAACGTATCGTTAATATATAATGGCATTCTTCTGTATCATATATACAAAATTAGCTTTTTGTGGTATAATTATCCCGCTTGGTGATTGAGAGCAGAACATATGCAAGCACCGGCAGAAAAGGAGAAAACCATCCCTATGAAGAAAACACTGTTCAAGGGTGCTGCCACGGCGCTGATCACGCCGACCACGGAAAAGGGCGTGGATTTTGACAGCATGGGCCGGTTGATCGACTGGCAGATCGCAGAGGGCATACAGGCGCTGATCGTCTGTGCCACCACGGGTGAGGCGCCCACGCTGAACGATGAGGAGCACTGCAGAGCTCTGGAATTTGCCGTAAAAAGAGCGGCGGGCCGCATCCCCATCATCGCCGGCACAGGCTCCAATGACACCGCACATGCGGTGATGATGACGAAATATGCCTGCTCCGTCGGCACAGACGGCATTCTGGCGGTCACGCCCTACTACAACCGCACCACGCAGACAGGACTGATCCGCAGCTATGAGACGATCGCAGATGCCTCCTCCAAGCCGATCATCCTGTACAACGTGCCGAGCCGCACCGGCGTGAATATCGAGCCGGAAACGTATCTGAAGCTGAGCGAGCATCCCAACATTACCGGCATCAAGGAGGCCGGCGGCAATATCTCCAAGGTGCTGGAAACGGTGGCGCTGGTGGGTGACCGACTGGATCTGTATTCGGGAAATGACGATCAGATCGTGCCGATCCTCTCCCTCGGCGGCAAGGGCGTCATCTCGGTGCTCTCGAACATACTCCCCCGGCGGACACAGGAGATCTGTCAGCGCTGGTTTGACGGCGATGTTTCGGGCAGTCTCAAGCTCCAATGCGAGCTGCTGCCGGTCACAAAGCTGCTGTTCAGTCAGGTCAACCCGATCCCCGTCAAGGCGGCACTGGCAAAGATGGGCTTCTGCGAAGACTATCTGCGGCTGCCGCTGGTGCCTTTGGAGGAGCCGTACCGCAGCAGGCTGTTCGCCTGTATGGAGCAGCTGCACCTCATCTGACACAAATGAAAAAGCGGACTTTCACGTTTTTGCGAAAGTCCGCTTTCATTTGTTCCGATTATTTCATTCTGAAGTCAAGATGCTCGGGAGGCGTCATGGTCTTCTTTACGTCCTCCAGCTGCGCCTCATCGGGTTCCTTCACGCCGTACTTCTTCATAGCCTGAAGCTTGAACCACATATCGGTCAGCGAGACTTCGCCTTCCTTGACGTCGGTCAGCTCGATATCGCCCATCATCAGCTTCTCGGCCTCTTCGATCTTCTCGTTGCCGATCAGTGCCTCGATATTGAGGGTCTTGAGTCGGCCGATACACTTGAGACAGGCGGGCAGGGTCTTATAGACCGCATTGGTGTCCTCGAATCTTCCGGCGGCGTTCAGCATCTGCAGCGCCTCGGTAACAAGGTTGCGCTGTTTGGACATGCCGACAGCCTCCAGCATCTTCCCGGCACCGGCAGCCAGATCCATATTATCCTTGTCGATGGTGTCCAGTACCGCGAGGCAGCGCAGTGCCCAGGGCGACCTTGCCAGTTCAAGAGACTTGCTGAAAGCGGCCTTGGCGCCTTCGGTATCATTGCGGTAGGCCAGCATGACGCCCTTTTGATAATAGGCATACCAGTGTGCGCCTTTGCCGCTCTCAATGGACTTGTTCAGCAGCTCCAGCCACTGATCGGATACCTGATAGCCCTTGGGCTCGTCGGTGACCTCTGGACAGGGCAATGCGCCTTCTTTGATGAGGGCTTCCCATTCCTTCTCGGCATCGCCCATGCGGTTGGCGGGGAAGATCAGTCCGCAGGCGTTGAAATCGTTGCCCGGCAGCTCCTGTTCGAGAGCCGCCCAGCCGTCCGCCTTATGCACGAACTTGCCGTGGATATTGTCCAGCTCGCTGCTGTACTTCACGAAGTCTGCTTCCATCCTGGCTTCGGGATACTTGACCTCCAGCGCAGCCGCCACATTGTCGGAGCCTGCGTTGTAGTCTTCGCCGTGAACGACCTTGCCGTCCGCCCGGATCGAGCCGTAGGCTTCCATCCATGTGATGGTCTCGCTTCCCTTCATCGGCAGATGCTCCAGCTGCGTATGCGCAATACCGGCCTGCAGCTCGATGTACTTGCTGCCCTTGACGCTCAGGAACTCCTGCCAATGGCGTCCGCCTGCGCCCATGCCCCAGACGAACAGCTTTCTGCCGATCAGTCGTGACGTGGAAGTCTCGCAGAAGCCGTAGCCTTCCCGGTTGATGGCGGCTTCCCAATGGCGGCGGCCTTCGGGAATATCAAAGAAGTAGTCCAGCGCATGGGGGATCTCCATGGTTCGGCTGCCGTCAAACTCCTCGAAATGCGGGAAGGTGACCTTCATCAGGCCCTTGCCGTAGCCGTAGCGGTACGCCTTGTCGGAGGGGACCATAACACGGATGTCCTCGCCCTCGTTGACCGCCATGTTGCTCCACCAGTAAACGGCGGTATCCTCCTTGCGGGTGTTGTCGATGCGGATCCTGACCAGCAGGTGTTTATAGCCCTCGGGGATGAACGCCTCGATGCGGTAGACCAGCTTGCGGACACGCTCATACTGATAGAATCTGACGGCAGGCGTGCCGTCCTTCAGCGTGAAGGTCTCTGCGTACAGGGAATCCACGGTGAAGGGAGTATGTCCGATGATGCCCAGATTCCACTCCACGCCGCCGGAGATCCATGCATTTCTCAGGGCGAGGTTGCAGGGCTGGAACACAGGATTGCAGTGCAGCAGCTCCTTGCCGGTCTCCTTATCGATCAGCGACCAGAGCCTTGCGCCCAGCTCCGGCAGGAAGGTGGCCTTGATGTACTCGTTTTCGAGGATGACGGCCTTCCATGCCTTGTCCTTCTTCTTGCGGTTATAGTTGTTGTGGATGGTATAGGGAAGTATGCCGTTGGTGCGGCCCCAGCCCATGTACTTGGATTCTTCGTCACTGACAGTCGTTCTGTCGATGTCGATGTTTGCATGGGCGTCTGCATTCTTCTTGAGATCCGGAAGCGGATTGTCCGGGCCCAGAGATGCCGACGGCATGATGTATTTGTCAATTGTAAGTGTGGTCATACTGCCAACCTCCGATTCGGCTTGTGTCTTTTCGCATTGGTTATTTTTATACAGTATAATCCGTATCCTTTCATTTGTCAATAGCATTTACGTCAAAAAATCCTCTCCCCCATTTGCGGGAGAGAGGATGGGATCAGTACTTATCAATCTTCTTCCATCATCTGAAGCGTTACTTCCAGATCGACGAAGTCATAGCCGCCGCTGACGGTGAAGCCGGAGGGCGTCATGCTCTGGGTAGGCATGTTGAAGAAGTAATAATAGTAGCTGTTGATGTCCTGATTGCTTGCCGCCGTATACTGGATCTGGTCATAGCGGACGACGGTCACGGTCACGGTCTCGCCGATCTCGTACTTGTCCAGCTGGGTGGTGAGCTCGGTGAAGTTGCTGACGTGTACGCCGTTCACGGAGTAGATGCAGTCATACTGCTTCATGCCGGCCTTCTCGGCGGGGCCGTCGGGAGTCACGTCGAAAGCATAGACGCCTGCGGGAGCGTGGTTGCTCATGGGCTCATCGGGACCGTCGGTGTAGTCGCCGGCCTTGATGCCAAGCTGTGCACGCTGTACCTTGCCGTAGTCGATCAGGTCATCGGAAACGGACTTCATGGTCTCCACGGGAATGGCGAAGCCAAGGCCTTCATAGGTATACTGGGCATAGGAGCCGCCGGTATACTTCAGGGTGTTGATGCCGATCAGACGGCCCTGATAGTCGAACAGACCGCCGCCGGAGTTGCCGCCGTTGATGGCAGCGTCATGCTGGATGTAGTCGATGGAACGGCTGGTGGAGCTGCCCTTGATGTTGCTTCTTTCCAGTGCGGAAACGATGCCCGCAGTCACGGTGTTGTGCAGCATCTCGCCGCCGGGGTTGCCCACGGCAATGGCGGTGGAGCCGACGACCAGGTCATTCGTAGAGCCGATCTCGGCAACGACCAGGTCTTCCAGACGCTCGCTGACCTTCAGCACAGCCAGGTCGGTAGACGCATCGGCGCCGATCAGCTCGGCATCGATCTTGGTGCCGTCCGCCATCAGGACCTGGAAGCTCTCGCCGTTCTCGATGACGTGGTTGTTGGTAACGATGTAGCCGCCGTCACGGATCACGACGCCGGAGCCCTGAGAGATGGGCTCTTCCGTGATCTCACGGGTCTGGGAGTTCCAGCTCTGGGTGCTGGTAATGACGCCTACGACGGAGTTGGCAGTCTTCTGTGCCACATAAATTGCGGGAGAGGGATCCACTGTCGGTACGCTGCCCTCTGCAACGGCGCAGCCCAGAACGGCGATAGTGAGTACGATTGCCGCTGCGATCGCAGCAAGCTTCATGGTCATTTTCTTCATAAGCATTTGTCCTCCTTTGCTTTATGCCTATATTATAAGCCCCAATATTTGAAAAAGTATGAACGAAAATTAAACAAGTGACGAAAAAGAATTACGCACGGATTAGGCTTTGCTTAGGATGTACGCACGAGGGGAAAAGCAGCAATTACAAGTGGATCCTTCATCAGATCAAAACGGTTTCACTGCCCCCTGCCGATACGGAACGATACCGAGAAGCAATATAACAGGGCTTTGAGTTTGCCCCAAAGCCCTGTTATTTCTGCCGATATTATGTACTTTTCTCACAATTGCCGCTCCTTGACTGTTCCTGTTCTTTCCTGTTTTTCACAATGCCCGGAAATCATCTTCCGTTACCCCGAAGCCGATGAGTGCCGCCATTCTGTTGAAAAATGCGCATCCGCATATCATATTGTCTGCCTCCTTTTTATCCTTCACTTATTTATACGTTTCATTTGAGATAATGACTGTTGTTTTTTTCTTTGTATCAGAAGCTCCAGAAGTCATCCTGGGTTGCAGAGCCGAAGCCGATGATTGCCAGTATTCCGCCGAAAAACACGATCCCGATTGCCATGATGTTTGCCTCCTTTGTTTTTTGTTCTTCGCTTATTTATACGTCTCATTCGTGATAATGGCTACTGTTTTTTCCGATTTTGTATCAGAAGCTCCAGAAGTCATCCTGGGTTGCAGAGCCGAAGCCGATGATTGCCAGTATTCCGCCGAAAAATACGATCCCGATTGCCATGATGTTTGCCTCCTTTGTTTTTGCCGTTCACCTTTTTATACGCAGCAGCGAAGAAAACGGCTACTGTTTTTTCCGGTTTTTTTCCGATTCCGAAAAACAGCATACGAATGGTATGTTAAATTTACAAATCCTCTTGACTTTACTTTACTAAAGTGTTATAATGTGTCCATTCAATTCACCGTACTAAAGCGATGAATTAGCAACATCTCTACATTTTTATGAGGAGGATCACCCCTATGAAGAAGCTTCTTTCCCTGCTGCTTGCAGCCATCCTGTGCCTTTCCGTTTTCTGCGTAGCATCCGCAGAAGAGTCCGACTGGGAATATGTCCAGAATAAGGGCAAGATCACCATCGGCATGACCCTGTTTGCTCCCATGAACTACTACGAGGGCGATGAGTTCATCGGCTTCGATACCGAGCTGGCCAAGGCTGTGTTTGCAGCCATTGACCCCGAGCTGGAAGTTGAATTCATCGAGATCAACTGGGATTCCAAGGAGATCGAGCTGAACTCCAAGAACATCGATGCCATCTGGAACGGCATGTGCATCACCGAGGAGCGCAAGCAGAACATGAGCATGTCCAATGCTTACCTTTATAACACCCAGGCAATGGTCATGAAGGCCGACGCCGAAGAGAAGCTGATGGCCAGCGTTGCCGGCGCATACGTCGTTGCCGAGCAGGGCTCCACCGGTGAAGGCAAGCTGACCGGCGACATCGACGATACCGGCGATGAGACCGTCGAGGTCATGGCCAAGGAATACTTCAAGGATGCCAACTACACCGCCGTTGACTCCATGGCAAAGGCTCTGATGGAAGTCAAGGCCGGCACCGCCGACATCGCTCTGGTCGACAGCGTTTGCGCCCTGGCCATGGTAGGCGAAGGCACCGACTATGACGACATGATCGTCAACCTGGACAACAATTTCGGTCTGCAGGAGTACGGCATCGGCTTCCGTGTCGGTTCCGACATCACCGAGCTGGTCAACAAGACCATCATCGATCTGACCCTGGACGGCACCATCGCTGAGATCGCCGCCAAGTACGGTCTGACCGAGGCTCTGGTTCCCGTAGAGTCCGAAAACTGATGGCTTAAATCACACAGCCGCCAGACCTCCTTCGGGGGGTCTGGCATTCGGCTTGTATTAGGGTTTATTTTTCCTCCGAGCAAAATACGTTTTTGAAAGGGTTTTTCAACAATGGCAGAAATAGTTAGCGTCCTTTTCGGCGGTTTCTGGTTCAATTTCAAGATATTCCTGCTCACGCTCGCCATGGCGATCCCGCTGGGACTCCTGATCTGTCTGGGTTCCATGTCAAAGATCAAGCCGCTCAAGGCACTGGTGCGGGTCATCGTATGGGTCATCCGCGGCACGCCTCTGATGCTGCAGCTGTTCGTCGTGCTGTACGGTCCCGGTCTTCTGTTCGGTGTGCCTATGAAGAACCGCATGGCGGCAACACTGATCGCCTTCGTCATCAATTATGCCTGCTACTTCTCCGAGATCTACCGCGGCGGCATCGAAAGCATTCCCGTCGGCCAGTATGAAGCCGGCGCCGTACTGGGCATGACCAAGCCGCAGACCTTCTTCAAGGTGGTCCTGCTGCAGGTGGTCAAACGCATCACTCCCTCCATGGGCAACGAGGTCATCACCCTGATCAAGGACACCTCCCTCGCCCGTGTCATCGGCATCACAGAGATCATCATGGTCGCCGAGCGCTACACCAAGCAGGGACTCATCGGCCCGCTGTTCTCCACCGGCCTGTACTTCCTGGTGTTCAACGGCCTCATGACGATCCTGCTGAGCAAGATCGAAAAGAAAATGGACTACTTCCGCTGCTGATAGGAGAGAAAACCAATGTCAATACTTGAAGTAAAAAACATACGCAAGAGCTTCGGCACACTGGAAGTGCTGAAGGGCATCAGCTTTTCGCTGGAAAAGGGCGATTCGCTGGCGATCATCGGCTCCTCCGGCAGCGGCAAAACCACCCTGCTTCGGTGCCTCAACTATCTGGAAACACCCAGCCACGGTCAGATCCTCGTCAATGACAAGATCATATTCGATGCGGACTCGGACAAAAAACTGACCAGTACCGAGATCCGTACGAACCGTCTGCATTTCGGTCTGGTGTTCCAGCAGTTCAATCTGTTCCCCCAATACACCGCCATCCAGAACGTGACGCTTGCCTGCGAGCTGCTGGCAAAGGAACAGCCCGGCTACAAGGAAAACCGCAAAAAGATCCTTGCCGAGATCAGGGAACGGGGCAATGAGATCCTCGACAGCGTGGGACTTTCCGCCAAGGCAAACAACTATCCCCACCAGCTTTCCGGCGGCCAGCAGCAGCGTGTCGCCATCGCCAGAGCCCTCGCCATGCAGCCGGACATTCTGTGCTTTGACGAGCCCTCCTCCGCCCTCGACCCGGAGCTGACCGGCGAAGTGCTGAACGTCATCCGCTCTCTGTCCACCCGCAACACCACCATGGTCATCGTCACCCATGAAATGCAGTTTGCCCGTCAAGTGGCGGACAACGTGCTGTTCATGGACAACGGCGTCGTTGCCGAATACGGCACGGCAGAACAGGTCATCGACCATCCGCAGAACGAAAGAACCATCCGCTTCCTGGAGCACTATCAGGAAGTCAAATAAACAGCTCAAAAAATGCAATGCCGGAGTATATTTATATACTTCGGCGTGCTGATTATAAAAGAGGTACAGATCAAATGCAGAAACCCGAGCTCATTAAACCGATGACCGACGAATATGCCGGTTACCTGTTTGACGAATCCCGCACGATGGGAAGTGCCGACTATATCGCCTTCCCCACAGACGAAAACGGCATCGTCTCCGTCATCCGGTGGTGCAATGAAAACGACGTCCCGCTGACCGCACAGGGCGGCATGACCGGCCTTTCCGGCGGCGCCAGCCCGATGAAGGGTCTGGCGCTGAACCTTTCCAGAATGAACAAGATCCTCGGCATCCGCAAGGGCGATGACGGAAATTTCTACCTGCGTATACAGCCGGGCGTATTGCTGGTGCAGCTGCGAAAGGCGCTCGCCAACAAGGCCTTTGACATCGGCGGCTGGGATGCGGACTCCGTGGAGACCCTGCGCGGCATCAAAGCCGGAGAGCTGTTCTTCTCGCCCGACCCCACCGAACCCACCGCCAGCATCGGCGGCATGGCTTCCTGCAACGCCTGCGGGGCCAGATCGTACCTGTACGGCTGCACCAGGAGCCACATCCATGCGCTGCGTGTCGTCACTGCCGACGGAAAGGTATGCGTACTGGAACGGGGCAAGCAGAAGGCTGACGGAAGACGCTTCACCCTGAACTTTACCGACGGTACGAGCAGGGAATACCTGCTTCCCGATTTTGAGACCCCCGACATCAAGGATGCGGGCTACTACATCCGAAAGGACATGGAGCTCATCGACCTGTTCATGGGCAGTCAGGGCACGCTGGGCATACTGTCCGAGCTGGAGCTGAAGCTGATGAAGAGCCCCGGCCATCTGTGGGGGCTCACCGCCTTCTTCCCGGACGATGAAAACGCCCTCACCTATGTGCGGGCCATGAAGGGACACCCGGATGCAGGCGTGCCGTATTTCCCCTATCATCCCGCTTCCATCGAGTTCTTCAACAAGAACGCACTCGACATAGTGGTGCGCCAGAAGGAATTCACGCCCGCCTTCCGCCAGCTTCAGGAGCTGCCGGACAACTACAACTGCGGCGTGTATGTGGAATTCAACAACGAAAGCAAAGACGAAATGCCGCCGATCATCCGGGCACTGGCAGAGGTGCTCCCCGCCGTGGGCGGCGATATCGAGCGCACATGGGTCGCCAGAGACGAGCTGGAGCTGGAAAAGCTGCTGTTCTTCCGCCACACCGTTCCGGAGACCATCGACCTCATCATTGAGGAAAACAAGAAAAACGAGCCCTGTATCACCATCCTGTCCACGGACATGGCGGTGGACGATGCCCATTTTGACAAGCTGTTCCACATCTACAAGCACGATCTGACGGAAACGTCCCTGCACTGGATCATATTCGGCCACATCGGCGAAAACCACGTACATCCCAACATTCTCGCCCGCAACAGGGAAGAATACGAGCACGGCCACCGCATCTTTGAAAAGTGGGCGGCAGACGTTCACGCCATGGGCGGCAGCATCTCGGCTGAGCACGGCGCAGGCAAGATCAAGCGCAAACTCGCCCTCATCATGTACGGCGGGGAAAACATGAATAAGCTGGTCGGGTTCAAAAAGTCACTTGACCCCAAGTGCATTCTCGGCATCGGAAACATACTGACCATGGAATAAAGGAAAGCTGCTATGAAGATAACCGTATGCGTAAAACAGGTCCCCGCCTCCAACGAGGCCCGGCTCGACCCTGTCACCAATACCATCATCCGTGACGGCACAAAGTCCGTGCTGAACCCCTTTGACGAGCACGCCGTGGAGGAAGCCGTCCGCATCAGGGCCAGGATCGGCGGCACGGTCACGGCGGTCACGATGGGCATTCCCGCCGCCGCAGACATGCTGCGGCGTGTCATCGCCGTGGGCGCAGACCGGGCGCTGCTGCTGACCGACCGGGCATTTGCCGGTTCCGACACGCTGGCCACCGCCACGACACTTTCTGCAGCCATCAAAAAGGACGGCATGCCCGACCTGATCCTCTGCGGCAAAATGGCCACCGACGGCGACACCGCACAGGTCGGTCCGATGATCGCCGAGCTGCTGCACATCCCGCACGTCTGCAACGTGTCAAAGATCATTGCAATCACCGAAAAGAACGTCACCGTCAACGAGAACACCGATGACGGCGTCAATACCGTCACCGTGCCGCTGCCCGCCCTGCTCACCGTGGTGCGGGAGATCAACATCCCGAAGCTGCCCTCTGTCGGCGGCATCCTCCGGGGCGAAGAAGCGCAGATCGAGACCGTGACCGCCGGGGATCTGGATATTGATCCGGACAGGCTGGGTCTCAAGGGCTCGGCGACCCGTGTCGTCAGCAGCGAGCGCCCCAACCTCGTCCATCATACCGTATTTATCGACGGCACGGCAGACGAACAGGCGCAAAAGCTGCTTGAAATTCTGGACAGCAGGGAGGTGCGCTGACATGACAAATACCGTATTTGTATTCTGCGAGCACGGCGCAGACGGCATCCGCTCCGTGACATTCGAGCTGATCGGAAAAGGCCGTGAGCTGGGCAGCGTCACCGCCGTCAGCATCTCCCCTCTTTCCGAAAACGAAATTCAGGCGCTTTCCGAAGCCGGCGCCTCCCGCATCCTCGCCTGTGACAGCACGGAGCCGGACGTACTCACCTCCGTCAACGTGCTGTGCACGCTCATCGGAAAATATGAGCCCGACATTCTGCTGGTCGGCGCCACCGCCTTCGGCAGGAGCATGGCGCCCGGTGTTGCGGCAAGACTGAAGACAGGACTTACGGCGGACTGTACGGGACTGGAGATCGATCCGGAGACCGGGCTTTTGAAGCAGACACGCCCCGCCTTCGGCGGCAATCTGATGGCGACCATCGTCTGCCCGAACACTAAGCCGCAGATCGCCACGGTGCGCCCGAAGGTATTCCGTGCGCTCCCGTTTGAGGGAAAAGCCGAGGTCGTCAAAGAGCATGTCGATGCTCCGAAATCGCCCGTTGAGCTCATCAAAAGCGAGCTGAACAAGGGCGACATCAGCATTGCCGATGCGGACGTACTGGTCTCGGTAGGTCAGGGCATCGGCACACAGGAGAACATCCGCCTTGCCGAAAAGCTGGCAGAGAAGTTAGGCGGCACGCTGAGCGCCTCCCGGCCCATGATCGACAACGGCATCCTCCCCTACGCCCGTCAGGTGGGCCAGACCGGCCGCACCGTCGCCCCGAGGCTGTATATCGCCCTGGGCATCAGCGGCGCCGTGCAGCACATGGCAGGCGTCGCCGCCAAACACATCATCGCCGTAAATACCGACCCGGATGCGCCGATATTCGCCTATGCGGATTATGCCATCCGTCAGGACTGCGGCACATTCCTTCATGCAATACTCGACAAACTGAATTAGTCGGACATCGGAAAGGACGGATATCCATGAAAGTCGTACTTGACCATCTGACAAAGGTCTATCCCGGCAGAGGCAGAAAGGCAAAGAGCGTCACCGCCGTGGGCGATTTCTGCTTTGAGATTAAAGACGGCACGCTGCTGGCGCTGCTGGGCCCCTCCGGCTGCGGCAAGAGCACCACGCTGAACCTCATCAGCGGCCTCGAAAAGCCCACCTCCGGCAGGATCTTCTTCGGCGAGGATGACGTGACCAACGTGCCCGCCGAGAACCGCGGCGTCGGTCTCGTCTTCCAGAACTATGCCCTGTACCCGCATCTCACGGTGCTGGAAAACATCCTGTTCCCCCTGCAGAACCTGAAGGGTGACAAGCGCCCCACCAAGGAGCAGATGCTCTCCAAAGCCCATGAAGCGGCAAAACTGGTGCAGATCGACGAGCTGATGGAGCGCAAGCCCTCCGAACTGTCCGGCGGTCAGCAGCAGCGTGTCGCCATCGCCAGAGCGCTGGTCAAGATGCCGAAGATCCTGCTGCTGGACGAGCCGCTCTCCAACCTTGATGCCCGGCTGAGGCTTCAGACCCGGGAAGAGCTGCGCCGCATCCAGCGGGAGACCGGCATCACCACCGTATTCGTCACCCACGATCAGGAGGAGGCCATGAGCATTTCCGACGGCATCGTCGTGATGAAAGAGGGCGTGGTGCAGCAGACCGGAAAGCCCCAGGAGGTCTATGACAGCCCCGTCAACCTGTTTACCGCCAAGTTCCTCGGCACGCCGCCCATCAACGTATTTGCCGGCGAGGTCAGGGACGAAAAGCTTTATATCGGCAGCGACTGCATACTGAATGCGCCCGGCGTCAAAGATCAGAAGGTCTATACGGGCATCCGTCCCGAGGGCTTTATCCCCGCCGCCGACGGCGAGCTCAAATGCGAGCTGAAGAACATCGAGGTCATGGGCAGGGACACGAGCATCGTCTCCACCCACGAGGCCATGCAGGGCGTCAACGTGCGCTCCATCATCGCCTCCGATGCCCCCGAAAAGTGCGCCTCGTTCCATATCAAGCCCGCCAAGTGCTTCCTGTTCGACTTTGAGACAGAGGAGCGCATCGACTGCATGCTCTGCAGCAGGTGAAGCCCATGAAGAACAACAACATCAAGGGCTGGCTGTATCTGCTGCCCGCCATACTCTTTCTCGGCTTCTTCATGGTATACCCCCTCGTGGACGTGGTGGTATACTCGTTTGAGGAGAGCTACAACTCCGCCTCGCAGACATTTACCGGCATCGGCTGGTACAACTTCTCCTACGTGCTTCACGACCCCTATTTCCTGCAGGCGGTCAAGAACACCTTCATTCTGGTCATCATCACCGTGCCCGTCTCCACAGGACTGGCGCTGCTGATCTCCGTGGGACTCAGCTCGATCAATAAGCTCAAGGAACTGTATCAGACCGTCTATTTCCTGCCCTACGTCACCAACACGCTGGCCGTAGGTCTGGTATTCATGATCCTGTTCAAGAAGACGGCCTATTCCGAAGGTCTCGTGAACCTGCTGATCAACTTCTTCGGCGGCGAGTCCGTGGACTTCATCGACGGCCCCTACTGGGCAAAGATGTTCGTGCTGTGCTTCTATACCGTGTGGGTGGTACTGCCCTTCAAGATCCTCATCCTGACCAGCGCCCTCGCCTCGGTCAATCAGGACTACTACAAGGCCGCCCGCATCGACGCCACCCCGAAGCTGCGGGTATTCACCAGGATCACCCTGCCGATGATCTCGCCCATGATATTCTATCTCGTGATCACCGGCTTCATCGGCGCCTTCAAGGCGTACAGCGACGCCGTGGCTCTGTTCGGCACCAACCTCAACGCAGCCGGTATGAATACCATCGTCGGCTATGTCTACGACATGCTGTACGGCGACAGCGGCGGCTATCCGTCCTTTGCCTCGGCAGCGGCGCTGGTGCTGTTCGCCATCGTCATGACCATCACCGTGATCAACCTGCTGATCTCCAGAAAAAGCGTAATATACTGACGGGAGGTGACGCACATGGATTCTCAGACCTACTACAACTCCATCGAAAAGAAAGCACGTGTGCGCAGCCGTGTTTCCAAGACCGTGATCTACACGCTCCTGTCCGTTTGGGCCGTGATCGTGCTGTTCCCCTTCTACTGGATGCTTCTGACCAGCATCAAGGGCTACGGCGCCTACAACAGCGAATATATCCCCGCATTTTTCACGCTGGAGCCCACGTTTGAAAACTACGTCTCCGCCTTCACCGCCGTGCCGCTGGGTAGGTATTTCCTCAATACCGCCATATTCACCGTCGTCACCACGCTCATCATGCTGTTCGTGGTGGTGCTGGCGGCATTCGCCTTCGCAAGGCTGGAGTTCGCCGGAAAGAACCTCGTATTCACCTTCTTCCTGGCGCTGATGATGATCCCCAACGAGCTGGTCGTCATCACCAACTTCCAGACCATCACCAACCTCGGCCTGCGGAACACCTTCACCGGCCTCATTCTGCCTTCGGTCACATCGGTATTCTATATCTACCTGTTGAAGGAGAATTTCGAGCAGATCCCGAATGAGCTCTACAAGGCAGCCAAGGTGGACGGCACCAGCGACATGAAATACCTGTTGCGGGTCATGCTGCCCATCTGCAAGCCCACCATCGTCACCATCACGATCCTCAAGGTCATCGAGTGCTGGAACTCCTACGTGTGGCCCCGCCTCATCACCGATGATGCGCTGTACTTCCTCGTCTCCAACGGCATACAGGAGATCCGTGAAAACGGCTTCGGCAGAGAGAACATCCCCGCCATGATGGCCGCCGTCGTGGTCATTTCCGTACCGCTGATCGTGCTGTTCCTGATCTTCCATAAGCGCATTATGGAGGGCGTATCGAGAGGAGGCACCAAGGGATGAAAAGAGTGCTTTCCGTGCTTCTCACGCTATGCGTCTGTGCGCTGCTGCTTTCCGGCTGCCACGGCTCCATGGGGCTCAGGACCTTCACCATCCCCGATGCCCTGACCGACAAGCCGATCGAGCTGACCTTCTGGGCCAAGAACGACACCAACCAGACCCAGACCGACATTTACAAGCAGGCCATTGCCGATTTCGAGGCGCTGTACCCCAACATCACCGTCAAGCTGCGCCTGTATACCGATTACGCCAAGATCTACAACGACGTCATCACCTGCATCTCCACCAACACCACACCCAATGTGTGCATCACCTATCCCGACCATATCGCCACCTATCTCACCGGTCAGAATGTGGTCGTGCCGCTGGACGAGCTGATGGGCAATGAGAAGTACGGTCTGGGCGGCAGCGAGCTCCTGTTTGATTCCCCGACACAGGACGAGATCGTTCCGCAGTTCCTCTCCGAATGCTGTATCGGCGATGCGTGCTATGCCCTGCCCTACATGCGCTCGATGGAAGCCTGCTACATCAACAAGGACCTCGTGGAAGCGCTGGGCTACGAGCTTCCCGAAACGCTGACCTGGGACTTCATCTGGGAAGTCTCCGAGGCAGCGCTTGAGCAGGATGAAGACAGCACCTACCTTGTCAATAATCAGAAGGTCATGATCCCCTTCATCTATAAATCCACCGACAACATGATGATCCAGATGGTCAGACAGCTGGACGCCGGCTACTCCACCGAGGACGGCGAAGTGCTGCTGTTCAATGACGACACGAAGAAGCTGCTGCTGGACATTGCGCCCCATGCGCAGAGCAAGGCGTTCTCCACCTTCAAGATCTCCAGCTATCCCGGCAACTTCCTGAATGCCGGTCAGTGCATCTTCGGCATCGACTCCACCGCCGGCGCCACATGGATGGGCACGGATGCCCCGAATCTGGATATCAGCCCCGACAAACTGGTGCGTTTCAACATGGCCGTCATGCCCATTCCCCAGTTTGACCCGAGCGATCCCCGGATGATCTCTCAGGGCCCGTCCCTCTGCATATTCAACAAGGACGATCCGCAGGTCGTACTCGCCTCGTGGCTGTTCATGCAGTTCCTGCTGACCAACGACGTACAGATCGCCTATGCCCAGACCGAGGGCTATGTTCCCGTCACCACCAAGGCACAGAACAGCGCCGAATATACCGACTACCTCTCCCGCAGCGGCGAGGACAACGAGCTGTACTACTCCGTCAAGCTGGACGCCACAAAGCTGCTGCTGGACAATATCGCCAATACCTTTGTCACGCCCGTGTTCAACGGTTCGGCCTCGCTGCGTGACGCCGCAGGCCAGATGATCGAAAACGTCACCAAGTCCGTGCGCAGAAAGCAGACCGTGGACGATGCGTATATCGATCAGCTGTATGCAGATATGACGGCGCTGTACCGGCTGGATCAGTTGGGCGCCGCCGCCAATGAGTCCGAGGAGTTGGGACCGCTGCCCGGCACCGCTGTGGCGCTGCTGGTATCGCTGGCCGCCGCATGGGTGCTCATCATCGCCTATGTTGCCGCAAATATCCTGAAGAATAAAAAAAGGTTAAACCGCCTGTAATTGTATATATCTTTACAAAAAGGTGGTATAATGATTTTGTCTCAAGGATGAGACGACAATATTTATGGGAGGAATTTCACCATGAAGAAGATCATTTCTCTGGTTCTGGTTCTCATGCTGGTTCTCGGCTTTGCCGCTGTTGCTGAGGAAGCCGAAGTCAAGGGCGAGGGCGTCATGACCTACGCCGAGTACGCCGAAGCTGAGCTCGATGCCGAAGTCGTCATCGAGGCTTATGTTCAGGCTCACCAGTCCTGGTGGGACAACAAGATCACCGTTTACGCTCAGGACACTGAGGGCGGCTACTTCATGTACGAGATGGCCTGCTCCGAAGAGGATGCAGAGAAGCTCGTTCCCGGCACCAAGATCAAGGTTACCGGCTACAAGTCCGAGTGGGCCGGCGAAGTTGAGATCGCAGACTGCACCTTCGAGTTCGTTGAGGCTGAGCCCTACATCGCCGAGGCTGAGGATGTCACCGCTCTGCTGGGCACCGATGAGATCATCAACAAGCAGAACCTGTTCGTTGCCTTCAAGGGCATGACCGTTGAGGCTTATGACGAGTCCGGCGCTGCTTTCGTCTATCAGGATCCCGAGAACAAGTGCAAGGATCTGTACTTCAAGGTTTCCGTAGACGGCGCTACCTACGAGTTCTGCGTTGAGTCCTACCTGTGCGATGAGAACTCCGAGACCTACAAGGCCGTCACCGAGCTGCAGGTTGGCCAGGTCGTCGATCTGGAGGGCTTCCTCTACTGGTACGAGGGCGCCAATCCCCACATCACTTCCGTCGCTGTCGTCGGCTAATGTGAATCAAAAAAACTTCCCTCTCTTCGGAGAGGGAGTTTTTTAGTTTCCAATATTGCGCATTGCCGGAGTTTTTGTACTTTCTAATATTGCGTATTGTCAGAATTTTGTGAGTTTCTGATATTGCGCATAATCGGCAGCTTGTGGTATAATAGAAGCGGAGGTGAGGAAGATGCATTTTCGGCGAAAGATCTACGACAGGTTCCTGAAATGGAAGCAGGAATCCGGTGGACGAAAGGCCCTTCTGGTGGAGGGTGCACGGCGAATCGGAAAATCTACCGTGGTCGAGGATTTTGCAAAGAATGAATACAAGAGCTATATCCTGATAGATTTTGCCAAAGCCGGCGACGACATCAAGTCCCTCTTTCAAAAGCACCTGAACGACCTCGATACCCTGTATATGCTTCTGTCCGTACAGTACGGAGTGAAGCTGTATCCCCGTGAAAGCGTCATCATATTTGATGAGGTGCAGATGTGTCCCACGGCACGGGCAGCCATCAAACACCTCGTTGCAGACGGCCGATATGACTTCATGGAGACCGGCTCACTGATCTCCATCAAGGAAAATGTCAAGGATATTTTGATTCCGTCGGAGGAACGGCATATCAAAATGTATCCGCTCGACTTTGAAGAATTCTGCTGGGCAATGAATGAGGAGCCGCTGATCGACTATATACGTTCCTGCTTCGAAAAAAAAGAGCCCTTGGAACGCAGTCTCCACAACAAGGCGATGCTGCTGTTCAAGCAGTATATGCTGGTGGGCGGTATGCCCATGAGCCTCGTGGCTTATCTGGAAAACCACAAGGATTTCGGAGAAGCCGACCGGGAAAAACGGGACATACTGGAGCTATACCGCAGCGATATCATGAAGATCAAAGCACAATACTGCTCCAAGGTACAAGCCATTTTCGACCAGATCCCCGGATTGTTATCCCGTCATGAAAAGCGTGTCGTCTTCAATCAGATCGTAGACGGCTCTATTGCAGAGCAATACGAGGAAACCTTCTTCTGGCTCTCCGACTCCATGGTCGCCAATGAATGCCGCCGGACAAACGACCCGAACATCGGCCTGTCTCTTACCGAATCCGATACGTATATCAAATGCTACATGGGAGATACCGGTCTGCTGGTCAGCCACGCTTTTGACGAAAACGAGTTGCTGGAGGACGAGGTCTATAAGCAGATTCTATCCGGCAGACTGGGTCTGAACGAGGGCATGCTGTACGAAAATGTCATCGCTCAGATGCTGACCGCCAACGGACACCGGCTGTTCTTCTATACCCATTACAGCGAAGAAAAGCGGCGCAACGATATAGAGATCGATTTCATCATCTCCAACAACAGCAAAACGAAATACAAAATATACCCCATCGAAGTGAAGTCCGGAACAAACTACACCACCGTTTCCCTGCTCAAATTCCGGGAGAAATACAAGAGCAGGATCGGCTGCTGCTACATCATCCATCCAAGAAACCTCATCATCAAAGACGATATCCTCTGTATCCCGCCGTATATGACAATCTGCCTGCAATAAAAATGAGAGCGGCTTCTCTCCCCGAAGCCACTCTTTTTTTGATGTGTTTTTCACCGCCTATTATCTGATACTGCACATTGTCACGGGTATTATTGCTTAAAGATACGACTTCTTCTCATCACAAAAAGGAAAGCATAATTCATTTTATTTTTTATAAACGCTCAATTGTCATTCCAATTCTGCGTATAAATTTTTCGGTCCACTACCATTATCACTCGGTGTACAAGCTACTGTTATACGAAGGAACGTCCAATAACAGCGGGACGGCCTTTATGCACCATATCCGGTTCTCTAAGCCTCATTGCCCATTTCCCATCATCAATGGAGGATGTAATATTCAACATATATCCTTCTGAATGACGAAGTGATTTTATATCTTCAGGTTTTAAACTACGATACATTTCTGGTTGAGGTAGATTCAATGCTTCAGGGTAATCGTTCCCGCCTATTCGTTCTCTCAGCCAAGTCATAACGGTCAGTATCAAAAAAGAGAGTGTTTCATCAGATAACGCATCTCTTTTTTTTAACTTCAAAACGAATCTGATAACCAGGATATTCGGTTACGTGCAACAAACTTAAAGGTTTTGCCATAACGATTCCCTCCATTCTTTTACATCAACATACTGCGATATAACTCAAAGAAACAAAAATAAGTAATGTAACCGACTCACTTAAAATATACCGCTCTCTCGATATCTCTTGCTACAGGGCTGCCTGCACCGCCGCAATTGCCGCCCATCATCAGCACGGCGGTCAGTCCGTTGGCGGGATCGACCCAGAAGTGCGTTCCCCAGGCGCCGCTCCAGCCAAAGCAACCGATGGGCAGATACTGGTTTTCGTTGGTCTGCGTCATCGTCCGCATCAGAATGCCCCAGTTCATGTCAAGACCGAGGCCCTCGGTGTCTGCGGCCAGCTGCGGTCTCCTCATCTCTGCACAGGAGGTTCTTGACAGGATGCGTTTTCCGTTATACTCGCCCTCATTCAGCAGCATCAGCGACAGCTTCACATAGTCGTCCATCGTGCTGACCAGTCCGGCACCGCCGCAGTCATAGGGAGGCATATCCGCCGAAAAGGTATGTCTGCCGATCTTCATCATTTTGAGCGTGTCCGGCATGTATACCTCGCAGATGCTGCTCCACTGCTCGTCTGTGGGCTCAAACGTCGTATTCGTCATACCCAGCGGTTTACAGATCTCCTCGGCGATCAGCTGACCGAAGCTCTTTCCGCTGACGATCTCGCAGATCCTCGCCGCCACATCCGGTGCGGCAATGGGACTGTAATTCGTCCTTGTGCCCGGCTGAAAGGCGGTATTTGTATGGGAATATCCGTCAACGATGCTCTTCAGATCCGGCTTTTCCGTCAGCTTGTACGCATTCATACACCATTCAGTCGCCTCATCCTGGCCGATACCGCTGGAATGTGTCATGCAGTCCCGGATCGTGATGTTCCGGTTCAGCTTCTCCCCGTCTTTGCCGACACGCACGTCCGCAAAGGCAGGGATATACCTGCATACCTCGTCGTCATAGGAGAGCAGTCCCCGCTCCCGCATCAGTGCCGTAATGATGCCGGTAAAGGGCTTCGTCATCGACGCCAGACGGTAGGTGCTTTCATGGTTCAGCTTCCTGCCTGCCTCGATATCCGCATAGCCCTCGCAGTAGTCAAATACCTCTTTGCCGTCCACTGTCACCTTGCAGGCCGCTCCGGCGATATATTTGTCCGCAATGCATTTATCCAGCGCTTTCTTAACCGCATCAAAGCTTGTTTTCATCTTCGCTCTGCTCCTTCTTCGGTTTTTCCGGCTTTTCGGGCTTGGGCTTCAGCTCCTGATTGTGCTTTGTTATAACCTGCTGGCAGGCGTTCTGTCCCTGTTTGATATAGGCAAGTATCGCCTCTCCGGCGCATACATAGCTGTCATACGCCTTCTGCTGTTCCTCCTTGGTGACATACGGCGCCAGCACCCAGTCGGCCAGATCCCAGCCTTCGGGCTGCCTTCCGGTGCCCACACGGACACGGGGGAAGTCGTCTCTGCCCAGCAGGTAGATGATCGAACGCATGCCGTTGTGTGTACCGCTGCTGCCCTTCATGCGGAAACGCAGCATGCCCGGCTCCAGCTCGATATCATCATACACCACGATCAGGTTTTCCGGCTCGATCTTGTACCAGTTCATCAGCTCCACGATGCTTTCGCCGCTCAGGTTCATGAACGTCTGCGGCTGGCACAGGGCGATGCGCTCGGTGCCGACCCGGCCTTCGGCGATCTTTGCCTTACACTTGAGCTTGTTGAATTCCAGTCCCAGCTTCGCCGCCAGCAGCTCCACTACGTCAAAACCCACGTTGTGTCTGGTCCTTGCATACTTAGCGCCCGGATTTCCGAGCCCGACAATTACATACATAGCTTTCTTTTCTCCTGTCCTTAAGTTCAAATTCGGGGTGTACACAGCCGCATACACCCCGTTTCTTTATTTTATTCGTAGATCCATTCTGCCGGCGTGACGATCGCTCTGCCGCTCTCGTTGTCCACGTCGCTCAGGATCATCAGCGCCGTCACATCGTCAATGCTCTTCTTCTCCGGCTTGGCGGTGGCGATGACTACGCCCGTGCCGACTACGGTGACGTTGAACTCACTCATCAGCTCATGCATGCCCTTCAGCGTTCCGCCGCCCTTCATGAAGTCGTCGATGATCAGCGCCTTCTGTCCGGCAGTCACGGCGCGCCTCGGCAGAGCCATCATCTCCACCCGGTCGTCGCCGGTCATGTAGTGGATACGCACTGCAGACCCGTCGTAGGCTTTGGTATCTCTTCTTGCGATGACGAGCGGAATGTTCATCGTTCTTGCGGTGACCATCGCCACGGGAATGCCCTTCGTCTCCATCGTCAGTACGAAATCCGGGTTTTTGTCATAGTACCTGCTGGCCAGTACCTCACCCAGCAGCTGCGCATTATCGGAATCACAGGTCAGGTCGGTGGTGTACAGGAAATCGCCCGGCAGAAGGCGGCCGCCTTCGCTGAGTCTCTTTGATATGCCTTCCAGACCCTCGATCATCTTTTTCTTGGACGGCACTGCACGGAAAACAACGCCGCCGGCGGCACCCGCCACGGTGGTGATGGTGCCCAAATCGTACTTGGCAAACGTTGCAGACAAAATGCTGATATCCTCGCTGACGGTGGACTTGGCCGCACCGAACATATTGCAGAAGAAGGACAGGGTATACTGTCTGTTGGGTGTACCCGTCAGTACCCTCGTCATTGCCGTAAGCCGTTCATTGCGTTTGATATGCTCCATAGCCGTTTCCTCCACAACAAAATACGTCTTTCATGTGTTCTTCTCGCTATTATATCATCGTTATATAAATTCTTCCAGCACTTTTGTGTTTTTTCATCATACTTTAATGTGAATATGATATATTATAGTTGTTTTCAAACGACACTACTTCATCGGGAGACATATACTATGGAAAACGGCATTTCTAAGCATATCCACTTCATCGGCATCGGCGGGTCCTCCATGAGCGGGCTCGCCCTGTTTATGCAGGACCGGGGCTGCATCATCTCCGGCTCCGACTCCGCTTCCGGTCATAAGACCGACAAGCTCATCGAACACGGCATCAAGGTGTTCATCGGCCATCAGCCGGAAAATGTCCACGGCACCGACCTCGTGGTCTACTCCGCCGCCATCAAGGAGGACAACCCCGAGCGTGCCGAAGCCAAGCGGCTGGGCATCCCGCAGATCGAGCGGGCCGTGCTTCTGGGCAGGATCATGACCCTGTACAACAGCGCCATCTGTGTCAGCGGCACCCACGGCAAAACCACCACCACCTCGATGATCGCCCAGTGCTTCTATGAGGCGGGCAGAGACCCCGGCGTACACATCGGCGGTGAACTCGACGCCATAGGCGGCAGCACCCTGATGGGTAACGGCGATACCTTCATTGCCGAAGCCTGCGAGTATAACGGCTCGTTCTGGAATTTCTATCCCACCATCGGCATCATCACCAACATCGATGAAGACCATCTGGACTTCTATGGCAATATCGACAACATCCAAAAGGGCTTTGCCCGGTTTGCCAAGCTCATCCCCGCCGACGGCTGGTGTGTCGGCTGGGGCGGCGACAAGCGGGTCCGTGAGGTCATGGATAAGCTGAACTGCCGCAAGCGCACCTACGGTCTGGAGCCCTTCAACGAGCTGCGGGCGGAGAATATCTCCTATGACGAATACGGCAGACCCTTCTTCACCGCCACCCTGTTCGGCCATCCGCTGATGGACGTCCAGCTTCAGGTGTCCGGTGAGAAAAACCTGCTGGATGCACTGGCCTGCATCGCCGTCTGCTCCATCTGCGAGCTGCCCATGAGCTCCGTTGCGGAGACGCTGGAGCGGTTCACCGGCGCCAAGCGCAGGTTTGAGCTCACCAGCACCACCGACGGCGTCAATCTGTATACCGACTATGCCCACAACCCCGAGGAAATGATGAACGCCATCGGCAATGCGGCAGCACAGCCCCACAAGACGCTGTATGCCGTGTGGCAGCCCTTCACCTTCTCCCGCACCAAGGACCTGTGGAACGGCTTCATGGAGACCTTCGATCAGGCGGACGTGGTCGTGCTCACCGACATCATGGGCGGCAGAGACAAGCAGGCGGACTTCCCGGAGATCACCTCCGAAGCCGTCGTCAAGGCGCTCTGCGAAAAGGGCATCAAGGCCGTCCATACGCCCACCTTTGATGATGCAGAAGCCTATCTGCGTGCCAACTGGCAGGACGGCGACGTCGTCATCTCGATGGGCTGCGGCAATGTCAACCTGCTCAATGAGCAGATCGCCCTCCACGGCGACAGCAAAAAGTAAATCAAACAAAACTCCCGAACCCATTCACAAGGTTCGGGAGTTTTGTTTACCCGTTTTTCATCCGGCGGATCTCATTCAGCACTTCATGGCTTACCCGCTTTGCTTCATCAGCATCATCCGAAACGGAGTTCAAACGGCTTTCAAGGAATGACAATCTTTCGAGGATTTCGTTCGCCTTTTTCTCCATCCGCTGCTTATACTGCTCCTCGTATAACATATTGACAGACTGACGGATAGTGGTACAACGTCCGTCTTCGAGGAAGTCGATCAACTGCTGTACGGTATCCGGAGTTTTCAGCTTGCCGGGGATGATTCCGTTGTTGATCAGAGCCAGCCTCGCTTCGTCCAATATCCGCTGTCTGTCCGTCAATTCACCGATACAGGAGTCATACTTTTTCTGTGCTTCTCGCTGTATGGCTTCCCGTTCCCGGGCATAGCGCATATAGTACTCGCTCTCTTGTGTACGGTATTTCTCCAGATACTCAGCAAGGCGTTCATTGTAGTTCTCGAAGAACGCCCATAGACCCGACTGCTTTTCCGGCTTCTCTCCGATGATCCCGGTGATATAGGCTTCCTTATGCTGTTCATCAAACTGATAAACGGCGTTATTCAGCCGGTTCTGTGCTTCATCACGGGCTGCTTTGGCTACATTATAGCGATCTGCTTCCTGCTGGGCAGTATCGATCTGCATCTTCAACCTTTTCAGCGCTTCAATATCATCTGTCCGTCCCATGATGTCGCCTCCTCGCCGTGTAATCTCTCTTTTCCGTCAGATCAGCTCAATGGGGAACAGCAGCTTCATGCCGTTCACCTCGTCCGAATGGTCATAGTATTCCTGAATGGCGCCGCTCAGCATAAAGCCGTTGTCCGGCAGCTCGTGCAGGATCATCTTCTGCATCACGAGGCTGATGTCCTTCGGCGCACAGGACACTGCGGCGCAGCGGAAGGAGGGCAGCGTCCACTTTGCCCAGCCGTAGGGAGCCTCGGCATCTGCATCGGTCTCCACACCGGCGATGTACAATCCCTCATCCTCCCATGGAAGGAAGCGGCGCTGGGAATCCAGCATGGCGCCCCACAGCTTGGGCTTGCCCTGCTCGTCATGCAGTGCCAGTCCCGCCACCTCGGACACGTTTTCGGTGAACTCTTTCCACAACTGGGGCACCCACTGACCGCCCAGACCTGCCGGGCCCATGCCTTCCTTGCCGATGATGGTGACATTTTTGAAATCCATGACTTCATACTTGATATCCATAAAGCTTACCTCCCGATATCCTGAATCAGTGTTTTGTCTGCCGCCAGCGTGTTGGCGTTGTAGAGGAAGAGGATCTCGTTGATGCCCTCCACCTCGATCAGTTCTTCCATGTCGTCGGTGAAATATCTCGGATCGACGACCACGATCTTTTTATAGTCGCTCACGAGGAACGGGATCAGACTGTTGGCGTACGAGTCCTTGAGCACCAGCAGCACCCGCTTGCTGTCCGCATTGGTGTCGATGCGGATCGTCGGATGGTTGCCAGAGAAGAACATCGCATACTTGTCCTTTTCCTTCAGCATGTCCGCATCGTAGAACGATGCACTGCGCTTTCCCTCAAACACATACGTAACCACATAGTCCACGGGTTCGGTCTTCGGCACGAACACCTCGATGCTGTCCTGCTCACCGGTGCGGAAGCCGCTCATGGAGCCCAG
>JAZLHZ010000005.1:0-29627 GCA_045617085.1 Clostridia bacterium
TACCCTTGTTTGGATACGAGATATTCTTTCCTGTCATCTTAACATAATGACATTGGTTTGGGACACTTTATTTGCTTTTACCGGGCATACAGCAGCCCGACAAGACGGTTGGACAAACGTCTCGGCAAGAGCTTTGATAGCACGGCTACGGCCTTGTAAGAGGCGCCGATGGCGATCAGAGGGCGGCTGTTCTTCTTCATGGCGACCTTGGCGATATATCTTCCCGCCTGCTCCGGCTTCATACCGGTGCGCTCGGAATGCTCCATGCCGGAAACGCTGCGGTTGATCCTGCCTGCATAGACGTCGTCGCCCTGCTCGCTTTTCACTCTGGCATCGGTAAAGCCTGTAGCGATGTCGCCGGGCAATATGGCGCAGACGGTGATGCCGAAGGCACGCACCTCATTAGCCAATGCCAGACAGTATGAAGTAATGGCGGATTTGCTGACCGAATACCACAGTTGAAACGGGATCGGCAGAATGCCTGCAATGGAACTGAGACACACGATGCGACCACTGCCCTGCTTCCGCATAAATGGCAGTACTGCACGGGTCACGTTGTCCATGCCGAAAAGGTTGACCTCCAGCTGACGGTGTGCCGATTCCGAAGTCGTAGTTTCTGCGGCGCCGGAGATGCCGTAGCCCGCATTGTTGACGAGAATGTCGATCCGTTTTTCGGCTTCGATCACCTTCCCGACAGCTTCCTTTACCTGTTCCTCATTGGTAATATCGCAGGAAATATGGATAATCCCCTCCTGCGGTACGTCCCGCCGGCTCAGTTCGTATACCCGGCAGCCCATTTCACGCAGCGTCTTGGCTGTCGCTCGGCCGATGCCGCTGCTTCCTCCGGTCAGGAGGACGATTTTATCCGTGTTCTTCCTATTCATGTTTGTTCCCTCAATCCATGGGAGGCAGTGTGATGTGCATTTCTTTTGCGGTCTCCACGAGAATATCCAGTGCCCTGATGATCTGCTCCGGCTGATGATCGCTGGTCACACAGTAGCGCAGACGGGACTTTCCCCTCGGCACGGCAGGATATACAGCCGGCGGCACGAACACGCCCCGCTTCCCCAGCTCCACCGACAGGGCAAATGCCTCATCGTCGTCGCCGACAAGTATCGGTATGACGGCAGTCTTTCCGGCAAGGCAGGTATTCAGATTCCGCTTGTGCGCCTCTTCGACAAATACGGAAATGTTGCGGCGCAGGTCTTCCATGATCTGCGGCTTGCTCTTCAGCTGACGGATCGCCTCCAGCGATGCTGCAGCCAGTGCAGGTGAAATACCTACGGAAAACACGAAGCCCGGCAGAGAATAGCGCAGATAGTCGATCAGGCACTTTTTGCCTGCCAGATATCCGCCGCAGGTACCCAAGCCCTTGCTCAGCGTGCCCATCTTGATGTCGATGTCATCGCCCGCCAGCCCGAAGTATTCATCCACACCGCCGCCGGTCTTACCGATAACGCAGGCGGAATGCGCTTCGTCCACCATCAGGAAGCAGCCGTATTTCTTTTTCAAGGCAACAATCTCGGGAATAGGGGCAATATCACCGTCCATGGAATAGGTGCCTCCCACGACGATCAGCACCTTCTCAAAGTGGCTTCGCTGCGTTCTCAGGATGCCCTCCAGCGCCGCCACGTCATTATGCGGGAAAGGCTTGCTGACTGCCGAAGAAAGCCTACATCCCTCGGCGATGGAGTTGTGGGCAATGGCGTCATAGACGATCAGATCCTTTTCGCCGCAGAAGTTGCCGACGATCGTCACATTGGTGGAATGTCCGCCGACCAGCACCACGGCGGCTTCGGCATGCTTCCACTTGGCGATCGCCTGTTCCAGCTCCTGATGCACCTTCTTCTCGCCAGCCAACAGACGGCTGCCGCTGGCAGAGGTGCCGTATTTCCTGATTGCGGCAATGGCTGCTTCCTCCACCTCGGGACGGCCCGACATGCCGACATAGTTATATGAACCGAAGTTCAATACTTCCCTGCCGTCCATCAGCGATACATCCGTCAGCGGCGATTCGTGGCAGACAAAGTAGGGATTGCTCTCCAGCTTCTCTATGCCCTCCAGGCGCTTGGCAAAGGCTGCATATTCGGGAGTATCTTCAAACCGGGTAATGGGTGTGACCGCCTCGGGCTGCTTTTCTTCCTTTGCCGCCGTCTCGCCGTGCAGCAGACCATCGATCAGTGCGGTCACATCATTGACACACACGCAGGAACGGAAGGCTTCTGTCGGGATCAGCAGATTGTACTTCTCCTCCAGCTTGATGGAAAGGCTGATGCTGGAAAGACTGTCGCCGCCCAGATCATAGATGAAATGCGCATCGTCGGCGATCTTGCCTGCATCCGTATGCAGCACTTCGGCAAACGTCCGGCGGATCTCCTCCTTCAGAGAAGCATCCGTCACGAGCTTTTCTTCCTTTTGTTCGCTCTGCAGCACGGGCTTCATTTCGGTTTGGATGCCCTTTGCAAAGGAAGCATCCAGTACGGTGAACGGAATAGAATCTTCCTCGATCTGCTGTCTCAAAAGGTTCCTGCGTACCTTGATCCCCGAAGCCACAGGCAGCGGATCGGGCACGGCAATGACGGTATGCACCTTTTTCAGTACCGGCAGCGTTTTGTTCCTTTCCTGAACCGCTGTCCACAGTCTGCCGCAGTATTCCCTGTCCGCAACCCCTGCGCCCACATTCATCACCAGTGTGATGCGCTCGGTCCCGCTTGCATCCCTGACACCTAATACCGTATAACCTTCCACACCGTCCAGTCCGGCAAAGAATTCCTCTATCTCATCCGGATATACGTTTTCGCCGGATTCGGCCACCACGATATCCTTGATCCTGCCGACGACCCATGTGCGCCTTTGCGTATCCATACGTACCACATCGCCGGTCTCGAACCAGCCTTCGTCGTTGAGTATCGGCGGCAAAAACTCGCCGTTGACCAGTCTTCCCTTGTGCATGGCGCTGCTGCGGATCCACAATTCGCCGTGATTCGGGTCGCTGCCGTCCGGGATCACACGATAGTCGATGTTTTCCATCGGCCAACCGACACTGCCGTTCAGGCGGTTTTCCACATCCGTGCGGCACTCGGCAGAGGTGATCGCCATTTCGGTCATGCCGAAACCGCAGAAGGTTGCATAGCCCAACGCATTGATAAGACGCAGATTCTCTTCCGGGATATGGCTGCCGCCGATGATGATCTGCTCCAGCTCGGTGCCGAACAGGCTGTTGTCAATATCCGCAAACAGCTCCCGGCTCAGCCGAAGTCCCTCCACGGGATCAAGCTTCTGCATCTGCAGGGCGATCTCCATATTTCGCTCAAAGGTTTTTCTCGCCTGTTCCGATGCCGATTCCAGTTGTTTTCGTATTCTGCTGCATACGTTGTTCAACAGAAGCGGCACCGCCGTGATATACCGTACATGCAGTTTCTGACAGGTATGAAAAATGGTTTCCGGAGCCCTGTCACGCAAAAACACCTGCGGATAGCCCAACATCCATGTCCAGACCATATTTGTCATAAAGCCGAAAATATGATTCAGCGGCAGGAAACACAGCGTACGCAGCGGGCCTCTGGATTCCGCAGTCACGTACTCGCCTTCCTGCTGATGCATGATTGCCACAGCCTGCAGGCATACAGCCTCTCCGGTATAGACAAATACCCTTGAAGTCGCCGTCGTACCGGAAGTACAGACCGCCAGCATATCCGCCCATTCGTTTTCCGCTTCGCCGTATTCTCCCGGAATCAACAGTTCGGCGGGAATAAACTGGGAGGTACTCAAACAAGCCCTGCGGCTTGATGTCACCAGCGTATCGGCATTTGCCTGATCCAGAAGATGGGCAAGTGCCTCATCCATCAACGCCGGGTCCAGCAGCAGCGGCTTTCTGCCCGAGGCAACGAGGCCCCAGAACAGCACCGGCCAATAACGGCAGGTCTCCACTGCCAGTCCTACCCAACCGCCCTGTTTTCCGCATCCGACGTGAGAAATCACGGCAGCACAGCGGTTTACGGCACTGCACAGCTCACCGAATGTCATATCCTTTTCTTCGTCATTTTCCAGCCAGCATGCTGCGATTGCCTCCCTATCGGCACACAGCACATTGAAAAAGCCGTGAAGTGTCGGGTTCTGAGAAAGAAGCCCGCATTTTTCTTCTCTGGAATACATGTTCCTACCTCCTCAAGGAGCACTTCATTCTTACTTTCCCATTATAACCCCCTCTGCCGCTTATTGCAAGCATAATTTTGAAATTTTTCGTACATTTATTAAGTTGAACGATTCAATAATCAATTTCTAGCCACATTCTGCTTTTTGTTGGCTAAATATTGTCACAATTTAAAAAATGATCCGCCGACAGACCTCTTCGGCGGATTGTTTAGCCCGGACTAACAAATTATCTGGAAACACAGAACATCAGCAGGAACAGCAGACCGATGACCCAGGTACCGGCCTTGATCTCCTTGACCTTGCCCAGCAGCACCTTCATCAGGATATGTGTCAGCAAGCCGAATGCGATACCATAAGAGATATTATATCCGAAGGGCATGATGGCGATGGTGAAGAAGGCGGGAACCGCTTCCTCGGCATTGCTCCAGTCTACGGACATAGCACTGCTCATCATCAGAATACCCACATAGATCAATGCGGCAGCCGTTGCACAGGATGGCACAAGTGCCGCCAAAGGCGCAAAGAACATGGCAAGGAAGAAGAACAATGCCGTAAACAATGCGCTCAATCCGGTGCGTCCGCCTTCTGCCACGCCTGCCGAGGCCTCGACGAATGTCGTCACTGTTGACGTACCGCATACGGCACCGCAGCAGGTAGCTACGGCATCTGCAAGCATTGCCTTATCCATATTGGGGATATCGCCCTTCTCGTCCAATATACCGCCCACCGTGCAAGCGCCGTACAGCGTGCCGAGTGTGTCGAACATATCGATCATGCACATAGCCAGTGCGCTGGTCAGAAGCGCCACGATAAAGCTGCCTGCGCCGTTGGTCGCAATATAGCCGGAGAAGTCAAATCCCTCAGTGAATACCTTCATGAAGCACTGGGAAAAGAAGTCCTTGAAGGGCTGTGCAATGGTAAAGGAGAAATCTACGGTGAATCCGGGAACTGTGGCAAAGGACAGGATATAATACAGTCCTGCCGCAGCTATGATGCCCCAGAACACGGCGCCCTTAATCTTCTTCCTGTTCATGACGCCGATACCCACGACGGCTGCCACTGTGATCAGGATCGGCATGACTTCCGGCCAGGTGGTATTCCCGAACAGAATATCAAAGGAATGCAGATCCACCAGTGTGGATTCGCTGTTGACGATCAGCCCGGTATTCTGCATTCCCAGAAAACCGATGAACAAACCGATGCCCGCAGAGATCGCCGCCTTGACAGCCTTGGGGATCGCCTCAAATATCAGTCGGCGCAGTCCCGTCAACGTCAGCAGGACAAACAGTATACCGTCAAAAAGCACAATGACCAGCGTATTGGCATACGTGAATCCCATGACATCACAGATGGTATAGACAAAGAAGGCATTTAGTCCCATACCGGGAGCCTGGGCCAACGGCAGACCGGCCAGCAGGCCGATCAGTACGGAACCGATAACCGAAGCTATGGCAGTAGATACATACATTGCCCCATAGGAGACCGGTGCTCCGATAATATCGGTAAACATCCCTGCATTGACCATCAGGATATATGCCATCGCCATGAATGTCGTCAATCCTGCCGTCAACTCGATACGAACCGTCGTGTTGTGTTCCTTCAGTTTGAACATGTTGATTCCCCTTTTCTTTTATGGTTTTGTTTTCTCTGTATCAGGATTCACATGGATCATGATATGCTTGATGACCGGATATTGCCTTTCGATCGCATCATGCACCTGTTCCGCTACCTTATGCGCCTCCGAGAGGCTTTTTCTGCCGTCTTCGCTGATCTCAAGGTCCACATAGTACCTGTTTCCGAAGGCTCGCACCTGAAGCATATCGATGCTCAATACGCCCTGCACAGACAGGATACAGTCTTTCAGCTGCTGCAGGAATTCGTCGTCACAGGAACGGTCGGTCATCTGTGCAATCGCTTCACGGAATACCATGTACGCCGTGCGGATGATAAACAGGCATACGATGAGGCTGGCAATGAGGTCACCTGCGGGGAAACCGTATCGGGATACCATGATTCCGATCAGTGCGCCGCCGGTGGATATGACGTCCGTACGATGATCCCAGGCTGCTGCCTTCAAAGCGACCGAGTTGATCTTATCCGCCCCGGCTTTGGTATACCAGAACATCAGCTCTTTTGCCGCCATGGAGATCAGTGCCGCCAGTATCGACAGCTTTCCCGGGGGATCAACGGTTTTGTATGCGCCGCTGATCAGGTCTTCGATCGCCGTATGTCCGACAAATACGCCGGTGACGAACAGGATGACGGAGAGCACGATGGTTGCCACATTCTCGATCCGCTCGTGCCCGTAGGGATGCTCCTTATCCGCATTCTTTCCGGCCAATCTTGCGCCGATCATCACGATGACGCCGCTGACCACATCGAATGCGGAATTGATGCCGTCGCTGATCAATGCGCCGGAATGAGCAAGAATACCTCCGATCGTCTTGAGCAGGCAAAGGAACAGATTGCCCAACATGCAGACATTGGTGATCTTCCCCGTTACCACCAGATATTCTTTATTCAGTTCTTCGTGTTCAGTATTGTTCATAGCATTTACAGTTTTTTCATCAGCAAACGGTCCTTTCCGCCGCCGTAGTTAATGATCTCCCTGACATATTCATAGCCGTACTTTTCATACAGCCCCGTAAATTCCGTCGGGATATATGTCCTGTCAAATCCCAGCTCCGATGCATACCGATTGGCTGCCTCGATAAGCTTTTGACTGATGCGCTGCCCCCGATGTTCCGGCGATACATACACACAGGTCACCCACGGAAAAATGTCCGGCAACGGATAATAATCCGTTTTCAGCAGTGCACACATGCCCACGATACTGCCGTCCTTTACCGCTGCGAACATCCTCTCCCAATCGGTAAACACCCAGTTTTCAACCATCCATATTATATGCGCCTTGGCTTCCTCCCAAGTGCAGCATTTGACAAATTGCAGCAATTCCCCTGCGGATTCCGTTTCCTTTTCCACCCGGATGATCTTTATATCCTGCATACGATCCACCGATCCGTTTTTGTCTATTATACCATATTCCGTTGTTTTTTGTCAAATCACTTTGCAGCCATTCAGGGATTCTATACATATAAACAGATAAGCAACAATACATTAAAACAGATCCCCCCATCTTTTATCACGTTAATTAGCACAAATCCACCAATAACCCGAAATCAGGATCAATGATTTCCGGGCTCCTCGGCGATATCTATCAAAGCGGAAGCAACTACCCCGCATGCCATCAGTCCATCATAACACTGCTGTCTTCTGCGTTCAAAAAAAGACCTGATGCACGCACTTCTGCATCAGGTCTTCTGTGAATTACATCACGGGGATCAACAGCTCGGTGCCGTCAACAATGACGTCCACGTTGCCGATGACATTCTTGTTGGCCTCATATATGGCCTTGTACTGTCTGGGATCACCGAAGAACATCTTGGCGATCTTGATGAGGTAGTCGCCTTCCTTGACGACATACACAGCCTTGTCGGAGGGCACGATGGCGCCGGTCAGCACATTGTGATCATACTGCTCATCGTACAGGCCCAGGCAGGCATCCATGCCGGGGTTGGAGCTGAAGGCCTTGAAAGTGACCATTTCCCAGCTTCCGTACTTCTCAAACAGGCTGTCGGCGGTGGGGCCCTCTTCATTGCCGTAGGTCTTCAGGTTGGATTCCTTGGCAGCAGCGAGGCCTTCTGGATTGTCCTTATAGGCTGCAAGGCGCAGCTCGTTTCGCTTGGCGCTGAGAGCTCTGCCGATCTCTTCGGCAGTATTACCGGCCTCGGTCATCTCCTCCAGCATGGTATACATCTCTTCAAAGCTCTCGTGATAGGCGATACGCTCCTGACGGGCATTCTCTACGAGCTCTGCATCGGTCCAGTCAGCCTCGGCATAGGAGCCCAGACGATCGGATTCGGGATTGGGAGAGAAGCCGTAGATCGCTTCGGGATCGCAGATGATGTCTGCCATCGTTGCAGCATCCAGTCTGGGATCGTGTTCATAGCCTTCGGCACAGGCGCAGGCAGCGGTCATCAGCAGCACCAGCAGCAGGGCAAGTATCTTCTTCATGTTCTTCATATCGAGTTACCTCCATTTTGTTTTTGCCCGCATATTATATCATACCAATGTAACCTTTCAACTTCAGCCCTGTAAAACTTTCCCGAAACCGAAAAGCCGACAGGGATCTGAACCCCGTCGGCTTTTTCATTATTGCTTGCTTTATGCTTTACTTGGCCAGCAGTCCGTCAATAATGCCTTCGGTAACCGCCTTGACCTCTTCCGCCATGGCCATGGAAGCGTCGGTGGCGACCTCGACCATTTCCTCTGCGGTCTCGCAAGCGGCAACAGCGGCCTTCATCGCATCAAAGTCGGCGTATACCTTGGCCTGCTCGTCGGCAATGGCTGCCACGGCTGCGGCAACGGTTTCCTCGTCATAGCCGCCATAGTAGAGCAGATTGCTCATCACATCGCTGCACCAGTAGAAGGAATCCCTCCAGTTCTCGGGGAACACCATGAAGCCTTCCGCCATGGCGGGACCATCCTCGGTCCATACACGCTTGGAGCAGGCATAGTACAAACCCTCTTCGGGTTCTTCCTCAACGAACTCTGCACAGGCGGTACCCAGCTTGTAGGAATCGGCAATAGCAGAGGTGATCATGGGATAGTAGGGTACAAATATGTTCTTGCTGCCGTCATCCATGCTGACCCACTCTACGGTGTCGAGAAGGTTGTCCTCGGCATAGATCTGGAAGATATGGTTTTCGAGGCTGCGCTCCGTTCCGATGGTAGCGACCTTGTAGAAGTCAATGACATCGTCAATGGTCATGGTATCGGCAGCCTTGATGTTGGTGTACATGGGAACGATATTGCCCTCGGCATCCACATTGCTGATGCAGTAGTCGGCAAAGGCAAGCTCGTCTGCGGCTGCACCGGTAAGGTACTCGATGCCGTCATACATACGGGCATTGGCGGTCTGGTCTGCATTGTAGGAAGCCACATAATCGATCACGTTGGCATCCGCATCGCCGACGAAGAATCCACCTTCCTGTGCGGTGGCAATCAGCTTCTCGGAAGCGATCACGTTCTCGGTATCGTCCAGGTCGATCACACCGATAACGCTCATGTTGGGCTCCATGAACAGCAGGTCTGCGTTCAGCTTCACGCCGATGTACTGGTGACCGGTCACATTCTCGATGTACCAGGCTTCCTTGTCATCGGCAATGATGATGCCGGAACCGCCGCAGGCACCGTTTTCGTCGTAGATCTTAGCCAACAGCTCCACGCCTTCCCTGGCAGTGGCAGCCTCGCTCAGTATAACTGTCACGATCTCGGCTTCTTCGATACCCAGATCCTCATAGGGATCAGCTTCGTAGGCAGCATCGGAGCAGCCCAGCGTCTCGGTGGCAGTCATGCTCAGACCCATTTGGTTGGTGCCGGCTGCCTCATAGGGCGTATGTGCATGGTCATCGCCGCAATCGGGGCAAACGCCGTCAAAAGCGTTGTCGTCGCTGAATGCGGTGTGCGCATAGGAATCATGGGTGAAGGTCCAGCTGAAGCCGTAGCAGCCGTCGTAAACGTCACCGGTCTTGTACTTGCCCGTTTCCACATCGAAGAACAGCTTGTTCTGGCTGTTGGAATAGTCCTCGCTGCGTCCGAATATCTTTGCGCCGTCATCGGTCAGATTGGCGCCGACATAAATGCTCGTGCAGGCGGATGCGCTCGATACCAGCATCATCAGCACCAGAACAACAGCCGTAACGATAGTAATCTTTTTCATGATTCAATATCCCCTTTCAATTAATTGCATGCATTATACAGCAATATCCTGCATATGTCAAGCATAATGCAGGATATTTAACATTTATTCTGTATATTTATTCACTCGGTTTATTCGTCTCTTGTGTCGAGAACGTTCCTCAGTCGCAGCGCTATGGCGGCGACAACGGCACTGCCGACGGACTCGGCCCACATCAGGAGCTGAAGATTGCCGAACTCGAAGCCCGAAACTGTGATGCAGATATCGGGGAATGCGCCGACGAACCACGTGCTCAGCATGATACCGAGGAACGTTGCAATATTCAGCAGCACTGTTCCGAAGGAAAGGTAGTTGGTACTGTCCTCATCCGGCACATGCACCAGCTCCAGATTGGCCGTTGTGGTATTCAGCGCCACACCGATCACGTGCTGGCTCAGTCTGACGATGGCAAGCATCCAGATATAGTTATTCGCCGTCACAAGTGAGAACATGAACGACGGAATGGCATATATGATACCGCTGATACCGAAGACCCGGAACCAGCCGTAGCGGTTGATCAGATGCTGGGCCTTTTTCAGCAAAAGCAGCATAGTACACGGATAACAGATGTTCAATATGAATATGAACGTGTAGCTGGTGCCGACGTTGTTCAGCAAATAAAAATCCAGATAGGAGCTGGAGAGCGCCACCACGAAACGCCACAGTGCCACCACGATGATGGAGATACGGAACCTTCGGTGCTTCAGCGGCTTTGTGAATACGTCTGTCAGGCGCACTTTGGTATCGGAATGCTTATACGGGTATTCTTGCGGCTTTGTCAGCATGAAGACGTCGAACACCGCAACACCGACGGCAAAGAAGCGGAGAATATAAATGATCGTATCGGCATAGGGAGAAGCAGACAGTGAATCCGCCAGCAGACTGGAAATGAGACCCGTGCCGATGCCGATAAAGCTGGAGATCATCGAGCTGGTAGAAAAATACTCCGCCCTTATTTCATGGGGAATAAAGTTGATATGCCATGCGGTAAAGCCGCCGTTGATCAGCGCCTGAATGATGTTTGCGGCAAATATCAGCACTGCAAAGCAGACCGTCCGTGCCACATCGCCCTTGACGATAAACGGCATAATGGTCGTGGCGAACAGGTTCAGCACATAATACGCCATTTGCATGACGAACAGCACCTTGCGCCGTTTTGCAAACCGCTCCAGGATGCTGGGGGCAAATATCGCAAAGCAATTGGCAATATACGGCACAAAGGAGATGATGCCGATCTTCACCACATCGATACCGGCTACCATCAAAAAACCGGTATAGAAGGCGCCTGCGGTAAGCCAGCTCAGGATATTCTCGGCAATGCTTGACGCCAGCATACAGGTGCGCCCCATCGCCTTTTCATCGCTGAGGTTGAACAGCCGGTGGATCGAGGAATTATTGAATTTACGCATAAAAACCTCTTCAATTTTCAAGGTGCGCCAACCGTCCGATTGACGCACCTTTTTCAGCGTTTATTCTGCACTCTTTTTCTTGCCCATCATTCCGGTATCCCGCATGACGAGACGATAGTAGTACAGCCGTGTCATGTTGAAGCCCGGCCAGAACAACACGCCCAGACCCAGCACCCACAGACCGCCGACCGCTGCCACAACAGCGTATGCCCATGCGGGAAGGGTGTACAGGGATGCCCATGCCTGCAGCAACACGGTGGTGATATCGATGGGAGATGCCAGCGTCACGTTGCCCAGCAGCAGGATTGCACCGCACAGCAGCACCAGCGTGATGATGAACTGCAGCAGGAACCAGAAGAAATGACGAAGGAACAGCTTGAAGGGAGTGAAACCGCACTTGAAGCCATTGGCCAGCGCCTTGCGGAAGGTGCTGTGATGGACGGCTTCGGGGCTGTCGGTCATGTACAGCATGATCATTCTGCTGTAAGCGCTCAGCACACCGCACAGGTAGATCAGCAGGATCAGCCCGATGACGCCGATGGCAATGCCGGCATACAGCTGGATGGTCGCACCGGTCATCCATTCGAGAATGACGGTCCACTTGGAGTTGATCAGCATGCCCAGCTCATATACACCCCATGCTGCCAGCAGCAGCTTTCCGGCGAGGAACAGCGTGATCAGAACCCGCCCGAAGCTCATTCTGGCCATGGCGCCGTCTTCGGTCTTTCTGGCTACGGCAGTCAGCGGAGCATTCGTGAACAGGGATGTCACAAATCCCAGATACAGTGCCAAGGGAGCAAACAGGATCCGCAGAGTCCAGCTTTCGCCCTCGGGCAGAAGAGCATTGAGGTGCAGGAATGCAATGCTCTCGTTCTCCGTCCATGCCTTGAAGAACTCGGGGACGGGCACTGCAAATGACAAAGTGATCTTGAAGAAATCGAGCAGTGCAACGGCTGCGATCAATACGGTGTAGATCAGCAGTTGAATGCAGATGATCTTGCGAAGCCTTGGCCGGTTGTCTGCCATCAGCTTCTTCATAAACTTATGAGCCTTGCCTGTTGTGGTCGCCATGGGTAAGCCTCCATTCAGTGTACAGTGAGCGGTTAGAAAACGATTTTACTTTCTGAGCTCGGCGCCGAAGTCATTGGCGCAGGTAGCGAGGATCTTATCCATTGCGGATGCGATGTCCTCGTCGGTCAGGGTCCTGTCCGGGCAGCGGAAGCTGAGAGAGAATGCCACGCTCTTCTTGCCTTCGCCCAGATTTGCGCCCCGGTAAATGTCAAACAGCTTGACCTCCTCGAGGTACTTTCCGCCGACCTTGCGTATGGCGTCCATCACGGGGCCGACCTCGGTGGAATCACTCATGACCAGAGCAATATCGCGGCTGACAGCGGGGAACTTGGGCAGGGATTTGACAGCGGGGATCGGCTGCTTCAGCTCGCCGAACACGGCGATATCCACTTCAGCCACATAGACCCGTGCGTCGATCTGGAAGGTCTGCGCCACGTCGGGATGAATCTCGCCGACCTGAGCAATGATCTGATCGTTCACGGTAAGTACGGCCTTCCTGCCGGGATGATAGTAGCAGTCGCCGCCGGCCTTGATCTGTGCCTTGATGCCGAACTGATTGAGCAGTGCGATCACGGCGTCACGCAGCGCATAGAAGTCTGTGCCGTTTCCATACATCGCCATGCACAGAGCAGCACGCTCGGTAGCGGGTGTGGTCTCGGTCTTGCCCTCGGAGAAGATCGTGGAGGCCTCGAACAGCTTGCCTGCTTCGTTGCCGCGATTGATATTCAGAGCCAGCGTATTCAGCATGGAGGATACGAGCGTGGTACGCATGACGCCGGTGTCCTCGCCGAGAGGATTGCGGATGACGATGGGCTTGCAGCGGGGATCATCCTTGCCGATGCCCAGCATTTCCAGCCATCTGGGAGAAACGAAGGAGAAGTTCAGTGCCTCGAAGAAGCCCATGCCCACCAGTGTATTCTTTACGGTGTCCAGCATGACCTGCTTTTCACTGCGCATGCCCACCATGGTGGTGCCGACCATCAGCGTGGAAGGGATCTTGTCATAGCCATTAAGGCGGAGCACCTCTTCGGAAATATCGGCGTCGGTCTCAAAGTCCATGCGCCATTCGGGTACGGTGCAGACCAGCTTGTTGTCCTTCAGTTCCACATCGAAGAACAGTCTTTCGAGGATGTCCTTCATCTCTTCGCCGCTGAGATTTCCGGCAATGCGGCGGTTGATACGGTCTACCTCGGCCTCGATGACCTGGGGCTGCTTGACATCGGGATAGTAATCGAACACGCCGGGAACGATGTCGCCGCAGTCCAGCATATTGACCAGCATGCAGGCTCTGTCCAGAGCTTCCATCGTGGTCTTTACGCAGACGCCCTTCTCAAAGCGGCCGCTGGCCTCGGTACGGATGCCCAGAGCACGCTGGGTGAGGCGGATATTGGTGCGGTCAAAGGAAGCGCACTCGAACAGTACGTCCTTCGTGCCCTCGGTGATCTCGCTCTCCTCGCCGCCCATGATGCCCGCCAGACCGGTGGCGTTGTCCGCATCGGAGATGACCAGCATGTCGGTGGTGAGGTTATACTTCTTGCTGTCAAGGGTGACCAGCTCTTCATTTTCACGGGCACGGCGCACCACGATAGTCTGATCCTTCACCTTGGAAAGATCGAAAGCATGCATCGGATGGCCGGTCTCCAGCATGATGAAGTTGGTGATATCGACGATGTTGTTGATGGGGCGGGTGCCTGCGCCATAGAGGTATTCCCTCATCCACTTGGGCGAGCGCACGATCTTCACATTCTTGATGACCTTGGCGCAGTAGCGGGGGCAGAGCACGCTGTCCTCGACACGGACCTTGGCATAGTCTTCGAACTTGCCGACGTTCTCGGCTTCCTTCACGGTGATCTCGGGCATCACGCAGTGGCTGTCCAGCACGGCTGCACTCTCACGGGCAAGGCCCCATACGCTGAGACAGTCGGGGCGGTTTGCCAGCACTTCGAAATCGACGATGTCGTCGCCGAGGCCGAAAACTTCCTTCACGTCGGTGCCGGGCTTATACTCCTCGTTGAGGAGGATGATGCCCTCTTCACCGCAGTGGGGATACAGGCCTGCCGGAACGTCCAGCTCGGGACCGGAGCAGAGCATGCCGCAGGACTCATAGCCCCTCAGCTTGCCCTTTTTGATCTTGACGCCGCCGGGCAGATGTGCGCCGTCCAGTGCGGCACAGACATAAGTGCCTGCCGCCACGTTGGGAGCACCGCAAACGATCTGAAGCGGCTCCGCCTGACCGACATCCACCATGCACAGGTGCAGATGGGTGCCCTCGATATCCTCGCAGGACAGCACATGGCCGACCACTACATTGTCAAAAATGTCGCCGGTATTGGTGATTTCTTCCACGCCGTTGCCTGCCATGACCATCTTGTCAGCATACTCTGCGGCGTTCATATTGATCTCAGTATACTCTCTGAGCCATTTCATCGGTACTTTCATTTTGCATCTTCTCCTTATCCGTTCTTCTCTGGCTTCTGTTTTGATTACCTGAACTGCTTCAGGAAGCGCAGGTCGTTTTCGTACAGATAGCGCATATCCGGCACGTTGTACTTCAGTATGGTAAGTCTCTCGATGCCCATGCCGAAGGCAAAGCCCGAATACTTCTTCGAGTCGATGCCGCACATTTCAAGCACCTTGGGATTTACCATGCCGGCGCCCAGGACCTCGATCCAGCCGGTGCCCTTGCACATACGGCAGCCCTTGCCGTGGCAGGCGGCACAGGTCAGGTCGACCTCTGCGCTGGGCTCGGTGAACGGGAAGAAGGAGGGACGGAATCTCGTGGTCACGCCTGCGCCGTACAGGCGGCGGGCAAAGGTGTCCAGCGTTCCCTTGAGGTCGCCCATGGAGATGTTTTCGTCAATGACCAGACCCTCGATCTGATGGAATACGGGGCTGTGGGTCGCATCCACTTCGTCGGCACGGTACACTCTGCCGGGAGAGATGATGCGGATGGGGGGCTTGCGGGTGGTCATGATGCGGGCCTGCACGGGCGAGGTCTGGCTTCTGAGCACCACGTTGTCATCGATATAGAAGGTGTCCTGTGCATCTCTTGCGGGATGGTTCTTGGGCACGTTCAGCAGCTCGAAATTGAAATGATCGTACTCGATCTCGGGGCCTTCCACGGCCTCGAAGCCCATGCCGGTGAAGATATCCAGCAGGTCCTTCAGCACCAGATTCATCGGATGCAGGCTGCCGGAAGCTCTTTCCGCCTCGGGCAGGGTCACATCCAGTGTCTCCTGCTTCAGCTTGATTTCTCTTTCCTTCTGCTTGATCTCGGTCTCTGCGGCCTCGATGGCAGAGGTCAGTTCGTCACGGGTCTCGTTGACCATCTGACCCATTTTCGGACGTTCCTCGGCGGGAAGCTTGCCCATGCCCTTCAGAATGGCGGTCAGCTCGCCCTTTTTGCCCAGTACACGAACCTTCAACTGTTCCAGCGAGGCGGAATCGGAGATCCCCTTCAGCTCTTCCAGAACCTTTGCCTTAATGGCATTCAATTGCTCCTGCATTGTAACTCATTTCTCCCTTCAATTTTACAACTTATTTTACAGCTATCGTTTGGTAAAAAGAATAAAGACCCATCCCGAAAAGGGACGAGCCTTTTTGCACGTGTTACCACCCGATCTTTATCCCGCATTTTCAAAGATGCGGAACCTCTTTTGCCGGATAACGGCGGCCGCCGCCGAACCTATTAGGCAGTACTCAGACACTGCCGTTCAGCCCGGTGCTCGGGAGTGAATTTCGCCCTCTGCGCTGTGCGGACGTGCTCTCAGCCAACGACACATCCTCTCTTTTCACCGCAAAACAAGGGGTACTTGTCTCCGTCAAAGCAAATAACGATATTGTCTAAAGTATACCACACTTCCGCCCGATTTGCAACCTTTTTTCTTAAATTAACACACTCAATCCTTTACTCTGCGGAACCACAGCAGCTTTTCCAGCGGCGCCTTCAGTGAATACCGCTTGCCGCCCTCATACACGTTGCCGCCCTCATCGCTCCATCTTCCCTGCGGGAAAGCGACCTTCCTCTCTCTTGCGCCCTTAGTCACTACGGGCGCCGAAAGGATGTCGTCACCCAGAAGGAACTCGTCGGTGATTGCTGCAAAGCCTTGATGCGGATCTACATATTCCAGTGTGCGCATGACCGGCTCACCGCTCTGTTCCGACCGGCGCACCAGCTCATTGATCTCCGGAGCCAGTTTCTGATGAAGCTTTGCCGCTGCGACACAGAGCTGCATGTTTTCTGCGGAAAGCGCCTTCCACGGTGCCCACGAGAACTGCATCATCGGGAACAGTGCCGAAGCCTGCGCCATGCGGACAAACAGCTCCTCGTCGATCTTGAAGCCGGGCATATAGTTGAATGTCCATTCTCCGCCGCCGATCATATCCGGGCAGATGAACGGATGTCCGATCAGGCCGCAGGTCAGCGCACAGGTAACCAGCTGGTTGATGCCGTCGCCCGCCCAGCGGTGTCCCTTGTCTCTCAGGCGCTGGATGCCGTTCTTTCCGCCGCCCAAATAGGTATCCTTGTATTCGTGGAACTTGTAACGCCTGCCGAATTCGTTCCACGCGACATTCAGCTCGTGACCTGTCATCTCGGTATCATACTCGCCGTTGATGACGTTGGTGGAGAGGTATCTCGCCACGGTGCCGCCGTCGAACTTGAAGCCGTCCACACCGTAATCCTTCATCAGATGCTGCAGCTGGTCATCGAGGAATTTGGCATCGTAGGGATTGGCAAAGTTGAGTGTGGCGCTGAACCCGTTCCACCAGCGTCCGATCGCCACCTCGCCGTCCTTATTGCGCATATACAGGTGCTTTGCCATTTCCGGATCGGTACCCACCAGCGGACGCAGCGAGCGCACAAAGTTCACGCCGTCGGGACACACATACGGCACCACCCACAGCAGGACCTTGTAGCCCATGTTGTGCAGCGCATCCACCATGCCCTTGGGATCCGGGAAGCGGTACAGGTCGAACTCCCAGGTGCCGTATCTGCCGTGCCAGCCCTCATCAATGATGAAGATGCCGGGAGCAAAACCGTTTTCCACGTACTTCCGGGCAAAGTCCAATACGCCCTCCTGCGTGGGATAATACGTAAACTCCATCCATGTGTTGTACTGGGCAGTGGCGAAGAACTCCTCCGGCAGATGTTTGCCGTCGGCAGGGAAATGCGCCTTCTGAGCAGCTGTATACGCCTCTCTCAGCGTATGCCCCGCCTGAACAAGCTCGATCTTCTCCCCCTCCAGCTCGAACACGCCGTTTGACACATCGACCTTGAAGGGGTCATCACTCCAGATATAGCGGCCCTCATTCGAAACGAAAAAGGGCATCGTCTGATTTCCGCATTCGACACGGAAATCCTCATGGTATTCGGAGCTTGCGGAAAGCGGACATTTGTCGCTGGCGACGGTGCCGCCCCACCAGTATTCATCCTTCAGCATTGCGATCGTGGTCTTCATATTCAGCCTCCGTATTCTGTCAGAACAGTCTGATCGGCGCAAAAGACAGTGCATCGCAGGACACCAGCGTATAATTGATGCCGTCCTGCTCGCCGGTGAACGCCGTTTTGATGGCGGCGCCGTGCACGTGGCCGTAGATCACGTCCTTCACGTCATGGCTTTTGAGTATCTGTGTAACCTCCGTCTCCCGGTTTCCCTCGGTCAGCGGCGGAAAATGCAGCATGCAGATGACCGGCAGACCCTGCGCTTTCTTTTTGGCATCGCTCAGCGTCATGTCAAGCCGTATCAGCTCCCTCCGATAGATCTTGCCATCATTCTCGGTCTTCTGATCCTGCGGCAGCAGCCAGCCCCGGGTGCCGCAGATACATCGGTCATTCAGCACCACGCAGTCGTTCTGTATCGCATACATGCCTTCGGGAAGGGCTCTGCGCACCTTGCCGATGCCGTCCCACCAGAAGTCGTGATTGCCTTTGGAGATCACCTTTTTGCCGGGCAGCGAGCCGATCAGCGCAAGGTCTTCCATGGCCGCCTCCTGTGTCATTGCCCAGCTGAAATCGCCCGGCATCAGCACGACATCGTCGTCTTTTATTTCATTACGCCAAGCGGAGCATATCTTTTCGATATGCCCCGTCCAATTGCTGCCGAACACATCCATCGGCTTATCATCGCCGCCGGGCATGTGTAAATCGGATATTGCGAAAAAACTCATTTATCGTATCCTAACTGCCAACTGCACGCTGCTCAATGTCAGTAGTTATCTTCCTCGTCCAGATCGGCTTCGGATTCGTCCTCTTCCTCTTCCTCAGCCAGCTGTTCCAGACTCATCGGCTCGTTTTCGTCGTCCTTCTTGGAATCCTCGTCCTCATCCTCATCGTCGACGAATTCATCCTCGGCGCCGTATTCCATGGCGGTCTTCTTGTCGATCTCCACAATGTCGATCTCTTCCATGGTGCTGAGACTGTCAATGGAAATGGAGGCCTCGTTGACAGCCACGGCATCGTCCGTATCGGTATCGGTGTTCTGATTCATCAGCTTCAGACAGTAGGCACACAGATCATGGCCGGGCACCACGGGACGCTCGTTGCACTCCTGGCAAAGCTCCTCGGTCTCGGTCTGCTCATACTCGCCTCTGACTTCCTTACGGCAAACATTGCACAGCGTTCCGCCGTCAATGATGTAATTCAGCTCGCAACGGGGACACTTGATAATGTTCATAAATGCTTTTCCTCCGGTTATTTTTGCGTATTGCATAATACCACAAGTCCGACCGTTATGTATAGTGTTTGGGTAAATTACGCATTAATTTTTCGATTGTAGCGGCAAAATGTCCTTTTGCAGACCGCTCCCGCAGCTTCGGCGGAGGCAATGGATGCCGTATTTCGCTCATCGATCACGCCGATTTCAAAATGATGAAGGCCCCAATCCGCCGCTGCTGCACCGAAAAGCAGCGGAATGCCCCGATTTCTCAGCCCGGGAAGCACCTGCATCGTGGCGATCCGCAAACGGAAATGCCGACGTATCACCAGCATATACCCGACAGGTCTTTCTTCCAGAGTTGCAATGCAGCTGTATTTGAGGTTGATCCGGCTGCCCAGCGTCTTCAGTGTCAGAAGCATGGCATTCGCATCCGGCACCAGTCCGGGATCCTCCTCGGCAATACAACACACATCCGCAAACGCCTTGCGCATGCCGATCTCCGCAAAGGAGCTTACCGCAATGCGGGAACGTCTGTGTATTCTTTCGGCAGCCTTCAAAAGTCTTTCGTCTGCCGCATCGATTGCATACAGTCGATGCCGCTCGCAGACGGTGAATCCTCTTTTGCGAAGGATCCTGTCCCGCAGACCGCCCTCCGGAATGCCGCAGTCGATGTCCAGCACGCCCGTCGGCACGGGACCGTACAGCAGTCCGTCCTGACGAACAAAGCGCATCACCCGATCTCGCCCCGGATGATCTTTCCCAGACGAATGACATCCTGCTCATAGGTTTCCCGCAGAGACCGGTTATAGATCAATGCTGCCGGATGATACAGCGGCATGAGCTTTCTCCCCAGACATTCGGTCAGTATGCCGTGGCAGCTGCCGATGGTCACGTCTTTGCCCATCAGTGCCGTCAGCGGCGTATTGCCCAGTGTGGCAATGACCTCCGGCTTCACCAGCCCGATCTCCTCGATCAGAAAGGTGCTGCCCTCCTCGATCTCCTTCCTCGTAGGCGTGCGGTTGACGGTGCCGCCTGCCTTGGAAATGCGGGTCGGACGGAACTTGACGGTGTTGGAAATGTACAGACTGCTTCGGTCAAGACCCGAAAGAGCAAGCAGCTCGTCCAGATTCTTTCCCGCCTTGCCGACGAAGGGAATACCCTTCAGCTCTTCCTGTTCGCCGGGCGCCTCGCCAATCAGCATCAGCTTCGGCTTATCGCTGTTTCCGCAGCCGAATACGATCTTTTTCTCCGGGTAATGTTCCCGGATCCGTTCATTCAGCTTTTGAAGCGTCATTGTCGTTTCCATTTTGATTTTCTTTCAACTCGTTGTATTTGGCCAGTACTGCCTTGAAGTCCTCCCAGGCGGGACGCTTCAGCAATTCATTTCTCAGCAGAGCAGACGGATGATACGTGGGCATGAACCACACGCCCTTGCGTTCCACCCATTTGCCCCGGTCTCTCGTGACCCGGAACTGTTCGCCCAAAATGTCCTTCCCCGCAGCAGCGCCGAGAAGCACGATGATCTTCGGGCGCACCAGCTTGAACTGCTCCCGCAGATACGGTTTGCACGCCAGCATTTCCTCCGGCATCGGCGTGCGGTTTGCCGGCGGTCTGCACTTGACGGTGTTGCAGATATAGACATCTTCCCTCTGCATGCCGATGGCGGCGATCATTTTTGTCAAAAGCTCGCCTGCCTTGCCTACAAAAGGTCTGCCGGTCCGATCCTCTTCCTGACCGGGACCCTCGCCGATAAACATGATGTCCGCATTGGGATTACCCTCACCGGGAACCACATTCGTACAGCCCTGCCGCAGAATGCAGCGATTGCAGTTTTGTATCGCTTCGGTCAGCTCGTTCCAGTCTGCCATCAGCCAAACGCCTCCATCAGCGGTTTCAGAATGCTGTCGATGACCTTGGGCAGGTCACCTCTCAGCCAGGTAATCAGTGTTGTGATCACGATGATGCAAAGCAGGATCACCACGAACGCCAACACGGTGCCGAGGAAATCTCCCATTCCTTCCAACACCTGAAACTTCATGCGCCGGCGGTTGGCCTCCTGTTTTGTATAGCCTCGTTTTGCCATTGTTTTTATCCTCCGTCGTTTCAGACGTAGTCGATCCAGTCATTTCCCGTATCCGTCTCGGTCAGCTGTCCGGCCAGCTTCAGATTTGCAAAGCTCTGCTGCCTCAGCGCCTCATACAGCACCACCGCCACCGAATTGGAAAGGTTCAGCGATCTCGCCTCGCCGATCATCGGGATGCGGATGCTCCTGTCATAGACCCTTGCCAACAGCTTTTCATCCAGACCTCTGGATTCTCTGCCGAAGACCAGAAAATCGTCTTCTTTATATTCCACATCCGTATAGCATCTTGCCGCCTTCTTGGAGGCAAAGTAGCAGTTGGCTTCCGGATTCTTCTCGAAAAACTCGTCGAGATTTTCATACACCACATATTCCATCAAATACCAGTAATCCAGTCCCGCCCGCTTCAGATATTTGTCCGACAGGCTGAAGCCCAGCGGTTTGATCAGATGGAGCTTCGAACCGGTGGCCGCACAGGTCCTTGCAATGTTCCCGGTGTTCTGCGGAATTTCGGGTTCCACCAATACGATGTTCATATGTTCAGCACCAGCTTTTCGATGATCTGTGCCTCGCCGTCCTCATAGTTGGGCGGTGCGATCACGTCTGCAATGCGTTTGACCTCGTACACGGCATTCTCCATCGCCACGGCGGTACCGGCCTCAAGAAGCATGGAGATGTCGTTTGTCTGGTCGCCGAAAGCCATGATCTCGTCCTTGTTAATACCTGCCAGCTCGGCAAATTTGCGTACGGCTTCGCCCTTGCCTGCGCCCTTGTCCATGATCTCCACGTTATCCGTGCTGCTCTTGGAAAGATCCAACGGCAGATCGGCAAGCAGCTTCTCGGTAAGATCCTGATCCTCGATATCGTCGGAGAACATGATCAGCTTCCTGGCATCCTTTGTCCCGATCTCGATCAGCTTTTCGGGATCCTCCATGAACAGCGTACCGTCCTTGTTGATGCCGACCTTGTGACTGCGCTCCTTCATGGGGCGCAGATTCGCCATATAGTTTTTGTGCGTGGCATAGCATTCCAGATACAGCCCCGCACCCATCAGCCGTTTTGCCGCTTCCTTGGCAACAACAGGATCGACCTTGTGCTCAAACAGCACGTTTCCCTCGGAATCCTCGATATGAGCGCCGTTGCAGGACATAATGATACAGCCCCTTATGTCGCTCTCCCGGATGAATCTTCCGATGGCATCGCTGGAGCGTCCGCTGGCCAGTGCAAACATTATCCCCCTGTCAAGGCATTTCCGGATGACCTGTCTGGTATGCTCCGTCACCTGACGATGTGCATCCAGCAGCGTTCCGTCCATATCGGTCACGATCAGTTTGATACTCATACTTTACGGCCCCACATGGTATACTGCGCTCTGCGCTTCATAGGTGCTCCGGCAGAGCAGCATGTCGCCGGTGACATCGCCCGCCGCATTATGGAACACCCGGTAGCATTCGGCATAATAGCCGTCTCTTTCGCCGGTGACCAGCACCTTTTCACCCTTTGCAAGACCGTATTTGAATTTCTCGATGGGCTTGCCGGGATGCAGCACCTCGCCGTTTCTCGTTTCGAGGGTGACGTAATTGCCGTCCTCCAGCATCTTTCCATACAGGGAAATATGCACCCAGTTGCGGTTATCCGGCTCCAGATATGCCACGATATAGACCGGGAAACCGGTGTTGTTCTGGAAGGAGAAATCCTGTGCCGGGAACGAGACTGCCGCATCCTTGCCGTAGTCCACATAGTCCACGGGACGGGAATGGCAGCTGCGCTTCACGATATCCAGACCCGGGTATACCTTTGCCACGGCATTGAAGAGGGTCGTGGAGAACTGGCAGATACCTCCGCCGTATTCCTGACCGCTGGCACCGTTGATGTACACACCGGCGATCTTATATCCCTTTTCCGCCGTGCGCTCGCCGAGAGTATCGTTCACCGAGAAGATCTCGCCCGGCATCACGCACATACCGCTGACGGTGTTCAGTGCCAGCTCGATATTATCACGCCGGTCGCCTGCACCCTTGGCATCGGTCCTTGCCTCGGCAGCAAGACCCATCTGCGGCTTGATCTCCTCCACCGTGAGGGTGGGCTTGACGGGCATCTGCACGATCTCAATGACCTTGTCTCCGGTGCCGGAATCGATGGCGGCCTTCGCATCGTTGTACAGCCTGATGGCATCCACATAGGTGCCGTCCTTCTCATATTCATACGAGAAGGAGCGGGTCTGCACGTCAAAGCCGCTGACATAGGCGTTCTGGCTGGGCGTAGTCAGCTCATACGCCGCCATGTCGGTGATGGCCCGCAGCAGCGTATCGTCATATGTCCTCGTGACTGCAAAAGCACTGCCGTTTTCCTTCAGCGTGTTGATCGCTTTATACCGCTGGGAAAGCGTACCCTCGTGACCGATGCTCCATGCCGAATACACCACGTCCGAAAAGTCCGTGGTATAATCCAGCTCGTCGGCGGTGATGTGCCATTCCTTATCGCCGCACTTCAGCGTCACGCAGGTATTGGCCTTGAGCTGATCCTCATAGCTGCCCAATGCCGAAAGCACGTCGTCCAGCGAATAACCGCTGACATTGGTACCCTCGATATTGATTCCGTTATAGAAGCCGGACACGTCCACCATATCACGCATCTGAACGAACTCGTCATAGCTGCGCATCTCGTTATATGCCTTCATGCCCAGAAACGACAATACACACACCATAAGGATCGTCACCGGCCATGCCCACCAGCAGCCCTTCTTCTTCTTTTTGCGGCTGCGCTTGGTGTTCTTCTTTCCGCCGGACTTCTTTTTCGTGCTGCGCTTCTTCTCGTACTCCTCAAACGGATCCCTTTCGTTGCTGCTCATTTTCGCTTCCCCTTGATATCTCAAATTCATTTTATATTAGACGCAGGATGCCCGCATTTTGTTCCCCATTCTCAGATTCTTGCGATGGTTTCTCTGGGCTCCGCATAGATCGTGTGCTGATGGGTATAGATCACGAAGCCGGGCTTGGCTCCCGAAGGCTTTTTCACATACTTTCTCAGCGTATAGTCCACGGCTACCCGTGTGGATTCCCTGCCCTTGCTGTAATACGCCGCAAGGCTTGCCGCCTCGCCGATCGTCTTTTCATCCGGATCCTCGCCGACGATGATGACATGCGAGCCGGGCATATCCTTGACGTGCAGCCATACCTCGTTGGGCATGGCACTGAAGGTAAGCTTGTCGTTCTGAAGGTTGTTCTTGCCCACAAGTATCACCGTACCGTTGCTGGCCTGCAGCTTCAGCGGCATCGACGGTGCAAGGCTCTTGATCTCCTTGCGGCTGGTCAGCTTCTTCATGTACCCCTGCTGCTCCAGCTCCGTCCGAAGCTCAAACAGCTCCGCTTCCTCGGTGCATTTGGAGAGGTTCTCCAGCTGGCCTTCAAGATAGTACAATTCCTCGCTTGTCGTATCGATCTGCTCCTGCGCCAAACGGCCTGCATTCTTCGCCTTCTGGTACAGCTTGAAATACCGCTGGGCATTGGCTGCCGGAGAGAGCTTCACATCCAGCTCAATGTCCAGCTCCTTCATGTCCGGATCATAGTAGTTCGCCACGGCGATGCTCTTCATACCCCGCTTGATCAGGTACAGATTGGCGGAAAGCAGCTCGCCCTTGATGCGGTATTCCTCCACACGCTCGCTGTTTTTCAGTGCCTCCATTTGTAGACCCAGCTTCTTTTCACAGCGCTCGATATTGGTCTTCAGCACCCGGTGAATGGAGGCTGCCTTCTGGTTGATGCGCTCCCGCTTATCACGCCTGCGGTAATATTCCTCCTGCAGTGCGGACAGCGTGGGATACTCCGTACACTCGTCGTCCGCATGGGAAAGATACATAAACGGCGTGGCATCGGTGATCTTTCCGTCCGCATCCGTCACAAGAAGCGGCTTTTTGAGCTTGTCCAGATTGGCAATCAGCTCGCAAATGCGCTCTGCCGCAATATCCGGATCGTCGCTGCCGCAGCGGATAGCCAGTTCGTTTGCCGTCTGTGCCGAAACGCCGCTGATCGTCTGCTGGATCGCCCTGTTGAGCGGCAGCTGCGCTTCCCGAAGCTTCATTGCCAGCTCATACTTATCGAGCTTTGTATAGTCCAGCTTTCCGTGCTGCGGCGGACGCTCGTATTTCAGACCCGGCAACACCTCGCGCACCCGGCTGATGTCGTCGGTGACATGGATCACGCTGTCGGCGATCTTGCCGTTTTCATGGACGAGGATAATGTTGGAATACTTGCCCATGAATTCAGCCACCAGTGTCCGGGTCGTTTTGTCGCCCAGCTCTGTCAGCGTATCGAAATCGATCTCCGCAATACGGTCGCCCTCGCACTGGCGGATATCCGAAATAATGCTGCCCAGCAGGAACTTGCGCATCAGCATACAGAATACCGGCGGCTCCAGCGGGTTGTTCTTTTTCTCGCTTGTGATGTGCATCCGGGCATTTCCGGCTGCGGCGCTGATCAGCAGCATCTGATTGATACCCTTATTCCGCACGGTAAAAAGAAGCTCATCCTTTTCCGGCTGAGTGATTTTATCCACTCTGCCGCCCGTCAGCGCTTCGCCGAGCTCCCGCACGATACAGCCCAGCATAATGCCGTCCATTGGCATAAATAAATCCCTCCGAAAACAATAAACAGACTGTCCCTATTCAATCAGAATTCGGGACAGTCTTAAATCACAAATCAGTTATTTTTCTTTGTATTTTTTATGTTGCTTCCCATTTGATGTTTTTTTGTTTTAGTTTAGCCGATAATGGGCTCCAGCATACCGATCTTTCCGTCGCCTCTGCGATAGATCACGCTGGTAATGTTGGTCTCCGCATTCACGAAGACATAGAAGCTGTGACCCAGCATGTCCATTTCCGCAATGGCATCCTCCACGCTCATGGGCTTCACTGCAAAGCGCTTTACCTTGACCAGCTCGTCCGGCTCGTCCTCGTAGGCAGGAATGTCTTCCACGGTCAGTGCCTCGGCGATGGCGGCCTTGTCCAGCTTGCTGCGGTGACGGCGGATCTGCTTATCCAGCTTGTCCACGGCGTTCTCGATGGAAGCGTACATGTCGCTGGTGCTCTCCTGTGCTCTCAGGATCGTGCCGCTGACGGTCAGCGTGATTTCGGCAATGTTCCTGGCGCCCTTTTCCTGGCTCAGCTTGACCTGTACGTCGGGCTCGTTCTTGAAGTACTTCTCCAGTTTGCTCAGCTTCTTCTCGATCTTGTCCCACATTGCATCGGTAACGGTCATACCCTTCGCTGTCATGTTAATACGCATACTATCAACTCCTTTTCGGTTTGTACTCTGTATATACGCCATGTCTCAACAAATTCCTGCATATCTTTTCCGAATTCACATTTTGTTTACATTTGTTCATTTTTCAAACGTGAACAGCTCGCATTCCAGCCGTCCGTTGTAGAAACGGCGCTTCCGGTCGGCACGTCTGCCCGCATTCCGCTCAAACGCCATGTCGGCGCTGATGGCATTCAGGCTCCAGCCGATGCTCTCGCTCTTCAGCCGGTACAATGCCCGCTCGACGGCGGCAGCCGCCTTCCGGTCACCCAATCTCTCGCCGTAGGGAGGATTGCACAGTATCACACCGCCGCCCTCGGGAAGGCGGATGTCCCGCATATCGGCCTTTTTCAGTTTGATCCGTCCGTCCAAGCCCGCCTGACGGATGTGACGTTCCGCCAGCTTCAATGCTTCCGGATCGATATCGCTGCCTGCTACCTCCAGTTTTCTTGAGCAGGCATCCGCATACTTTGCTTCGGCCTCGTCACGCAAAAGCCGCATTTCTTCCGCCGGCATGAATTCCCAGCTCTCGCAGGCGAATTCCCGTTTCAGACCCGGAGCCCGGTTGAGTGCGATGAATGCCGCCTCCACCAGTATCGTTCCGGTGCCGCAGCAGGGATCATACAATGCCTGTGCCGGGTGCCACCTCGAGGCGAACACCAGTGCCGCCGCCAGTGTTTCTCTGAGCGGCGCTTCGCCGTTCCATGTGCGGTAGCCTCTGCGGTTGAGTGCCGTGCCGGAGGCGTCCAGCGACACCGTCACCACGTCGTTATGCACCGACACGTCGATGGCATATACGGCGCCGTCTTCGTTGAACCAATCGGTATGATAGCTCTTCTTCAGCCGCTCCACCACCGCTTTTTTGACGATGGACTGGCAGTCCGACGGGCTCATCAGCTGGGACCGGGCGCAGTGGGCACGAACGGGAAAGCTGCCGTTCTTCGGGATATAGTTTTCCCATGCCAGCGCCTTGACATTCTCAAAAAGCTCCTCAAACGAGCGTGCCTCGAACCTGCCGACCACCAGCATGACCCGGTCGGCACACCGCAGCCACAGATTGGCGGCAAAGCCCTGCGCTTTGGTGCCCTCAAACAGCACGCCGCCGCTGCTCTGCGGAGAAACCTCCTCGATGCCCAGATGCTTCAGATCCTTTACGGTCTGACCTTCCAGTCCGAAGGCCGTACTTGCAAGCCACTGCATAACCGATCATTCCTCAATTCTCTTTGCAAAAAGTCTTCCCTCCGCCGCCATCAGCTTCAGCAGCTGCGGCGCCGTCTCCGAGGGGAATTGTCCGAGGGCGTTGTAGGTCTCAAAGCTCAGGTCGCCCCGGTACCCGATCTCCTTCAGCGCCCGGACAAAGCGTTTCCAATCCAGTATGCCCATATACGGGGCAATGTGCTGATCCCCGATCCCGTTGTTGTCATGGATGTGCAGTTTCTCGATCCGCTCGCCCAGACGCAATATGTCCGTATATACATCGTGTCCCGTCAGCAGCCCGTGCCCGGTGTCGTAACAGAAGGCAAACCGCTTTTCCCCGGCGATGTCGTTCAGCTCGTCGATATAGTCACAAGCTTCCTGCGCATCGGAACAGATGGCGGCATAGATCTTGTTCTTCCGACCCGTAAACATGTTTTCGAGACAGCAGATGACGTCATACTTCTTCAGTGTGGGGATCAGCTCCGAATACAAGCCGATGTTCAGCTTCCATTCGTCGTCCGCATCCAGCTTTCGGTCATATCCGTTGAAGGCGGGATGCACGATGATATGGCTGCATCCTGCCGCCGCAGTCACCATGATGCACTTCTTCGCATGGTCGACCATCTGTGCGTCGGTATACTTCTCTCCGTCAAAATGGATATTGAATGCCGCATGGGTCTGACCCACGGCGATCCCGTACTTCTTTGCAGCATCGATATACGGCTTGGCGGTCAGAAGGTATTCCTCTTCCGTCTTATCCAGCAGCTCTTCCCATCTGCCCGAAAGGATGGCTTCGTGGGATGCCAGATTGTCCAGATCGAAGTCCACGCTCTCAAAGCCCGCTTCCTTTATCATCCGGAAGCTCTCGTCGACGCCGAACTGCTCGCCCATCCAACCGGTCTGTATGCCGATCCTCATGCCTGCTCCTCGATCCTCTTGGCGAACAGTTTGCCGGTGGCGCCGATCAGATTCAGTACCTCCTGCGCCAGCTCCGGCGGGAACACGTTCAGTACATTGAAGGTCTCAAAGCTCAGGTTGCCCTTGTATTCCACGTCCCGCAGGCCCTTGACAAAGCGGTTCCAGTCCAGAATGCCCATATACGGAGCCAGATGCTGGTCGGTCCTGCCGTCGTTGTCATGGATGTGCAGCACTTCCAGGCGCTCGCCCACCTGCATGATGGCGGTATAGATATCCAGTCCCAGCAGCAGCGCATGGCCGACATCCAGACAGAAGGCAAAGCACTTCTCACCGGCGATGTCGTTCAGCTCGTCGATGTATGCATCCGCCTCGTTGAAGTCGGAGCAGATAGCGGAATAGATCTTGCCCTTGTTGGCGGTGAACATGTTTTCCAGACAGCAGGTCACATGATACTTCTTGAGGTCGGGGATCAGCGCCTTGTACATTTTCATATTGAGCTCCCACTCGTCGTCGGGATCGAGCCGGGTCTCATAGGCATTGAACGCCGGATGCACGACGATATGCGGGCAGCCCACATATCCGCAGATGGCGATGCACTTTTTCAGTCCTTCCAGCACCTTCTGATCCCGATACTCGGCATTCTCGCCCTCCACATGCGTGGGGAACGGCGCATGCGCCTGACCGAAGCCGATCCCGTACTTTGCAGCCGCCTCCTTGTAGGGCTTTGCCGCTTCGAGGATCGCCTCCACGCTCTGATCGAGGAAGCCGGAGAAATTGCCGGTGCGGATCTCGCTGCAGCGCATGCAGTGATCGATATTGAAATCCACCACATCAAAGCCCGCATCCCGAATCATCCGGAATCCGTTGTCGATACCGTATCTGTCAAGAATATCTCCTGTCTGTACACCTATTTTGAACATAGTAATGCCCTCCTGATGTTTTTTGTCAGTATACCACTTTTCAAGGCAAAAATCAAGTCAAAAAGATCGGCAGTCATAGAAACTGCCGATCCATTCCAGGTATAGCTTAACTTTTTTTTGACAG
>JAZLHZ010000006.1:0-13660 GCA_045617085.1 Clostridia bacterium
ACATTTCATCTCTATTGTGATATATTCTTCTTGGAGCATATTATGACTTCCTTTTGTTTTGTGTGGTAACTTACATTATGAAGCATATATGCTCTTTTGGCAACCTTTTTTATTTCTCACCCCACAATTCCGTGAAGAGCCTGTTTTTATATTATTCCAGCTTGTTCAATCCGTCAAACAGTTCCGAATAGCTCTTGAGTCCCCTGCATCTGCCGAAGGACAGCTCCCTGTTTTCACCGTATTCCGACAGAAAACACTTCGTCAGCTCCTCCACCGTGATCTCAAGATTCTGGAAGAACTGCCGATAGGCAAAGCTGCTTTCCGGTGTTCCGTCCTCGAAATTGCTCACGATGAGGGATTCACAGACCTGATCCAGCGGATACATCTTGAGATGCAGCAGCTCGTGCACGATGACTTCCTCGATATTCTCCTACTTCGGATCTATTTCATTCAGCATCAGCACGGCTTTTCGGTCATCCGGATCGATCTTGATATCTCCGGTCTTTCGCCATGCCGGATCGGTCACGAAATCCGTCTGCACACTCCATTCCGGTGTGATGCGGAGCTTGCCGCACCACCTTTCGACCAATCGGCGAATATTCTCTCTGTCCATGGCTTAAGCAAAGGGATTTTCGGACGGATAGCGTACTCCCTTGGGCTGGTTGTAGCCGAAGTCCTCCACGCCCAGCATGCGGAATACCGAGAACAGCGCATTGCCCGCATGACCGAAGGCCACGGCACCGTGATGCGGGAAGCCGCCCTCGATCAGCACATGGCGATAGAAGCGGTTCATTTCCGGAATAGCGATGACACCGATGCCGCCAAAGGAGCAGGTCGGCACGTCCAGCACCTCGCCCTGTGCGGCGTAGGCGCAGAGCTTGCTGTCCTTATTGCCCTGCAGGCGATACAGCGTGATGGGGCTGGCCTTGATGTCGCCTTCGAGGGTGCCTCGGGTGATGTCGGGCTCCTTGTCGGGCTCCAGGCCCCGGTGCATGATCAGCTGGTACTTCATCGTGCCTTCCTTCAGACGGCAAATAGGCGTATTGCCGCAGTGGAAGCCCATGAATACCTCTTTTGCGGTGTAGGGATACTTACCGGCGATTTCCTTGGCGTACAGGTCGTAAGGCACGGTGTTGTTGGTGTCCAGCAGTGTCACGCACTCGCCGGTCACACAGGTGCCGATATACTCGCTCAGTGCGCCGTAGATATCAGTCTCGCAGGCGACGGGAATGCCCCGTGCAGTGAGACGGGAGTTCACATAGCAGGGCACGCAACCGAACTGGGTCTGGAATGCGGGCCAGCACTTATTGGCCAGCGCTACATACTTGGCGGCACCCTTGTTTGCTTCGATCCAGTCCAGCAGGGTGATCTCCAGCTGTGCCAGCTTGTTGAGTATGCCGGGCATCTTGTTGCCGCTGCCCAGCTCCTTTGCCATATCCGCTGCCACTTCGGGGATGCGCTTGTCGTCCTTATGCTCATTGAAGGCGGCAAACAGATCCAGTTCGGAGTTCTCCTGAATATTCACACCTAACTTGAACAGCGGCGCAATGGGCGCATTGCAGGCGAGGAAGTCATAGGGACGGGGGCCGAAGGTGATGATCTTCAGGTTCTTCACGCCGATGATCGCTCTGGCGACGGGGATGAACCCGGCAGCCATGTCGGCGATCTCGTCCGCAGTGCCTACGGGATACTCGGGGATATATGCATTGATTCCCCGCAGCTTCAGGTTATAGGCAGCATTCAGCATGCCGCAGAAGGCATCGCCGCGCTCGGAAGACAGCACGGGGATATCCTCTTCGGCAGCGGCGGCAAACATCACGGGGCCGTCGAACTTCTCTGCCAGCAGCGTCTCGGGGCCTTCGGGTCCGAAATTGCCGAGGTAGACGAACAGGGCGTTGGCACCGCTGTTCTTCACTTCGTCCAGCGCCTTCATGGTGTCGTTCTCATTTTCAATGATCGTGGGGATCTCGATGAGGGAGATGCCCTTCTTCTCGCAGGCGGCGGCTACGGCCTTCCTGCGCTTTTCGGACAGGGTGATGGGGAAGCAGTCACGGCTGACCGCCACGACAGCGAGCTTGACCTCGGGGATATTCATCATACTTTTACACCTCTTAATTATTCGGGCGGAGGCAACCTTACCTCCGCCCGGTATATATTATACGTACTCCTTGCCGAAAGCAGCGAAAGCCGCCACTCTGTCGGAAAGCTTGGGATACTTTGCGATGGTCTCTTCGGAGAACAGGCCCTTGGACAGGTCCTCGCTGGAGCGCCACTCGTGGGCGATCAGCGCCCAGGTCGCCTCATACAGGTTGTTGAACTCGGGACGGCGCTGTGCCTCGCAGACGAAGGACTGGCGGGGCTGGTTGATGTCCTCTCCGCTGATCTGGAACAGGTCATACTGCTCGCACAGACCGCGGATATGATCCAGCTGTGCCTTGGTGTTGCGGGAAGGCATGTAAGTGATGGCCTTGAAGCCGATGCTCTTGACATAGGGAACCAGCTCGTCGATGAAGTCGTCCTCGAACTTCTGCGCCTTCTTGTCGCCGGTAACGGAATCGCCGACATCGCCCAGATAGGCATAGGCGGGAATCGCGCCGATGCGGTTGGCCAGCGCCAGCACATCAAAGATGTCGGGGCACTCGTCGGTGGCATCGATATAGAACTTGGAGATCAGCGTGGACTTGATCCAGCCCAGCAGATCGTACATTGCATGGGGATTGCTCTCGTCCAGCAGGAAGCCTTCGATCTTTGCGGAGAGGTTCAGCTTCAGCTCGTTCTTGATGAAGTCCACCAGCTTCTGACCGCCGCCGGTTACTTCGATCATCTTATATGCCAGTGCGCTGGAGATGTGGCGCTCGGTAACGGAGCCGCCCTTGGCGTAATTGGACAGAGGCAGCACGTCCTTGTCGAAATCGATGGTCATGCCCCAGCCGCCCATCAGCTCGTTGACGGCGGCGATCATCTTGCGGTTGCGCTCGTTTCTGTGGGCACGGTAGGGGGCAAAGAACTTATCCACCTCGCCCACCATCTGATGAGGTACGCCGTGCAGGGTCATATAGCTCACGCCTGCCTGATCGGGGTTGTTGGTCTTTCTGTCGCCGAAGGGAGTCTTCTTCATGCTGACACGGCATTCGATGCCGATGGTAGCACCCAAACCGACCACCTTGGTGGCATTCAGAAATTCCTCTGCACCGCTGATGGAATCATGATCCATCAGACCGCAGGTGCACAGACCTGCCTGATAGGCAAACCATGCCGCTGCCGTGGGAGAATAGGGAGAGAAGGAATACTGCGTGTGAATGTGATTGTTGACATCCCGGCCCTGTGCAGGCTTGGGCTCGTCATTTACCATCTTCTTCAGGTTTTCAAGGCCGTTTTCGCCGTTCAGCAGCTTCAGCGCCTCTGCTCTTTCGATCATTGCAATTACTTCCCTTCTGTTTTTCTCTTTTTTATGAACGGGCGGGAGCAAGCCCCCGCCCCATCTTTTTTTATGGTCGTTTAGTCCTCAATATGCTCGAACAGGTCGTTCTTTGCCTCGTCGTCGCCGACAGTGGTACGGATCAGGCCGTAGACTCTGTTATCGTACTTCACGCCCTGATTCTGCATGGAATAGGCATTGTGCTGGGATTCATGCTTTGCATAGCCGATGGTTGCAACCTCGGTGGGCGTCAGGCCGTTGAGCTCTGCCATGGGCTCGTCATATGCTTCCATAGTGAGCTGGTTGCCCTCGTACAGGTGGATGTAGGTCTTCTTGACATCCCATACACCGTATTCGGCCACGGAATCGGGATAGGACTCGGGATCGGCTGCCAGCAGCACCGCACGGCGGATGACCGCACTGGTGAGCTTGTGCTGGTTGTGGCCGTACTCGCCGTTGATGTCATGAGTGACGATGACGTCGGGCTTATACTTGCGGATCTGCTCGACCATCAGCTCCTCGGTCTCCTCCAGACCCCACAGCGCCACAGTCTCTTCATAGCTGTCCAGGTTCTTGTCCTTCAGGCCCAGGAAGATGGGATGGTTCCGCAGACCGCAGGCCCACAGACCGGCCATCGCCTCGCCGTAACGGGAACGGGCGCAGTTGGCCATATACATCACGGCGACATTCTTGCCCTGTGCTGCATAATACGGAATCGTGCCGCCGAAGAACAGCAGCTCGTCATCCTGATGGGCGGAGATGACCAGCAGGTCGACCTTGCCGGTCACGGGCTCCCACTGCTGCATGATCGGGGAGACGTTGTCCTTTTCGGCGACCCGGATCTCGGTGATACCGGCTTCGTCATCGGTCAGGCCGATGGTGATCTTCTTGGTGTCCGCAGGCAGTTCATAGTTGAAATGCAGCATGCCGTAGTCATTGTTCTCCTCGACGGTGTCCAGCAGCTGATTGGTGCTGTTGTACATTTTGAGGGTGAATGGCCGGGGGATCCGGGACCAGGTGATGACGAACAGACCGGCTTCTTTCTCCTCGGGGATGGTCACTGTCATGGTGTCGGAGCCGGATTCGGGGACCCAGCAGGTGCCGTAGTTGGCGTCATAGGCGTTACCCTTGCCGTCACTGGTGGCAGTGAAGGTGCAGTCCCGTGTCATGCCCATGGCCTCACTGAGGTTGCCGTTGACATAGAAATCCGCAGTCAGTGCCTGCACGGTGTCGTTGGCGCTGGTCACGGTCACGATGATCCGCTTCTCGCCGCCGTTCAGCTGGCTGAAGCCCAGACGGTCGTCCATCTTAACCAGGTCATAGCTGGTCACGCCGTCCTCCCGGGGGAACTCGGCAACGGCAGTATAGGCGGCGGTCATTTTGATCAGGTCGAACAGCTCCACCTTGACGCTGGTCATGGGGATATTGGAATTGACAATGCCACGCAGAGTGAAGGAATTGCCGACATTCATGATGGAGGGCACATCCGAATCGGATACGGTCACCTCAAGGGGATCCTCATTGATGACCTCGACCTGCTCCATATACGTGCTGATATTCACGAACTTCTTGGACATATAGCCCACCTGTCCGTTATACTTCACCTTGACCCACTCGTCATAGCTGTCGTCCAGCACAGTGACGGAGGTACCCGGCTCCACACGATCCAGCACGTCGCTGTCGGTATTCATCTTGGAACGCATGTTGACCTTCAGCTCGGCATCCACGATACCGATCTTCACCTCAACATTGGAATAGTATGCGGGAGTGGGCTCGTCCGTTGCAAAGCACACACCCGAAAGCATCATCGTCACAGCCAGCACGACGGCGGCAATGACTTTGAAACAGTCGATGTTTTTTCTCATATCAGACACCTCGAACAATTTTATTCAGAGTAATTATACCATAGATCGGCGAAAATTTCAACTGTTTTTTTGTGTTTTTATCTGTTTTTCAGCAAAAAACAGGGGACGCCGTGTCCCCTGTTCATCTCCCGTTTTCGTTATTCGATCCGATTCAATTTTTGCAGCTCATATGCCTATCACTGTTCGTTTTCAAAATCAATTGCAAATGAGATGCTTTCGATAAACTCATTAACATCCTTTTCCGTCTCTTCAGCAGGACAGTCTTCAACCTCCGCCAGTATCCTTTCCATCAGCTGTTTCTTCGTGATCCCCTCCTCCAGGCGTTTCCATATCCATGCGCCCATCGGGTTCAGGTTGATCACGCCATGGAACTTTTTTCCCTCTTCCCCGATGGCGATCGCTATGCTCTCTTTGCCGAGCTCCTTCATGATATAGCCTGTTTTTATTCTCATGTTTTCCCCCGTGTTTTTCCGTATTCGGCAAGTGATTTTTCGACGGCATTTTTTATCTGTTCAACATAGCCGTTTTTCCACAGAAAACATTGGTTCGGGTCGACTCCCATATACTCGCCTGTTTTTTCCATTGCCGAAGCACGGCATCCGCCGCCGCAGACATACCGGTGTTCACATCCGGCACACTGCGGATTCTCTGCAATGATATCACGAACCCGCTTATCAATAAACCGCATATACCAGCTTCCGGATAAGGCCTGTTTCAAACCGATGTCCTGCACCCGTTCAAATTTCATCTGTCTTTGACATGAGGTGAACGGCATACAGGGAAGCAGTCTGCCGTCCGGCGCAATATAGCAGGACATGCGCATCGCTTTGCAGAGGTAGCAGTCGCCGCACTGCTCGCCGCCGATATACCGTTCGGGGATGATGTCATAATCCTCCGGTTCGTCCGTTCTGAGCTCACAGATATCACACAACATGACCGATATCGGCAGATCATCCTCATAATACCGAGGAATATAGTCGATCGCTGCCTTGACATACTCCTCATAGCTCAGCGCATATTCTCCGCCGTATTTTTTCCACCTTTCGGTGTCGGATATCCGGCCGATCTTCACCGCATGAACGCCGATTTCCGAAAGAAGCCGAACCGTTTCACATATGGTGCCGATGTTTCCCTTATGAACACACATTTCAACATCTGTCAGAAAGCCGTGATCCCTGCACCTTTTCAGAGCCCGGATCGCATCCGCCTCTGCTCCTTCCACGCCGCGCAGCCAGTCGTGCCAGCCGACGCCGTCAAAGCTGATACTGATCTCCGGCTTGAAGCCTCGTTTTTCAAACTCGCCCAGGACTTCATCCGTCAGCAGCCGTCCGTTGGTATAGACCGTTCCGATCCGAATGCCGTGCGCCATGATCGCATCTGTCAGTTCCCAGAAATCACTTCTGACAAAAGGCTCGCCTCCGGTGATATCCACACGCATCACGCCGCATTCCGCCATCTGGTCGATCAGCGTCATCGCCTCTTCGTGCGTCAGTTCGCCATATGCTCCGTTCGGTGCATCCATATAGCAATGCCTGCACGCATAGTTGCACCTGCCGGTAATGGACCAGAACACGGATTCCGCATATCTGTTGTCATAGAAACGGTAGCACTGCTTTTCGGAAATGGGATTTATTCCGTCGCACGACTCCACGATCCCCTTCTCGATATAGCCTGCCAACAGTCCTCTTTCTTCCTCGGTCAGCAGGTCCGTGTCGATCCCGGTCTTTCCGTCACAAAGAAGCAGAACACAAAAGGCAGACCTGCTCAGCCCTTCGGCATGAAGCCGCCTGCCATCCAACAATGCACCGCTCATGCCCTTCCAGCCGCGCAGTGCATATCTTCGATTTAAGCGATACGTTTTCAAAAGAGCTCCTCGATACCCATAGTCTTGAAGTTATTCGAATGTTTCTGATTCTGACATTTCGCTATTGACTGGACATCGTCTTTACATGATCCGCCTTGCTGCTGATGTCCGCAGTTCCCTGCTCCATTACTGTCCGTCAGGATATCGATATCCTCATATTCTGCTATTGTTGCGATTGGTTTTTCGTATTTCATATATGTTCGTATCCGCCGTTTTCGTCATTAGTCTGTGAGAAAAATACGGACAGAATTATATCATAACATCTTCCAACTTGCAACAGGTTTACCAAATTTAACTCCTTTGCCTTTTTATATGCATAATTCAACCTTTTTTCAGCACCACCAGTGCGATGCCGTTGTCGGGCAGATAGCCTTCCCATATGCCGTCTTCGAGGATGCGGTTTTCTGTGACTGCCTCGGTATTCAGCCGGTCGGTCCTCGTCACGGTGACGCTGACCTTTCCGATGTCTCCGAGCTCGATACGAACCCGATCTGCATTCGACATATACCGGCTCAGCAGAATGCAGACCTGCGCATCATTGGCGGCGGCAATGCAGTACAGTCCCTCATTGTCGTTTTCCACCTTCACGCTGCTGCCGGTTTTATACAGCTCATTGAAAGCACAGAACGCATAAAACGACTTGCTGGGCACGCCGTAGCGGTCAAAAATGCCGCAGAACAGGTTGGTCGGCTGGGAATCGTAATAGGTGGCGATGTCATTCCTGCTCTGCTGGAACACACACATGGCGGCTGCGCAGTAGGCGGCGCCCACCTCATTTTGCATTGTGGAGAAATACTCCACCTTGCGCCACTCGTCGTTTTCGGTGGCATTGCTGAGGGCAAACCAGTCCACGAGGTTATAGTTCCACTCATCGCAGATCATCAGCGCATCCTCATGGCCATAGTCCTTCAGATACCCTTCCACGGTGGTAACGGCCTCACGGAATTCCGCCATGCTGCCGCTGTAAATATGCCAGGAGAAAAAGTCCAGCGGCGCATGCTCCCGTGCGATTGCCTCCATAAAGCCCCGGACATATTCCTTGTTATAGAATCTGGCAATGGCCGGACCGCCGACCTTTACCTCGGGAAACGCCTTTTTGATGGCCTTGGCCGAGGTGGTATACAGCTCGTAATACTGTTCCCAGCTGCCGTTCCACATGTTCGGCTCGTTGAGGTCGGTCTCGTTCCATATCTCCCAGAATTCGATGTTCCACCGGAAACCGTTCGCCCAGCCCTCGTTATAGTGCCGGATGATATGGACACAGATATCCGCCCACTTGTCAAAATCCTTCGGCACGTCGGTATACAGCTTGCCTGCAGCATGCTCGATGGAGGTGCCGAGACGGTATATGATCTTGGCGCCGCAGTCGAGGATCGCCTTCAGCGTGGCATCCGTATTCCGGAAATCGTAGTTCCTTTCATCGTCCGCATCCGCATCGAAGTTGCGGAATATCTGCGGAATATCCACGGAAACGGGATGCGGCCAGTCGTTGTCATGCTGACGGGCAAAGGGAAAGCCTGCCCGCTTCCAGTGCCTTGACAGGTCGGTCAATCCGCCGAAGGAAACGGGACTGTTGTTGACGCCGTGCAGGGGCTTGATGATGCCGTTCTTTTCCGAGGGAAACACTCTGATCGTATTCATACCGTACCTCGCATATCCTTTTTCTTGTGGGAAAGTCCGTTGGTCACTACTTCACCCGGCTCGGTGGAGCTTGTCAGCCACACGTTGCCGCCGATGACGCTGTTGTCTGCGATATAAGTATTGCCGCCGAGGATGGTCGCCCCGGCGTAGATGACCACGTTGTTGCCGATGTTCGGGTGACGCTTGAGTCCCTTGACCAGCGTGCCGTCGTCGTTGACCGCAAAGCTCTTGGCGCCGAGAGTGACATGCTGGTACAGTTTGACATTACTGCCGATGACCGTCGTCTCGCCGATGACCACACCGGTGCCGTGGTCGATGAAGAAATGGTCGGCGATGGTCGCACCCGGATGAATGTCGATACCCGTCATCCGATGCGCATTCTCGGTCATGGCTCTGGGTATGACCGGCAGCTTCATCAGATACAGCTCGTGGGCAATGCGGTAGATACTGATCGCCCGGAAAGCGGGATAGCAAAGGATGATCTCGTCCACGTTTTCCGCCGCCGGGTCTCCGTTATAAGCGGCTTCGATATCGGTCAGGAGCATGGCATAGATGGACGGAAAACGGTTCATCAGCTCATCGATGATCTGCTTCACCCGATCACTGTCGTCAAAAAGGCAGCGTATCGCCTCGGAAAAGGCGACACGTACCCGCTCGGGATTGCCCTCGGTGGCGTCGGTCGTGGTGAAGTAGCAGGGAAACATATAGGCAAGGCTCTCTTCGATGCAGCGCTGTACCGCCTCGGTAAAGCCTTTGTAGGAACGGGCATGCAGCATCTGTTCGATTCCGGAAGCCTGTACCGCTTCATTCATGCGTCTCCCCTCCTCATGCAAACAGCGCAGTGCTGAGATATCGGTCACCGCTGTCGGGAAGCAGTGCCACAATGGTCTTTCCCGCATTCTCGGGAAGCTTGGAAAGCCGTATTGCTGCGGCAACGGCGGCACCCGAAGTGATGCCTACCATTACGCCCTCGCTGCGGCAGACGAGCCGTGCGGCTTCATACGCCTCGGCGTCCGACACGGTGAGGATATCGTCACAGAGCTCCCTGTCAAAAATACTCGGGATGAAATTGGCGCCGATGCCCTGAAGTCCGTGGGCTCCGGCAACGCCCTTCGTAATGAGGGGCGAGGTCTCCGGCTCGATACCGATGACCCTGACGGCGGGGTTCCTGCTCTTCAGGTATCTGCCGGTGCCGGTGATGGTGCCGCCGGTGCCGACGCCCGCCACGAAGATGTCCACCTTGCCCTCGGTGTCGTCCCAGATCTCAGGACCCGTGGTAACAAAGTGTGCCTGCGCATTGGCAGGATTGCCGAACTGGTCGGGAATAAAGCCGCCCAGCTCCTTTTTCAGCTCCTCGGCCTTTTCAATGGCGCCTGCCATGCCCTTTTTGCCGTCAGTCAGCACGATCTCTGCGCCGTAGGCCCTGATCATGCGGCGGCGCTCCTCGCTCATGGTGTCGGGCATCACGATAATGACACGGTATCCCCTTGCCGCACCCACACTGGCCAGACCGATTCCGGTGTTGCCGCTGGTGGGCTCAATGATGACGCTGCCCTTTTTGATGAGACCTGCCTGCTCGGCGGCATCGATCATGCCGAGGGCAGCTCTGTCCTTTGCGGAACCTGTGGGGTTCAGGAATTCCAGCTTGGCCAGTATGCGGGCATTCAGTTTTTCTTTGTTTTCGATATGTGTAAGCTCCAGCAGCGGCGTTTTGCCGATCAGCTGTTCCACGGATGATACGATCATAAAAACACTTCCTTTTCGCCTCTATTATACATTTTCCGCTTCTTTCTGTCAATAAATCTGAGGTTATATTACAAAAAGCAGACACCCTTTCGGGCATCTGCTCTTGTGATATAGAGATCAGAATTTGACGGTTTCTCCGGCTTTGATCTCGACGGGCTTGTCGTCCACTTCGAGCCATACGGAGAAAGCGTTGGGATTATAAATGGTCTTGCAGTCCAGTGTGGTCTCCAGACGATCCAGACCCTTGACATAGCGGTAGATCTCCATGTTGGTGGCGTACCAGATATCGTCTCTGCCGCCGACCTTGCGGAAGAAGTCCTCGATGCGGTTCCAGTTGTAGTTGCCTGCGAACTCGTAGGTATGTCCCCACAGGTAGAACACCTGAAGTGCCGACCGGTTGCCGACGTTCAGGAACTTATCCGCCAGCTCAAAGAGACGCTTGTCGTTGTGGTGGCAGGTAGGATGCCACAGCAGGAAATCCTCGGGCAGGCCGAAGGAATACGTGGACTTGGTGGTTCTGGAATACACGATGCCCAGCTGACGCAGCTGTGCCAGCACGCTCTCATTATAGCTGCCGAAGGGATACGCCATGCCGTGTACGGGATAGCCGGCGATGCGCTCGATATTGCGGCGGTCCTCTACGATCTCGTTGATGACCATGTCGGCGGGCAGCTGCTCAAAGAAGGGATGCGTATAGCCGTGTACTGCCAGCTCCATGCCCTCGTAAACGCCGTATTCCTCTTCCTTCATGGTGTAAACGAAGGTGTTATCGGTGCGGACGCTGCCCTTGCCGGTCAGCTTGCCGCTGTTGACATTAAAGGTGCCCTTGATGCCGTACTGCTTCATCAGGGCGATGAGCTGCTTGTCGGTGCTTACGCCGTCGTCATAGCTCAGGGTCAGCGCCTTGTTGGTGCCGCCGGGAAAAAGTCTCTTATAGATCATACTGCCGCCTCCCGATCACTGCACTGCGTCGTCCTCGTCAAAGGGATCGCCGCACTGGGGACAGAACTTCGGGGGCTGAGCGGGATTCTCGGGCGTCCAGCCGCACTTGTCGCAGGCATATGCCACAGCCTTTGCGGGCTTCTTTGCGCCGCAGCCTTCGCAGAACTTGCCGCGGTTGCGCTTGCCGCAGGACGGGCATGCCCAGCCGGCGATGGCATCCATGACGCCGTTTACTGCGGCAGCCACATTGGGAGTCTGTACGGGAATGGGACGGGCATACTTGGGATCCAGGGCGCAGCACAGCTCGATGGCCATATCCTCGTATCTTCTGAACTCGGGGCTGACACGCCTGTCGGGACGGCGGGAAGTCAGCTCAAAGCGGATATCCTGGAACCAGGGATTGTCGATGGTGAGGAAGATCTCGAACTCATAGTCGAAATCATACCTGGGAGGATTGAAGGGAACCTGCTTGCCGTCGGGAGCCTTGTGATAGATCTGATGCTTGTGATCGTCGATCTCGAAGCGGCACTGAAGGACCTGTGTCATCGGGATGATGTCGGGATTGCCCTCACGGAAGTTGTTGTAACGGCTGATGATGAAGCCGCCCATGTTGTCGTCGATATAGATCTTCAGGTTGTCGCCGAACACTCTGGTGGGAGTGAATCTTGCCACCTTGCGCTCGTTGTCGGCACGGTAGGCCAGATGTGCCTTGATATCCTCTACGGTGCAGTGACGGCGGTCATTCAGATACGGAGAAAGCAGTGAAGCACAGTTTTTGCACATATTGCCGTCGTCAAGCTTGCGGTTGCCCAGCAGGCCGATCTCGCCGCCGCAGATGGCGCATTCTTTTTTATCAAAAAGTTTTCCGAAAAGACCCATGATGTTTTTCCTCCTGTTGATTGTATTCTGTTGTCAGTATATCACATTTTCTGCTTCTTTTCAAGTGTTTTTTTCATTATTACACAGAATGTCTTGAAGCTTAATGTAATACCGTCTATAATACATTAAAGAAAATGTGTACGAGGTAAAGTATATGAATATCATCAATAATCAGACATACGACGAGGAGCGGGCACTGTACGGTCTTTCCGGAATCACCGTGGAAAACTGCCGCTTCGAAGGACCTGCTGACGGCGAATCCGCCCTGAAGGAAACGAATGACATCACCGTAAGGAACTGCTTCTTCGCCCTGCGCTATCCCTTCTGGCATGTAACGGATGCATGCATCGACAACATCACCATGACCGATACCTGCCGGGCGGCATTGTGGTATGACAAGAACATCACCATCACGAACAGCAATCTCGGCGGCATCAAGGCGCTGCGGGAATGTGACGACATTACCCTCGCAAGCTGCGCCATCGTGTCCAAGGAATTCGGCTGGCGGTGCAGGGGCGTACAGATCAAGAACAGCAGTCTGGAATCCGAGTATCCCTTCTTTGAAAACCGGGATATGAAGATCAGCGGCCTCACGATGAAGGGTAAGTATTCCTTCCAGTATGTCGAGAATGCTGAAATATCGGATTCGCATCTGGACACGAAGGACGCCTTCTGGCACTCCAAGAACGTGACCGTCCGGGACAGCGAGATCAAGGGCGAGTATCTGGGCTGGTATTCCGAGGGACTGACCCTCATCAACTGCCATATTTCCGGAACTCAGCCGCTGTGCTACTGCAAGGACCTCACGCTCATCGACTGCACGATGGAGGGCTGCGACCTGTCGTTTGAAAACAGCACCGTCAAGGCCACCGTCAAGGGACATATCGACAGCGTGAAGAATCCCCTGCAGGGCAGCATCGAAGCGGACACCATCGGCGAGATCATCCTCGATACCGAGAAGGCCAAGGCCGCACACTGTCAAATCAAGACCAAGTAAGCAAAAAGCACTTCCCCGCTTGAACGGAGGAAGTGCTTTTATTTATCAGCTGATATTGAATTCCCGCTCCAGCACTGCGCTGGTCACGCCGCTGACGTTGACTGCGATGGCCTTCAGCGTATGCTTGCCGGAGTACAGCGTAAACTGGCCGGTATACATCTGGGAATCCGACGTGGGCTCGGTGCCGTCGATGGTGAAGTAGACGGTGCATCCGTCCTCGGCACTCAACTGCACCTTGAGGCTGGCGGTATACCGTCCGCTCTCCTGATTGCAGGTGGGCATTTCGGGGATCTCCAGCTGCTGCGCCG
>JAZLHZ010000007.1:0-4952 GCA_045617085.1 Clostridia bacterium
GGAGAAGCCCTTCTGCGTGACCACCGAAGAGGCTGTTGAGATCATGCGTGCCGAGAAGAAGAGCGGCAAGGTTCTGACCATCGGCTTCCAGCCCAGAGGCGACGAGAACATGCAGATGATCAAGAAGGTCGTGCAGAGCGGTGCTCTGGGCGAGATCTACTACATCCAGACCGGCGGCGGCCGTCGTCGCGGCATCCCGAACAGCACCTTCATTGAGAAGTCCACCGGCGGCATCGGGGCCCTGGGCGGCATCGGCTGCTATTCTCTGGACGGCGTTCTGAATGCCATCGGCTATCCCAAGCCCCTGACCGTCAGCGGCTACAAGTCCGACTTCTTCGGCACCAACCCCAAGTATGCAACTCCCGACAAGTTCCATACCGCAGAGGAGAATGCTGCCCGCTTCTCCGTTGACGACTTCGCAGCAGCATTCGTCCGTCTGGAAGGCGGCATCATTCTGGACTTCCGTATCTCCTGGGCAATGCATGCAGACACCCCCGGTGATACCATCATCTTCGGTAAGGAAGGCGCTCTGCGTATTCCTTCCACCGACTGCTGGAACGGCACCTTCACTACGCCCATGACTCTGTATCATGATGTTGCCGGCGAGCGTGTTCAGACCACCATCCCGCTGATCCCCCACAAGGGCCCCGGCCTGTTCGACATCAAGATCCGCTCCTTCCTGGATGCGATCAAGTACAACAAGCCCGCTCCCGTTCCCACCAGCCAGATCCTGTACAATCAGGCTATCATCGACGGTATCTGCAAGTCCGCCGAGCTGGGACACGAGATCGAGATCAACATCCCCGAGATCTGATAACAAGTACATCCGACAGAATGCTCCTCGGTTTCGGGGAGCATTCTTCATAACAGACAACAGGAGCAGAATATGCTGAGAATCGGAAATACCGAGTCCGCCTACTGGGATGAAAGCGACATCCCCGCCTCCATGCGGTTGATGAAGGCGCACGGCTATGATACGGTGGACTACAACGGCTTTGTGAACACCGAAAAGGCGCTTTTCCGCATCGGCCTGTCCGATTTTGAAAAGACGGTAAAGGAGCATGCCGATATCATCAGAGAAGCAGGACTGGAGCTGATCCAGTGCCACGGCCCGTGGCGCTGGCCGCCGAGGGATTTTGAGGAAGCAGACCGGCAGGAGCGGTTTGAGAAGATGGCGCTGTCGATCCACGGCGCAGCAGTGATGCAGTGTCCCAACTTCGTCATTCATCCCATCATGCCATACGGCTGCGGCAAGCCCGACGATCCCAAGCGATTCTATGACATGAATCTGGAGTTCTTTATGAGGCTGACAAAGATCGCCGAGGAAGAAAAGGTCACGATCTGTCTGGAGAACATGCCGATGCCGGAGCTGACTCTGCACACGCCGGGGCAGATCCTGGACTTTGTCAAAAACATCGACAGTGACTATATGCGGGTCTGTCTGGATACCGGCCACTGCACCATGTGCGACACCACGCCTGCCGAAGCGGTACGGCTGCTGGGGAAGGAATACCTGCGGATACTGCACATCCATGACAACGACGGCGTACACGATTACCATTATACCCCGTATTACGGCGTGATCGACTGGCAGGACTTCAAGAAGGCGCTGAAGGAGATCGGGTTTGCAGGCTCCGTGTCGCTGGAGACCTCCGTTCCGAAAAGGATCCCCGAACCTGCCAGAGAAAAGATGAGAATAGGCTTGGCGGAAATCGCAAAAGAATTGGCAAGACAATGAGCATCCCGAATGAAAGGAGTATCCTTTTATGCCCTGTACAACGATATTGGTAGGAAAAAAGGCGAGCAATGATGGTTCGACCATCATCGCCCGCAACGACGACGGCGGCTTTGAGGCCAAGCGCATCCTCGTGAACAAGCCGGAGAAGCAGCCGAAGAAATACAAGACCGTGATCTCGCATCTGACGGTGGAGCTGCCGGAGAATGCTCTGCGCTATACCACGGCGCCCAATGTGGAGAAGCACAACGGCGTATGGCCCGCCTGCGGCATCAATGCGGCAAATGTCGCCATGACCGCCACGGAGACCATTACCAGCAATCCCCGTGTCATGGGCGCCGACCCGCTGGTGCGGTATCAGCCCAAGAAAAGCAGAAACGACAAGGAAGTACCCGGCGGCATCGGCGAGGAAGACCTCGTGACGCTGGTACTTCCCTATATCCGTACCGCAAGGGAAGGCGTACTGCGGACGGGCGAGCTGCTGAAGCAGTACGGCACGTATGAGGCGAACGGCATGGCGTTCTGTGACGGCGATGAGGTATGGTGGCTGGAGACCATCGGCGGTCATCACTGGATCGCCAGAAAGGTGCCGGACGACCGGGTGGTCATCATGCCCAACCAGTTCGGCCTCGATAATTTCGATTTTGCGGATGCGTATGGCGAGAAGAAGGAAAACCTGTGCGCCGATGACCTCAAGGAGTTCGTGGAGAAGTATCATCTGGATACCGGCATGGAGGACAAGCCCTTCAATCCCCGGCTGGCCTTCGGCTCAAGAGATGACAGCGACCATATCTACACCACGCCCCGTGCCTGGTTCATGGGCCGGTACTTCCTGGAAAGGACCTACAAATGGGATGGCCCCGATGCCGATTTCACGCCGGAAAGCAACGACATTCCCTGGTCCTTCGTGCCGGAGAAAAAGGTGACCGTGGAGGACATCCGCTATCTGCTGGGCTCCTATTATCAGGGCACGATGTATGATCCCTATGACAAAAACGCCGAAAAGAAGGGCAAATACCGCACCATCGGCGTGCCGAACAGCGACGTTGTGGGCATTATGCAGATCAGAGGCAATATGCCCGATGCGCTGAAGGGCGTGGAATGGCTTTCAATGGGCGGCAGCGGTTTCACGGCCTGCTTCCCGGTCTATGCTGACGTGGAGGAAATGCCCGCATACCTCAGCAGCACTACTGCCGATGTGTCTTCCGATTATATGTACTGGCAGAGCCGGCTGATCGCCGCACTGACCGATGCGCATTACTTTACCAACCTGATCCATGACGAGCGGTACAGGAAGGCTGTGGCAAACCGGGCGTACGGCATCCTCAACGAGTACGACGAGAAGGTCATGCAGAGCGGAGACGCTTCGCTGCTGAAGGAAGCCAATAAAAAGATCTGTGACATGGTGAAGGAAGAATCCGACAAAACGCTGAAAACAGTATTGGACAATGCCTCGGAGCACATGAAGATCCGCTATCACAGGGGAGACAACTGACAGACGGAAGCAACCGGATGAAAGTTAGTTTTTCATTCGGAAATGCAAAAAGGACTTGCAAAAAAGTGCGCAATACGTTATAATGATGACGTGAAAGAGAGCCGGGAGCGAGGCTTTTACGACCCCCATTAAACAGCAACAAGCGTTTCTCAAAATACAGGAGGAGAATAATCATGGCATCATTTTTTGACGACATCCTGAAGAAGGTAACCAATGCAGGCAAGGATATTTCCGACGGCTTGCAGAAGAGCACCGAGGCAGCCAAGCTGCAGGCAAAGATCAATGCCAAGAACGCCGAGTGCAGCGAGCTGTATCAGAAGATCGGCGAACTGTACTACAAGTCCCGTCTGAACAACACCCAGGCAGGCACCGAGATGGCGATCCTGTGCGATCAGGCTTACGAAGCCAACAACACCATCGCAAAGCTGCAGGGCGATCTGGACAAGGTGCGCAACATTTCCCGCTGCGCCAACTGCGGCAACGTGATCGAGGCCAACTCCGTATTCTGTAAGCACTGCGGTGCCAAGCAGCCCGAAAAGCCCGCAGAGGAGCCCGTCTACGAGGCACCCGTTGCAGAGGAAGAGCCCGCACCCGAGGAGGAGCCCGTACAGGAAGAAGAGCCTCTGGCAGAGGAGGAAGCTCCCGCCGAGGCGCTCACTCCCGAGGACGAGATCAAGAGCAGGGTAGAGCAGGAGCTGGCTTATGCCGATGCACCCGATCCCGAAGGCGAGCCCGCCAAGGAAGATATCGAGACCTACGTAGAGCCCGATGACAAGTAAGTGACCCGTAAAAAACCGCTTCGGCGGTTTTTTTTCTTGACAAAAGGGGAAGAACATGGTATATTCTATCTGTGAAAATATGGATTGAAAAGGAATTTCAAGATGCAGGACATGTTTGAGAACGCCGCAAAGAGGTCGGCTCCGCTGGCGGACCGTATGCGGCCGAGAACACTGGACGAGTTTATCGGACAGGAACATATCGTCGGCAAAGGACGGCTGCTGCGGCGAGCCATCGAGGCGGATCGGTTGACCAGCTCCATTTTCTACGGGCCTCCCGGAACGGGAAAGACCACGCTGGCCTCCATCATTGCCCAGAGCACCAAAGCGGCGTTTATCCGGATGAATGCCGTTACCAGCGGCGTAGCGGAAATGCGGGATGCGCTGAAGGAAGCGGAAAGCAGGCTGCGGCTTTATTCTCAGCCGACGTATCTGCTGCTGGATGAGTGTCACCGCTGGTCCAAGGCGCAGTCGGATTCGATACTCCCTGCCATCGAGCAGGGCATCATCCGCTTTATCGGTTCCACCACCGAAAACCCGATGGTGGCGATGACGCCGGCTATCGTGAGCCGCTGCCGGATATTCCGGTTCGAGCACCTCAGCGAGAAGGATACCGAGACGGCGGTGCTGCGGGCGATCGATGATAAGGAACGGGGCTTCGGCGACATGCACGTTACCATCGATGATGATGCACTGAAGCATATCAGCGCCACGGCGGGCGGCGACGTGCGCTCGGCGCTCAACGCATTGGAGCTGGCCGTGGTCACGACACCCATCGATGCGGACGGCGGCGTACATATCACGAAGGCGGTGGCGGAGGAGTCCATCCAGAAGCAGATGCTGCAGCTGGACGAATCCATGTTTTATGACATGCTGAGCGCCTTCTGCAAGTCGCTGCGGGGCTCGGACAGCGATGCGGCGCTGGCATGGTTCGCAAGACTGACCT
>JAZLHZ010000008.1:0-15824 GCA_045617085.1 Clostridia bacterium
TTATTATAATAACCACCGTATCTCTGCAAAAGCAAAATGGATGCCTCCTTCAAAATATCGAGAAGCATCCATGAAGAATAATCAGTAGTTCAACGAATCCCTTTTTGTCCAGATTATTGGGTACACATCACTCACTGGGGAAGGGGGACCGGCGAAACCGGCGGATAAAGGAAGCTATGTTGGCAGAACACCTCTACCTGTACCTATCATGCCCTATCTGTCGCCTGCCGCGACACCTTCCCCGCTGAGGCGGGGAAGGACTACCATAACAAATAATGAGCTATCTATATGTATTATTCCCTGTTTGCCGCACACTGGGCAATAAAGGAATCCTGCTCCTGCTTCGTCAAATTCACAAAAAACACGTTCCAGCCGCAGAGACGCACCTGAAGGGTCTGATACTTATCCGGGTGTGCCTGCGCATCACGAAGGACCTCGGTACTGAAAATATTGCCGTGCATCGCAAAGCCGCCCAAGGCAAAATACGTTTTTACAAGCCCCAGCATGACGCACAGTCCATCCTCGCCCGCAACAGTGGCCGGATGCAGCACATAATCCAGTATCGTGCCGTTGGCGAACGCCGCATGGTCAAAGGCGGCAACACTTCGGATCAGTGCCGTAATGCCCTCCCGGTCCATCGCCGTCACAGCACAAAGGTTCTTGGAGAGCTCGTCTCCCGCATGTCTGCCGTCCGGCGTTGCCATCGTCTTCCTGCCGAAAGTGAAACAGTGGTCGATCGAATACAGTCCCGCCTTGAACATGCCGCCTCTGCCGTTGGGCTTTCCCGTCACGCAGGATGCAAAGAACGAGGCATATTCACAGGCAATTTTGTCAGCTTCGGGATCCGCATTGCCGTACTTTTCGGGAAGGCGCAAAATCTCCGTCCGCAGCTCCTCCCGGTCCTTCCAGTCGTTTTTGAGAATGTCTCCGAATTCCGAAAGCGACAGACGTTTTTCTTCATACACCAGCCGCCGAACCGCAAGAATACTGTCGGTCAGCGTAGCGATACCCATGGCGTTGAGCGAGCTGTTGTTGTACTTCGCCCCGCCCGAGTACGCATCACGGCCCGTCCGGACGCAATGCTCCATCTGTGACGAAAGATAGGGATCGGGATATATCTCTGGATACAGCGGCTCGCAGGTCCGTATAAACGCCATGGCACGCCCGGACAGATGTGCTATCTGCACCTTCACGGCATCCGCACACGCCTCGAATGTCTCCGGAACGCCGGTATCCAAGCCGATCTGCGCACCGGTTTCCGGGTCATATCCCCGGGTAAAGACATAGGTCAGTGCTTTGGGCAGGTTCACAGACCCGTTTCCGGTGCATGGGATCTCCACGCCCTCCACTGCCGCCTCATAGCAGCCGATGAGGATGACCTTTTTCGCATCCTCCGGATCGATGCCGATGCGCTGCAGGCTTTCCATCGCCTTTTTTTCATTCAGCAAGAGGATACTGCTGTTTCCGCCCCGGATGCAGCGCAAGATCCGCAGAAGCAGCTTCTCGAAAGTCTGATCGGAAACACGGATGTGGAGCTTTGGGCTGTGGATCGAAAGAGAATCGTAGACATCCACGATCATTTCCGTCAGCTCTTCCCAAGTCTCCTTCCCGTTTCCGTCCGAACCGCCCAGCATCAGCGGCTGGTCAAAGGGCACCTTCGCCGCCCAGATCTTGTTGAGGAAAAATGCAAACAGCTGCCGGATATCCTCCCATGTGAAGGTGCCTGCGGCAAGATCGGCACGGACAAAGGGATCCAGTGACGCATCCAGCCTGCCCAGCGTGCGGACCCGTCCGCCGGCAATGCGTTCATGCAGGGAATAGTTGAGATAGATCATTTCCAACGCTTCATACGTATTTTGAGGAGCGCCGACGCCCAGATGGCCCAGGCCCTCGCCCTCCGCCGGACCATCTTTTCGGGCGGCTTCCGCCAGCCGCAGGAGGAACCTTATGACCGCCGAAAGCGTGATCTCGCAGGACTCATAAAATGTTGCTGTTTCCGGGTGTTCCTTTGTGACACGTGCCTTTTCCGTTCGGACACGGGCAAGCATTCCCGGATACCCGAGGGACAGGAGTGCTTCGGTATTGGGAGAGATATGCCCGAAATCCGTATTGGCGGAATAGGCGCACGCCGCACCGGCAGTATTCCTTTCCCGGACAAGCTCCGGCATTTTTTCGGATAACACGGCTTCTTCCCATTGGGACCGCCATATGCTCATGATACCCTCTGCGTTCAGCTTGCTCCGGAACGGGTCTTCGGCATCGACGGCAAGCTGACCGTGGGTAAGCAGGTATTCAAATATCCTTGCCTTGCGGATGGCCTTCGGCAGCGCTGTGTCTTCTGCGATCCGTGCGGCGGCCGCTTCCAGCTCCGCATAAGATTCACCGGACTCCGTGATCCACTTAATGTTTTGGTACTGCGCATCAAGACTTGATTTGTCCTTCGGGAACATCATGATTTTCATAAGTGCCTCCCCTGTTTACTGTGTCACGGGTTTTCCGTCGATCCAGAGCTTGCTGCCTGCCGATGCAAGCAGCGGTTCCCCTTTCCGGTAGGCAAGCATTCCCGTGTGCGTGCCCGTATACCGGGTGCCGTCGATCGTGAAATCAAATGCCTGCTCTTCTCCGGTCAGCAGTCCCATACTGACCAGTGCAAAGCTGCCGTCGGCATAAATACAGCCACCGGGGATCCCGTGATGCGGACAGTTCATATCTTCCAGAACCGAGAGCGAAAACCCGTCATACTGCCTGCAGGTGACCGAGGCGGGCTCTGCATCAAAATCGATGTCCGCACGCCCGATCACCGCCATCGCAGTGCCGTTTTTATGCGCCTGATTCAGGAACGCATAGACTTCCTTTTTGGCATATTTCGGATAGAGGAACAGCATATGCGAGAAATGCACGCCGCAGAACGACACGCCGTTTCCGTCTGTCTTCAGCCTGCCGTCCGAAACGGCATAGTCCGGCACCAGTGCACAGCGGACCCCGGCGTTCCAGATCGTTTTGCACTTGTCGAGCACCCTCATTTTGCCGTCCACATCCCACAGATTCCGAGCCTCCGTATCCGGATACCAGTTTGTCTGGGCGGAAGAACCGAACACGATCAGCAGATCAAACTTCGGGCGTTCCGTTTGGAATGCATCCAGGCGTTTCGTCGCACGATCCAGCACCCGGATGTTTTTCAAAAATTCAAGATCGTCAAAGCCCTGTCCCCAGACACCGTCATTATAGCAGTGATGGAACTCACGGCAGCAGAACGGCGCTCCCTCTACGATATGGCGGTAATACGGCTCCTGCTCCTTATGATAGAACATATCGATACAAATGGGTTCCGGTGCCGCCAGACTGATGCCCATACGCACGGGGAATGTGATATTCTCGTCGGTATGTCCGAAATCCCGGGGCAGATCCCACCACATGCTTCCGGTCTTCCATATCTCATCATTGTCCAGATCGTTGTGGAAGGTATTGTGGCAGGTAAGGAAAATGTCATCGCCGAACAGCTTCTTCGCATAGTCGGCCACCAGATATTCGATCCGGACCGGCTGTCTGCGCACCGCATCGAAATACGTGTTGATCGCCCGGATGCGCACCGCATCGTCGCCTTCCGGCACATAGCGCATGTCAAGCATCAGACGGTCCAGCGAGCAGCCGTACGTCTTTTCAAAATACGAAACCTGCGCATCGGAATAGAACCTTTTCCGGAAGCTCTCGCCCGGATGGTTGCGGGGAAAATCCAGCACCATATAGCCCGATTCGTCCATGCAGTATCCGTCCAGCGGAATATCCGAAACCCTGTCCATCTCACGGCGATAGGTCGCAAAGGCGCCGTCGCCGAAGCACTCCGGCGCATTGTAGAACTGCACGGTCATGGCAAATATATGCATTCCCGCACATTCTTTTCCCGCATTCACCTCTGCCGTGATCCAGTCGGAAGACTGTCCGATCACCCGAACTCTGTCCGTAATGTCCTGTACGGTGCCCGGCCGGTAAAAGCCGTCCCCGGTCTTTTCAAAGCAGTATACCTTTACGACACGGTTCCACAGCGGCCGGATCTTGGGCCGAGCCCATTCCGCATGCTGTGTAAACGTAAAGTATCCGTCCTCGTCCACGGTTCCTTCCGAATCGGAAACAAGCCCCTGGGCATCTTCGGGGTTTTCCATGATATAAGGCTCCTCGTTGAAGAATCCGGGAACCATCCGGTTCCGCAGAACGATCCGGATGCCCAGCTCGTGGGCGTGTTCCACCGCTTCCTTCAGGTCATCGTGAAAGCTGCTGTATTTTGACACGGCCACACCGTAACCCGTCGACAATTCGATGATATCCACCTCGGTATGCTCATGGATAAAGTCAAGATCACGCAGATACTTCTTCTTTGCACAGGTCTTTTCATTAAAGGCCCATATCATGGGAGTCGGCACCTTTTTATGTTCCATTGTGATTCCCCCTTTTCCTTCTCTGTCCGCATTATAGCATGCCCCCCGTCGGAAACACAATACAGATTCCGAAACTTATTGTACAAACCGAAACTCAACTTTCTCTTTTTCTCTGCCGAATGCTTGACATACACCCCCGCCTTTGCTATACTGAAAACAAACACATAATCAGGAGAGAACCTCTATGATGCCGTTTACCGAGCTGTCCGACAGAATCATATCCGATATTCAGGTCGTATGTCTGATGCTTCCGCAGCATGAGCCGCAGATCAAGCATCCGAATCGTCCGAGTACCGGGCTTGCCTATTCCGTATCCAGTACGGTCCGATACTGTTTCTCGGACGGCACCACGCTGGTCTGCGAGCCGGGAATGTTCATCTATCTGCCGCAGGGATGCTCCTATCATGTGGAAAGGATCGAAAACGGCATCACCTGCTGTGTCAATTTCAAGCTGCTTCCTTCCGGCGATTCATCTGTGACGGAAGCACCGTTTCTCCTTGCCGCAAAGGACCCGGAAAAGACAGAACGGCTGTATTCCGAAATGTTCCGCCGCTGGAACGGCAGACAGGAGGGCTATCTGTTCCGCATCCGTTCCCTTTTGTACGAGCTTTTTGCCGAAATGGCGGAGCAGATGTCCACGCCGTATTTCCCCACGGACACCCTGAAAGCGTTTTCCGAAAGCGTCACCTATATGCGGGAGAATTTCTCCTCGGAGCTTTCCGTTTCATCTCTGGCCGCCCGGTGCCGGGTCAGCGAAGTGTATTACCGGCGCATCTTCAAAATGAAATACGGCGTATCCCCGTATCAGTATCTGTCAAATCTCCGGGTACGCTATGCAAAGGAGCTGCTCCGTAGCTCTCTCTGTTCGCTGGAAAGCGCCGGACAAATGGCAGGCTTTTCGTCCTCTGCCTATTTTTGCCGCCAGTTCCGCAAGATCACCGGCATGACACCGACGGAGTATCGGAAACAGGCGTTTGACGGCAGAGAAATCAATAATCAGAACAAATGACAGAAAGGCAGATCATCATGAAAGCACAGATAATGGCGATCAAGAATTTTGCGGTGCATGACGGGCCCGGCATCCGGACGACCCTGTTCCTCAAGGGCTGTCCGCTCCGCTGTCTGTGGTGTCACAATCCCGAAGGCATGTCGGGCGAAAAACAACTGGCCTACTATGCCCACAAGTGCATCTCCTGCGGCAAGTGTGTACAGGTCTGTCCCGCAGGCGCCCACCGTATCGAAAACAACAGCCACGTTCTTGACAGAAGCCGCTGCCTCTTCTGCGGCAAATGCGAGGAACAGTGTCTCGGCAATGCGCTGACACTGTTCGGCAGGGAAATGACCGTGGACGAGGCCGTACGGGTGCTGTCAAAGGATAAGATATTTTATGAACAATCCGGCGGCGGCGTGACGTTTTCCGGCGGCGAGCCCCTGCTGCAGGCGGATTTCTGCCTGGAAACGGCAAAACGGCTGAAGGAAAACGGCATCGGTATCGCCGTCGATACCTGCGGCTGTGTGCCGTGGCAGGCATTTGAAAAGCTGCTTCCGGTCACGGACATCTTCCTGTACGACATCAAGCATCTCGACCCTGAAACGCATCAGCGGCTGACCGGACAGAGCAACGAGCGCATTCTCGACAATATCTGCCGCCTTTCGGACAGCGGCGCCAGGATCGAGGTGCGGATGCCGCTGGTGCCCGGACTCAACGATTCCGAAACCAATATCCGCCGCACGGGTGAATTCCTGTCCAAGCTGCATATAGAGAAAATGCGGTTGCTGCCCTATCACTCCCTCGCCCGTTCCAAATATGCCGCCCTCGATATGACGGACACCATGCCCGATGTCGAATCCCCATCGGATGAACGCCTGAAGGAGCTGGCAGCAGTGCTGCAGAGGCTCGGTGTCCCGGCAGTCTCCGGCAAGGAATGACCGTTCCCCAAAACCGAAATACATCAAAACACCGCACTCCGAAACCGAAGTGCGGTGTTTTGCTTTTTTACTTTCCTCTGGAAAGAGTGATCATGATCTTCTGGATATCCGCCGAGCAGTTATCGTCGATCAGCTTTCTGCATTTCTCCGACAGCACCGGCGCATCATCCGCAAACAGCTTGAGGTTCTGCTCCACCTGAACTGCCTTTTCGCTGCCCAGTACGATGCCGGTCATGCCGTCCATATCCCGGATGTAGGCGACGGCCATCTGCGCCACGCTCATGTTTTCCTCTTTTGCGATCCGGCGGATCAGCGTGAGCTTGTCCTTGGCCGCTTCGATCAGGTTCTCATCGGTCAGCTTGTCGGGATCGAGGAAGAACAGACCCTGAAGGAATACGCTGCGGGCAATGGCTGCGATCCCCTTCGCCTTGAACTTCCCCAGCAGGCCGCTTTCGGCTACTGCATGGTCGAACATGCTCATGGGGCCCTGCACCATCTTCACCACGTCATAGTTGAGCGCCACGTCCAGATCGTGGGGCAGATAGTAGGAAACACCGGCTCTGCCGATCAGCTTTTCGGCGATCAGCTCCTCCAGCGTCTTTGCCATCACATCCTTGAACATGGTAAAATCGTTGGCTCTGTGCAGCATCAAACAATCCACCCGGTCAAGACCGAGCTTTGTCAGCGAGCTTTCAAGGCTCTTCCGTACGCCGTCCCTCACCTGTTCGGGCTTGGCGTCCTCGGGCAGCTTCAGCATGAACTTTGTCGTGATGAACAGGTCGTCCGCCTTGCCCCGCTGCTTCAGGAACTTGCCGATGACATCTTCCGACACGCCGTAGCCTGCCGCCGTATCCAGCGCCGTAATGCCGCCTTTAATGGCGGTATTCAGCACGGCGAAGCTTTCGTCGAGGCTCGGCTGGCCGTCATCGTTGGCAATGCCATAGTTCATGCCCAGCTGGACAGTGCCCAGGGACAGCTGCGAGAACTTCTTCCCGCCGATATCATATGTCTTCATAGCTCAGATGCATCCTTTGCCTTCTTGCCGACGAGCTCCGCAGCCTTCTTGTAATACTGGAACAGAGCAACCACATCGGCGCCGACGCTGATGAAGTTGTAGCCCATATTGACCAGCTCGTCGAAGTTGCCTGCACCGCCGACAGTGCCTGCGAACTTGCCGTGCTTGCGGGCGGTCTTGGCGATCAGCTTCCTGGCCTCGACCAGCTTGGGATTGGAGAAGTTGTTCGGGTCGCCGATGCCCTGAGAGAAGTCACCGGGGCCGAAGAAGATCATATCGATGCCGGGCAGTGCGCAGATCTCCTCCAGCTCTGCCAGAGGTTCGGGATCCTCGATCTGAACGACCACGAAACGCTCCTCATTGGCCTGCTTGATATAGTCGTTGCCGTCTACCAGACAGAACTTTCCGTCTGCATTGCCGCCGTCGATGGGGCGTCTGCCGACGGGATGGAACTTGGTGAAGTACACGATCTTCTTGGCCTCTTCCAGGCTCATCAGATGCGGCACCATGATTCCGGTGGAATCTGCTTCCAGCGGGCGGATGAAGTCGTTGTAGCCGCCCTTGGCCACACGGGTCAGCGTATCGCAGTCATAGATCTTTGCCGCACGGATCGCATTCTCGATGTACTGATAGTCATTCGGCACATGCTCCATGTCGATCCAGATGCAGTCCAGGCCGCACATGGCGGCGATCTCCGCATTGCGCACATCGGTAAGATTCAGCTTGATCGCCACGGCAACGCCGCCGTTGCGCATAATTCTGAGCACACGGCTCTTTCTCATATCCATAGTATTTGCCTCCGTATTTATATTTTACTTTGCGGAATATCCGCCGTCGATCGGGATCACTGTGCCGGTCACATACTCCGAAGCATCGGATGCCAGCCAAACGATGGCGCCCATCAGGTCGGTTTCGTTGGCCATGCGCTTGAGGAACGTACAGTCGTTGTACCGCTCTACGAACATCGGATGCTGGATCTGAATGTTGGACAGTCCGCCCAGCTCCAGCACATTGACTCTGACACCGCCGGGGCCGAACTTGGCAGCCAGGAAGCGGGTCAGGTTGGTCATGCCGCCCTTGTGGAAGTAGTAATCCGAGGACATGTCATGCACCTGCGCCATGTTCGTTCCCTTGTACAGGGTATCGTTTCCGCCGAGGATGCCCATGTACGAGCCGATATTGATGATGCTGCCGCCGCCGTTGGCTTCCATCATCTTGCCGACCTTGATCGACAGTATCTGAAGACCCACGCCGTTGACCCGCAGGCTGTTGCACAGACCTTCCCAGTCCTCGTCGCCCTTGCCGCCTCTGCTGACTGCGTTGTTGACGAGAATGTCGATCTTGCCGCACTTTTCCTGCATGGTTGCAAGGAACTCGTTGATGCTCTCTTCGCTGCCCTGATCCAAATGCTCGGCGAATACATCATAGCCTTCCTTTACGCAGTCATCCACGAAGCCCTGAATAGCCTCCTTCGGCTTGGACGTAGTGACACAGACCTTGGCGCCGGCCTGAGCCAGTGCGTATACCATCTGATTGCCGTAGGCCTTCATGCCGCTGGTATATCTGCCGCAGCCGCCGGTAACAACGGCGACCTTTCCGTCCAGCCGGAACATATCCATTACGTTGCGCATGGCTTATACCTCCTCGGGCAGGATCTCGCTGAGCAGGACTTTTCTGTCGCCCTCCTCACGGCTACGGATACCGCCGATGACCAGCTTCATCAGCTCGATGGTCTCGCTGAACGGGAAGGGCTCCTCGCCGGTCCTCAGCCAATGCACGAAGTTGTCCAGCTGCTTCTTGAAGCTGTAATAGGAATCTCCGTCGCCCAGCACGGCGCTGCTGGCGCTGCCCATGACCACCATGCCGGTGCCGACCAGCGGCACATCCTGAGTGATGATCACATCGCAGCCGCTCTCGTGCTCGATGTACAGCGTGCTCTTATGACCTTCGCCCAGATGACGCACGCTCTTGAAGCCTGCGCCCAGTATCGGATATACGTTCTCCAACGCATGGATGCCGTAGGTCTCCAGATACTTCGCCATCGGACGAATGATATATTTCAGATCGCCGAACTCGTAATGGTTCTTGTGATAAGGCTCAATCCCCTTGCTGTACCGCATGCTGGAACCGGAGATGAAGTGCTTGCCTTCCTTGCGCCACTGGATGAAGGTCTTCAGGTCCTCTTCGCTGGTCACCAGGGGCTTATCGATAAACATCGGCAGACCCGCCTCAAGGAAGGGGCGGCAGCGCTCCACGTGCTCTGCACCGCAGTCGGTTGCACAGATCACGGCGTCCACCTGACCGATCATCTCTTCGGGCTTGTCCACAACATTGGGGATGTTGGAGGCTCTTGCCATTTTCTCCGCTTCTTCTCTCTCTGCATAGCCGGTGCAGCAGATATGAGTAATGTGCGCCCCGGGAATACCGATGGTTTCGGCAGGCTGCTTATACAGATACGCCGGGATCACCGGGAATTCGCATTCGTCCATGTACTCCTTTGTGTAGCCGTTGAACATGGCACTCCAGGAATAGGGATGGCCGTTGCCTTCGGTCATACCCAGAATACCGATCTTCAGTTCCTTGTTGCCGAGCGGGAAAGTCTTTGCCATAATATATCACTCCTTATTCTTTGTCAACCTTGACATCTACTGCCCAAATACGGAAATCCCTGCGTTCATTGTTGTTCCATGGTGTCTTTTTCGGGTCGTCATTCCAGTCCACAGGTGCAGAATAGAAAACCGTTGCGGTGTTGGGCGAAGTCTCCACCACGTCCGTATAACTGCAGGAACGCATCAGCGGGAAAGCGTTTTCCCTGATGTCGCTGCCGTCCTGCTCCCATTTGGCCAGCAAAATGATACTGTTCTTTTCCCAGTTGTCTCCGTTGTCCTCGCTGAACATCACCTTGACACCGGGACGGCCATAACTGCATACGATCACACCGTTCTGCAGACGGCACAGCGCCGGATCCACGCCCCTGTCCGGGAACCGTACCACAGGCGTCCATGTAGCGCCGTCATCGATGGAATGCGTCTGCCACATCGGCATGAAGCTCTGGTTGCGCATGACACACAGGAGCCTGCCGTCATTTGTGCGAACCATATCTGTCTCGTTGAGCCCGAAATCATCCTCGATACCCGGACGCCACATGCCGCACGTGGAATAGAAATGCAGGGTCTTAAAGTTGTCGATCGTGCGGAACACCATTGAACGGTCGCGCGTGTCGCCCTTGAGCCTGCCGTACACCAGCACGAGGAAGCTTTCACCGCCCAGTGGGATGATACGGCGATGGGGTACGCCTCCCTCCATCGGCGGAGCGATCAGCGGAATGTCATAAGGTGCATCCCAGCTCTTGCAGCCGTCATGGGAGGTCCAGGATCGAATGATGGGATTGCCTTCCTTATCCCGGTAGCTGTACCACTGAAGGCCGATCACGTCGCCGTTCTCAAGTTCCGCATACTCAATGATGGGGGGCAAACATGTCGGTGTAAACGTCTTGCCGCCGTCGGTACTCTTTGCCCAGTTGCCGGACAGCACATGCACGTATTTCCCGTCTGTATGTCGTTTATCGTTGTATTTCTGCCAGTCTTCGGCAGTCGTCGGCTTGTCAAATGAATAGAAATCATCGTACTCTTCAGCAGTCGGACCTCTGTCGTCGCCCCACATCAGCTGAACAAACATTTCGCCGCTGCGCAGCTTCAGCACATTGGGAAAATATGCCGGAGTATCCAGAACCATCCTCGGCTTTGAAAAAGTCACCTTGATCGACATAATGAATCCTCCCTTATTTCACTTCGGGAAGCTGCCATTTACTCCACATGATACAGGTATTCTCACGACCGTGCTTTGCCTGATAGTACACGGTATAGATACTTCCGTCATCCAGCTCGATGGAGCAGGGATAGCCCAGATCGCCGGTATCGCCGTCATCACGGATGATGATCTCGTCCGACCAGGTCTTGCCCTCGTCATAAGTCACTTTTGCCCGCTGGCCGAAACCGGGATGACGATAGCCGTACGTCATGATGATCGCACCGCTGCTGTGTCTGAGCAGATGTGCAGGTGCACCTTCCACCTTCATATGCTCCGGAACAGACCATGTGCATCCGCCGTCCTTGGAGAAGGTCAGGCAGGTATCCAGATTGCCGCCCTGCTCCTTGGAATAATGGAAGCGGATCACACCCATCAGTGTGCCGTCTTTCAGATCAATGACATGCGGCTCATGATACTGCTCATTCTCATCACCTTCGATCATGGGAATCGTACCCATGATCTGCCAGGTAAAGCCGCCGTCCTTGCTGACACAATACTGAACTCTGCCGCCGGGTCCGCCGATATCCTCACGATATCCTTTTCCGAGGTAGCCCAGCGTGCCGTCAGCCATTTTCGTAAAACCGTGAGGAGCGGAGACAGGCACACGGATGGGCCTTGTCCACGTCTTTCCTCCGTCATTTGTTATCTTGGTCCAGCTGCCCTGAAGCGCCTTAACCGTATAGTCGTTCCAGGTTGCCATATAGTCAAATGCATCCTTGCCGTCTTTTTCCGGCAGCCATTTGAAGAGTTTTTCGCCGTAAGTTCTGATGTCGAGTGAAAACCAGGTAATTGCATAGGACTGACCGCCGAGTGCGATCACGCCCAGATCTCTGTTGTCGATAAGATCGTCATGCACCACTTCGGGAGCAGTGAAGGTCTTACCGCTGTCCTTGCTGTAACAAACCGTAGATTTGCCCCAGGGGCATACATGGGCACGCCGCAGACCGGATGCGCCCGCCACGATGGTGCCGTCGGAAAGCTTTGCAACGGAAGGCCAGCCGAAATACTTCTCTGCACCTTCATCTACGCTGCATACGATACCGTGTTCTGCTTTTGCATAAATGCTCATATCATTATTCCCCCATTTTTTGAAATCAGCCCCTCGCACAGGTCGAGTGCGAGGGGCTGTTCGCTCGATACTATGACTTGGTATTCACAGCTCCGGAGCACATAATTGTAAGGTCCTTACAATTACTTTGCAATGCCAAGGCTGGCTTCGTACTCAGCGATGATGTCGTTGAGGCCGTAGCTCTCGATGGTAGCGCAGTAGGTATCCCAGTCAGCGTCAAGATCCATTTCACCAAGGATGAACTTGTTCTTGCACTCGTTGAAGTAGGTGCCAACCATATCGCTCTTGTCGGAGCCTTCAGCGGACAGACCGGGCTTGGAGAAGTTGTTGGTGCGGTAGATCTTCAGATACTCACCGTTGTTGCCCAGAGACATATTGTAGCAGCCGATGACGAACTCGTCAACCTGGCCCTCGAACTTGGCGAGGTTCATGTTAGCAGCAGCGGGGAATACATACAGACCCATAGCAGCCTTTGCAGCTGCATCCAGTGCATTGTATGCATCGGTGGAAACGGCCTCATTCAGAGTCTCGTCCCAATTCCAGTAGGTGCCCTCTTCGCCGACGTCCATACGGGCGCGGAGCTTGCCGACCTCAACGTCCTCAGCGGTGCCGTCATACAGACGTACACGGGAGTCGATGAGCTGCATCATCTTAACAACGACCTCATCGGGGCAGTCATAGCCGAAGTATACGGAAGCCTGGCCCTTGATGTCGGAGAACAGGTTGCTGACAGCAGGCTGATCGCCCTCGTTCAGCACGGTGGGTCCGAAGAAGGAGAAGGAGGTGGAGAAGTCAAGGCTGGAATCGGTGTCGGTCAGCATGCGCAGGGGACCGATCTCGCCGCGGCCATCTTCGAACCACCAGGGGTTATCGCAGTAGATGCCCATCTTGCCGCTTGCCCACTTGGAGCGGATGGCAGCACGGTCACCAACGTCGGTAACGAACTCGGGATCGATGTAGCCTGCTGCATACCACTCATGGATCTGCTTCAGGAAGGCCTTGTACTCATCGGAAACAGCATTGGTGGTGATGGCGGAGCCGTCATCTGCCAGCCAGAATGCCAGAGCCTCGGAAGTGCCGAAAGCAGCAGCTACGTTGAACAGACCATACTGGATGCTGTCGCAGCCGTAGGTGTCCTGAACGCCGTTGCCGTCGGGATCGTCAAAGGTGAAAGCACGGAGCACTTCGCCCAGCTCAGCGACGGTGGTGGGAACGCCCAGACCAACAGCCTCAAGCCAGTCGTTACGGACGGCGCTTACCCAAGCAATGGCGTTGGTCATTGCGAAGTAAGGTACGCACCAGATCTCGTCACGATAGTTCAGAGCGCTCTTGATGCCCTCGTCGCCGCCGTACAGGGTGGTCAGCAGGGACATCAGTCGGGGGCAATTCTCCTTGAGCACTTCGAAATCGATGGGACGGCAGCAATCTTCGTCAACGATTGCCAGAGCCTCAGTCAGGCCGTAAGGGATGATGATGTCTGCGGTCTCACCGGAAGCGAAGAAGATGTTCCAGGATTCGGTGGTAGCGACATCAACGGGGAGAACTTCCAGATCCAGACCGAACTCTTCACGAATCAGGTCTACGCCGTAGCTTTCAGCAGCGGGAGTAAATCCGGGAGAGGTGTACAGCAGAGCGGTAGCATGTACCGTCTCGCCTTCTGCGCCGGCAACAGCGGTGAAGCAGCCGAGCACCAGAACGAGGGAGAGAACCAGAGCGACGATGCGATTCTTCATAAAGAAGCACCATCCTTTCTAATATTTTATCACAGCCCGAAAGCCGCAATAATCAATGAGTGATCATCCCTTGACTGCACCGAGCATGACGCCCTTGGTGAAGTACTTCTGTACGAAGGGATATACGCACATGATGGGAACCAGTGCCACGACGACGCTGGCCATCTTGATGGTTTCGGTAGTGGATTCGGCAACGGTGATCTGCGTCATCTGCAGTGCATCCGGCGGATCGATCAGCATGCGGCGCAGAACCATCTGCAGGACCAGCATCTCTTCACCGGGGGTATAGATCATCGCATCGAACCATGCATTCCAGTGACCGACGGCAGACCAAAGTCCGAGAACAGCCAGGATGGGAGCACTCAGCGGAAGCAGGATCTGGAACATGATGCGCACAGGGTGTGCACCGTCAATGTCTGCAGCCTCTTCCAGCTCTCTCGGCAATCCCGCCACAAAGTTCTTTGCGATCAGCAGGTTGTAGGTGGAGATCAGACCGGGCAGGATCCATACCCAACGGCTGCCGATCAAACCGAGCTCCTTGATGTTCAGGTAGCCGGGGATCAGACCGCCGCCGAAGAACATGGGGATCAGGAAGTAGATGACCAGCAGCTTCATGCCGGGAAGATCTTCTCTCGTCATCGTGTACGCCGCCATATAGGTTACGATCAGTGTCAGCGGCACACCGGCAATGACACGGAACACGGTATTCTTATAGCCGGTCAGCAATGCCGAGTCCGTCAGAACCTTCTTGTAGCTTGCCAGCGAGAAGTAATCACCGAAGGGGAAGAAGCGGATGCCCAGCAGGTTGGAATACTGAACATTGCCGAAGGAAAGCGCCACACAGTGCCAGAGCGGATAGAAGAAAAGGATCGCAAGCAGGATCATGAATATGGTGTTGCAGATATCGAATGTTTTCTCTCCGCGTGTCTTCTTTACCATATCTTGTGCTCTCCTTTCGTAATCACTTTAACAGCCATGTTGGAGCCGACGACCAGGATGATACCTACCACATTCTTGAACAGACCGATAGCCGCCGAGTAGGAGTAGTCAAACTTGACAAGACCTACACGATACACATAGGTATCGATGATATCGCCTACCGAGAGAACACTGTCATTGTAGAGGTTGAATATCTGGTCAAAGCCTGCGCTCAGAATGCCGCCGACATTCAGAATAAGCAGTGTGATGATCGTAGGAGCGATATTCGGAATGGTGATATAGATGCATCTCTTGAAGCGGCTGGCACCGTCAACGATGGCGGATTCATACTGCTCCTGATCGATGGAGGAGATTGCCGCCAGGTAAATGATGGTGCCCCAGCCGATGCTCTGCCAGATGTGGGTGAATATGACCACGCCGACAAAGTAGTGTTCATTGGCCAGGAAGTAGATCGGTTCATGACCAAGCAGCTTTACCAGCTCGTTGACAACGCCGCGAGTCGGGGAGAACAGGTCACGGATGATACCGCCCAGGATGACCCAGGAAATGAAATGAGGCAGATAGGAAAGGGACTGAACGACCCGCTTGAACTTCATATTGCCTATTTCATTGAAGAGCATTGCAAGGACAAGTGTCGAAAGTGTTCCCAGCACGAGCTTCAGTACACTGATATACAGGGTATTGTACAGCAGTCTCCCGAAATTACCATATGTCAGCATTCGTTTGAAGTTGTACAATCCGACCCATTCACTGCCCAGGATTCCCTTTCTCACCTTGAAATCCTTGAAGGCAATGATGATACCGTACATCGGCCGATAGCAGAACAGGAACATGATGATCACAGCCGGAAGGACAAACAGGTAGAACCACCTGTTCTTCCACATTCTTTTCCATAA
>JAZLHZ010000009.1:0-21509 GCA_045617085.1 Clostridia bacterium
GTATTTCGCCCCGGAGCAAAAACTTTTTTGACCCCGGGGATATGTTGCAAAAACACCCTGATTTGAGCATTTTTCAACCTCGCAAAAAGGAGGTTCCGAAATTACTCGTTTTCTGCCCTTTTCCGAACAATTCCCAACGCACGCACGCACACGCATGCCCGAAGCATCCGGCCTTTTGCCCACTACCAGCCGCTGGAACCAACCGAAACTCCGGCTCTTTCCAGAGCTGTTTTTTTGTCATGGCAGGGCTTGCACAAGCTTTGGAGGTTCTCGGGATCGGCGAAAAGGCTCATGTCGCCCTGATGGGGTGTGATGTGATCCACAACCGTGGCTTTCTCTGGCCTGTTGCCATCCCCACGGTGATACCCAGGGCATTTTGGATTCTCGCACCACGGGTTTTTAACCAGCTGCTCCCCACGCAGGTGCTTCCAGATGGGCAGGCCATACAGCCAGTGCCATTGTGTGGACTCTGCTCTGGTATACTTGGGCTTGTGGGCATCACACCAACCGTCCCGTGTCAGCTTGTGACACCCAACATGCCGACATTGTTTGAAAGCTTTTTGCATTTCACCGCCCCCGTCGCTTGCCACCTGACTGGCGGTAAAAACAAAAGCCGCCGACAGCCCACCCGGAGGTGGATCAATCGACGGCTTGCGTGCTTCTTTGTTTGTTCTTGCCCCCACTATATCACACCGAGTCTTTCTAGTCAACAGGAAACAGACACTTGTCTGACTTGTTATGATTTACTAATAAAAAGGTCAAATCCACTCGGACACGTCAATGTCACTACCATATCTAGTGAAAATGTAGTATTCGAACGTTCCGAATTCGTTTTGGTCCGTGCTGCTGTGCCGCAGAATATATCCTGGCGGAGCGCAAAACTCCGCCGAATCTGCTATGTGATAGGAGAATCGCACTGGCCTTGCGCAGTTTTGCGACGCATCAAAAATCCTCTGCCCAACCTTTTTCCGCCCAAGCTTCCGTGGCTCCTTCGATAGATACCTTCCGATCCGATAGCGGTGCTCCCAGTTCTTGATGCTTACTTCCTCTAGGTCGCCGTAGATCCAGCTTTTGCGGAGCTCCGCCCATCCAATGCCGTCCAGCTCTGCTGATGAGAAAAGGCTGTGGATGTGAAGCCGTTTGTCTCCGTGCATTCCTTCCAGAACGTAGATGTACCGCAGCGGAGGAACACCACGGCGTTTTCGTGCTTGGCGCACACGATCCAAAAACCCTTGCCAATATTTTTTTAGCACCTTGTAGTCAGTGGTGTAAAAGCCATCTGATATCCCAAAGCGCACATGGTAGTCATCCTTGGAGAAATTGCAAAAGGTCAGTTCTTCCAGCTTTTGTATGCTATTTCTAAGGTTTATAATTCGCTGTGCCTCGTTTCTGTGCTTTTTTTTGATTTTTTTCGCTGTCTCTGAGTCTTTAGGCGATGCACGGCTGTAGATCACAACGTTCACCAAATCTCCAGCATCCGACACCCTGACAACTCTCACGTTTCATTCCCCCAAAAGCAAAAGCCGCCGACAGCCCACCCGAAGGCGGATCAATCGACGGCTTGCGTGCTTCTCTATTCTGTTTGATCGCAATCAATGTGCAATATATTGAGCAGATTCCTGTATCGGCACCGACGGCAGAAACCCGGCAGGTTTCGACAAACAGTGTTTGCAGCCACGACTGCTATCACCCCTCGCCCGCATTCCGGGCAGATGATATTGAACAATTCAATAGTTTGCGGATCCGTAGGTTGCGGATTGCAGGCAAATACTTTTCCGCTTTCATCTTTCAGCTTCAGATTGACTTTTTTCTTGTTCCGAGCCAGCGGTACAAGTTTTAGCCTACGTCTACCGGATAGTTTGCCGTCTATTATGCCGCAATCTTCAAAAGCTATGCGCCAATCTTCAAATGCCGTCACGGTTCCACCTCAACCCTCATTGGCTTTTGGTATCTGGCTTTAAATGTTTCGCCGCCAATGCCCGGCATCACTTTGTAGCGCCAGCCCCTGTCGTCTATATAGATTTTCATTGTTGCTCCTTTTTGGGGATTTTCCGTTTTTGCCCCTTGCAAAATCAAATCCCCCGTGGTATGATATCAATGTCCACCGTCACATTCGGACATTGATGTCGCCCCGAGGAATTGGCTTTTCCGAAGGGCGATTATTTTTTTGCAATGTCAGCGGATGGATCCCAATACTCCATTCGCTGTAGGTCGCCAAGCATCAGCATGTGCATCCATCCACCCCTCTCGCCCTCTCGGTTTTTGGCAATTTGAAGCAGGCGAGCCCGTGCAAAGTCAGGCACAGCAGAATCCGAGTACCCATCCTCCCGCTCCCACGTCTCCACGCCCGCCTCCGAAAGCAGCAAAATGACGTTTGCATCCTGTTCGATCTGGCCGGATTGACGCAGATCGGACATGGTTGGAGCTCTGCGCACGCCGTTTCCAAGGCGGTGGAACTGTGACAAGGCAATCGTCAACACACCAAGGTCAACCGTCATTGCCCGGATGGTCTTGCTTGTTTTTGTCACACTGCGTGTCTCGTCATCTCTCCAGTTCTCCGGCTCCACTAGCTGGAGATAGTCGATGATGACGACATCATATCCCCGGGCCGCTGCCATTGCCCGAATGTCAGAGGCTTTCATTCCGGTTGCCTGGATGATATCCAGGTGCAGGGCATCAAATGCCCGGGAGACAATATCCAAATCTTGCTTGTCCTGCGGAGCAAGTTTCCTGCGGCGAATGGCCGAAAAGCTGATGCCGCCCATCGCCGAGTAAAGCCGTCTCACGGCCTGGAGGGTTGTTCCCTCGTAGGAGAAGACGCCAACTTTCTTTTTCTTTGACAATTCCAAAGCCATTTGCATAGCCAGCATGGTTTTGCCATCGCTTGGGAAGCCGCCGATCACCATGTACATGCCGGGCTCCAGCATAAGCTGCCGATCCAGCTGTGGGATGCTGGTTTTCAAAAATTGTGTTTCGGGTGCGCCTATCAGCCACCCGAATAGCTCTCTGGATAGCTCTTTGGAGTTTTTCACCCTCTCGTCCTTGCCGCCGGATAGAATTCCGGCAATGTCCTCCATGGCAGAGGACACAGCATCAGAGCTTTTTGCAGCCATCATTTTTTGGGCGATGGCGTGCATTTTCCGCACCCTGGTGGATTCCTTCAAGATGGCAACGTATTCCATTACGGTGCTTGCCGTCGGGGTGATGTCAGCGGTTTGCAGGATATACTCCCGGAGTGTTTGGCGATCTCCTCCGCAGCGGACAGCTTCGGCAATTACCGTCACCACATCAATTTTTTTCTGCTGGGCGAATAGGGACGAAATGGCACGAAACGCAGGCTGCGCATCGTCCGAGAAGTCCTCCTGGCTGACCTCGGACAACACCTTCCCGATGCAACTGGAATCAATCAGCATGGACCCAACGACGGATTGCTCCGCCTCGGCGTTGTATTCGTATAGCGCAAAGTAGTTTGTCATGTGATTCTAAACCTCCTTTCCGCTGGCGCTTGCGGCGCTTGTGTGGATTCCTGTTGGCTGTGCTGGGCTGATACCTCGTCATTCCAGCGCTCTCCGTTGATCCACGTTGCCGGAAGTGGGATATACTGCCTCCGCTCTGGTGTCCAGCGCAGGGCGATGGACTGCCGCTCAATCGCAGCTAGAATTTTGTCCAGAAGCTCCGGTTTGATCTGGGCTTTTCTCCAGGCAGCAAGCGCCTGTTTTTTTCCGTCCTTTCTGGGCCAGGCTGCCCAGAAGCGATCAAACAAAACATCCCCCTGGACAGATGGTGTATTAGTAATAGGGTGTATATATTCTATTCCATTTTTTTGTGGATACGGATTCCCACTTTTTATGGAGTCGTATCCATTTTTTTGTGGATACGGAGAATCACCAATGTCCGCAGTATCTGGAATAGTCGGAAGCGCCGACTTGATGTAAATGTGACGGCCAATAACCACACCGTTTTTGGACACAATCTGGGTTTTGATATGGCCACATTCTTTCAGGTGCGCAATCCATGCGCTGACGGTTTTTGCGTTTACTTGCTTTCCTCCGCAGGTGAAGAGCTTGGCGAGATACTCATTGGTTGCCCAGCAGTAACCCTCAGACGAGGTAAGGCCGGTGATCTGCGCATAGAGCAATTTCTCGTTCGGCTTCAAACGGCTATCATACAGCACGTCCGCTGGGATGACGGCGTAAAAGCTCCGCCTGGGCTCCTGGTCCTGGCTTGGACTTTGCTTTGCCATACTGATTCCTCCAATTCTTGCATTTTTCTGTTGTTTTCTGTTGAGGCCGCCTGTTGCGGCATGGTCGCACGATATGTGGTGCTGCACATTGTGCCCGGCGGATACCTGGCGAAACCGGGCAACAGGAGATAAATAAAAAGCAAGAAGGAAAACACAGAAAAAAGGAAATCAATGCAAGGTGCGGCAGTATCCGTTCGTCCGCTCCGCTCTGGTGCTGCGGGATGGAATCGAACCACCCAGCAGCATATCATTCCGGTTTCCACCGGCTTTGAGCTATTCTTCTTCTGCAATCCACCGTTCTTTGATGGACAGCGCCTTCTCAAGCTCCGTCCGATCTGCTGGCAGTAGGTTGGGATCCACGTTGATGCTCCGCTGGATTCCAACCAGTTCGATTTTTGCATCAGCACAACGAATCAGAGATAGATATTCTTTTTTTGTCATCTCTACACCCCCTAATCCACAGTGGCGTGCCCATGGAGCACCCAAAACAGGAAGCCCCGGCGTGGGATTTTGATGGACGATCCCAGTATGCTGACCGGGAAGCCAAGCCCACGAGCATTGGTTCTGGCCTGTTGGCGGAGGCTTTGGGCCGTTGTCCCCATGAAACCCGCCACCATTTCCGTCGGAAGGAATTCACCGGTATATTGTTCGATATCTCGCATCGACACCGCTTTCATCGTTCGCTCCTCCTTTTCATAAATGGAATAGAAATGTACAAAGTCCCGGTGCGGTCAGGCGGTTCATGCTGCCGCACCAGGTATTCAGTTGTAGGCACCCTTGTCAGCGTCAGGGCGCTGGAGCGGCTGAGGGGAATCGAACCCCCGTGACCAGCTTGGAAGGCTGGGGTTCTGCCATTAAACTACAGCCGCAGATTGCCGGATTCAGCCCATCCGGCCGGGCTTTTATGTTTGCCACGGCAAAGCATCCTTGCACCATGGCAAAACATCCGGTACATCCTTTTGCCATCGGAAGCCGATGGTTCTTTTGTCCTCTGTCACCATCCGCCATAGACTGCGGGGGCATTGTCCGTAATTCCAGTACGGCTTTTCGTCGCCGTCTGGGTAGACAATCTCCCCCGGTGCAACGTGTACAGCTGCGCATAGCAAGCGCACCCGCCGCACTGGGTTTCCGTCCTTGTCATACACAGACGGCTTGGAGCAATCAATCTTCTGCGTCAGCTCCGCTCGGAGCTTCAGCTCTGTCGGCGTGATGATCCGCATCATCTGCCCTCCCTTCTTTTTTAAGGTTGGCGCAGGCCGTCAATGCAGCTAGGCACTCAAAGAGGTCAAGTCGCTCAAGCCTGCACTGCTTCCCCAAAAAATGAATTGCCATTGCGACGGCTTCATGCTCGTTTCCGTTGGAAACGATGTCCACGATACTGCCTTCTTCATCCTGTGCATATTTAATGCAGCAATCTGGATTCAACTTCTTTTTGGTCATTCTTCTTCACCTCCTTTAGCGCAGTCGATGACGTGGAACAAGTGGCGCTCCGCCTCCGTCATATCAAGCGTCAGATCTTCGATGGTGTTCCGAATCCTGGTTGCTTCCTCCGGCGACGCTGCCATAAGATCGCTTTTCAGCTGTTCAATGTCTATGGCGTCTTGTTCTATCCTCTCGGTCAGAACCTGACGGATATAGTTCAGTGTGGTGCGGTTCAGCGTTCCGGCACTTTCATCCCGTTCAATTCCATATAGGCTATCTATACTGCACCCAAGGGCGTCTGCAATGTAGGGAATCATCTTAGCACGGGGCTCAGCCTTTTGAACTTCCCATGCTGCCAACGTCGAGCGAGGGATATTGAGTTTCTCGGCAAGTTCGGTCTGAGAAATATGAATTTTTTGTCGGATTTTCTTTATTTCCAAGTTGTTGCCTCCGAAGAATTTTATGGTGTTGTGTTTTTCGACACTAAGATAGCACATAATGTCGGAAGTGTCAATACTTATTTTGATTTTTTGTTGATTTTCTCGGCATACTCTTTACATGGTCAAATATTTCAACTATCATACAATCAGGGGCGCTTTTTCTGCTGAAATACCAGCAAAAAAGCGCCCCCAAATAGTCATAATTTAGTCGCTCTGTATATCCTCTCGGTGCAAAAGCAAACTTTTGTTTGTGATGTTTGTGACTAATCAAGGGCTAAGTCCACCCTTCCCCTCTCCGCTCGGTTGTGGTGGGGCTATCCTATGTTCTCGGACAGTAGAAACGGCGTTTATAGGGGGTTGCAGGGGGTTCTACGGGGTTACGAACAGCTCTTGAACATCTGGCGAACACTTCCCGAACACCCCTTGAACAGTTCACGGAACAGCCCGAACACCCTCTTGAACACCCTCGAACATGGGGACAATGTTGTTTTTTGCCTTGCGCCCTCTGCTGATTGCTCCCTTTGCGCTGCCCTCAGAAACGCCGAAAAGCTGTGCTATTTCTCGGTAGCTTTTGCCCTCATCCTTGAGCCTCACCATTTCGGCGGTTCTCTCCTCCGGCTTGAGGTCAGCATATTGGGTGGAGGGCTGGGTGACTTCCTCCTCGCTCTGGGTGCTGTCCTCTGCGATCTCAACGGCAACAGGTGCAGCCATTGCCACAGCTAGAGCAGATTCAGCAGGTACACGTTGCCAGCCTTTCCGCTGCATGATGGTTTCCAGATTGTCTGTACATCCTCCCCACTCATGCAACGCTTCACTCAGCGGGTCAGTGGGGGACGGCTTACGCTGCTGTGTTGGAGCTGCTGCGGGACGCTGTGCCAGTTTCTCACGCAGTTCTTCGACTTCTGCCCTGAGTCTATCAGAAGCGCTCTCTCGGCGCTCCAGACGCTTTGAGAGCGCTTCTATCTCTTTCCTGTCCTCTTCCTCCCGGACGGTATAACCGAGCGTGTACGCCGCCTTGTAGTCGCTCACAGCACGCTCGTTTAAAAGCTCTCCCAGCCCTTGACGCTGTAGGGCGACAATGTAACCACGTCCACAGCGTTCCCAGCTTGTACCAGCGTCCCACGGTGTGTCATGGTCACTGATGAAATGCCACAAAACACGGTCAACCGGCTTTCCCTGTTTAGGCTCCGGCTCCCGGCTTCTCCACCGCTTCCACCACGATCTGACTTTGGCGTATATTACCCACTGCGATATGGTCAGGAACAGCAGCAGGAACAGGAATACATCTGCGTTGGCCGCTCGCATATCATCATACCCCCAACATGGCGCACACAGCCACAATCAGGCCGCCATACACGGCGAACAAATCCCGCTGGTAATACTCCGGCGGTGCGTCCGGTGCTTTCGTTCGGTTTCGCTGAATCATGATGTACAGCGTCCACACTGCCACGATCAGCAGCACGGCAACGGCACTAAAAAGCGTCCCTAAGTATTCAGTTTTCATAAAAAATTCCTATTTTGTCCTTTCCGCCCTTACATGGGCTTGACGTGGGGACAAAATAGGGGTAAAATATCCCTATCCCGTCCCCTTTGTTTGGTGACTGGCTACCCCCACGCTGGAAAGTTGGTAGCTGTCGGCGTGGGGGGTTCTTTATGTATATACTACACCCTTCGGAGCGTAATGTCAACATAGAACAAAAAATTTACATTGAATATCGTGAAATATGGTGGTAAAATAATGGAGGAAATAAATACAAAAGCCTGCAAATAAAAAGTCAAGCTCCAAATAGGACTTGACGAAAGAAAATATTGCAGGCAGTAGGTAGAGAAAAAGAGCAGCACAAAAAGGCCGCCGCCAAAAGCGCCGACCTGAGAGGTCAGATTACATTTAGTTACTCCGCATGCTGCAAGCCTGCGGAATCCATATCTACAGGCGGCAGATCATCCAGTGTTGCGAAGTAGGCCATTACCTTTCCGTAGTAACGGCGCAGAAACTTGTTTCCGGCGGCTGTCATGTAAACGTAGTATGGTTTCCCCTCGGCACGCTTCTTGTCCAGGAACTGGAAGACCGGCTCGTCTGCTGGAGCACGCTGTAGATGTACTGTCATGATGTTGAACAGCGTTTTGCGCAGATACGGAGAGCCACGCTTCGTGGTCTTATTGCTGCGAGAACAGTAGTCACCCGATTCGTTTGGTGCTGGGTCAATCCCTGCAAAGGCAACAAGCGACTGCTTACGTGCAAAGCGGCGCACATCGCCAATCTCTGCCATGAGCTGCGGTCCAAGGGATTCCCCTACACCGTACATTCCCATGACGACAGGGTATTCCGGGAGCTGAGAAGCCAGCTTGTTCATTTCGCTGCGGTAAGTTTCCACGCTGCGTGAGATTGCTGTGAGCTGGTTAGCAGCTTCCTGAACGAGAGTTTTCGTGACGGAGGTCTTCTGCACCAGCACAACTGCAGACTTCGCCAAAGCGTACACTTCGGCGGCCCTTTCCGTGCTGAATTGGTAGTGTTTTCGCTTGCACCACTTGCGGTAACGCTCAGTAAAAGCGTTTAGGCTGCCGTTGCGGACGCAATCGACATGCCAGAAGTCATGAGTGAAATCCACCCACTTCTGCGTGCCGTCGCTGCGTACAGGGCTGTCAAAGAGCTTGCGAATGCCAGGAAAAGACTGCTCCTGAAGTGCGATGAGGTTGTTTGCGGTAGCAGTTCTCTGCTTGGAGGCCAACTGAAACTGACGATTCAGAGTTTTCAGATCGTATCGAATGGTATCCATAGGGGTATAGTCCCGCAAATCGGTCCAATTGTCAAGGGCGTATTTGGCAATCTTCATTGCATCCGCTTGATCGGTCTTGACCTTGCGCAGAGAGTTGTTGCCGTACTCCTTGATGAGCAACGGGTTGACTGCTGAAACGAAGAGTCCGGCTTCGTGGAGAACCTTGGCGATGCCCTCATAGTAGCGCCCAGTGTGTTCCATGACCACCCGTGTTTCACCTTCGATGGATTTGAGCTGCTCTGCCAGAGCTGCCAGCTCTTCGGCGCTGTGGCGCACGTCGAAGGGGAGCTTTACGACCTCGCCAAACGGACGAAGGACGGCTACTGTGCTCTTTCTGCTGGAAACATCAATACCTGCTGCGTTCATGTTTATCACTCCTGAAAAGAATTTGCAATGGACAAAGCCATTCTACCCATTGCCGATTCTATCTGTTTGGTGACACGAACACGAAGCTCTACCTGCAAAAATCGAACGCTGCGAACAGGAGGATGGCTGACTGACTTTTGAACGGACGTTGAAATCCTTGGAGATATGTGTCAGGCCATTACCTTCCTATTCTAACAGCTTAGGCAACGAGATGTCTCGGCTCGTAGCTGGCTGCCACAATTCCGAGGCAAATATATAGTAACAGGAGATATCGAAATGGGTGTGCAATACAAAATCAACATTATCGCTGCCCTAAAAGATGCGGGATACAACACCAACCGCATCAGGAAAGAGAAGATTCTGTCCGAGTCAACCTTGCAAAAGTTCCGCATGGGAGAGATGGTATCTGCCCCAAGTATTGGCGTTGTGTGCCAACTTCTCCACTGTCAGCCCGGCGATCTGTTGGAGTATGTGGAGGAGTAAAAAAAACAGTTTTTTATGAATTTATGTTGCAGATATGCAATACAAAAAATCCATCTCAGCACTTGCCGAGATGGATCTTTTTTTTGTTGCTATATCAGTGCATCAGTGCCTGTTTTGCCTGCATCAACCGCTCCCGCTCCTGCGGATCACGGGCCATCTGGATTTGCTCGTCCAGCTGGCGGATCAGCGCATCTTTGGATCCATCACGGGAGTAGTGCCCGTCCACCCAGTGGGTGCCGCTGGGTGCGTTGCTATACTCGGTGGGTCTGTAGCTGGATCCGTCGCCGGAGTAGCCGCCGCCAAACATACCCCGGGACATGGGCTGCTGCATACTGGGGCCGTAGTCGCCACGGGCAATCCATGTGCCAGCGCCGGAGTAGCCGTCGCCGGAAACCATCGGCATCTTCGTCCGCTCCATCTGCTCCATTTTGCAGATTTTCTCGATAGCAGTAACCAGGTTGCAGACGGTTTCGGCCATAGACGCAGACCATCCGGCCTTGTTTGCATACTGGATCAGCTCGGTTTCGCATTGCTCCTTGATTTTCATCATGGTGCTGTCCATTTAGATTCCTCCTTTCGCCGCACTGGGAGGTGCAATGTTGATCTCTGCACTAAGGATGTTTACACCGGCAGTCAGCGTCTTGACGGAGATGCCGGAGCAGCAGCACTCGGCGCTGATCGTGGTTGTGGAATCAACAGATAGCACGCTGGCCGCATTTGCCGCAACCACATTCATCCTGGACGTGGGCAGCTCTTCGCCGTCCTGATAGATACCCAGGGATATAGCACCAGACACGCCAGTTACATTCAGGTGGGCGCTAATGGGATAGCGGACGGGATGACGATGGGTGCCACCGGCCAACTCTACTTTTGCCGTACCGGGCCGGTTGAAAATTGCGTAACAGCCCGGAATATCGTGGTGCTGCCATACCACAGCATCGCCTACCGCAGCAAGCGTCTGGGGCGTAGTCGCCGTAAACTTTGCCATTGTATCACCCCTCCTGGCTTATCCGAGCTGAGGGCAGCCGCCCCAGTTGCCAATGCCATAGCGGCCAGTGATGGGATTGGGGACAGTAAAAGAAGGGACAGGATCGGGAGGAGACAGACGATCAATGATGCGATTTGCGGATGCGGTGATAAGTGCATCCTGACGGGACTGGGAAGCCGCCAGGCGCAGCGCCTGAACTTCGTCTCGGAGCGCCTGCTTCTCACCAGCTTCCATGTGGCCAATGATTCGGTCTCCAAGGCGATCAATTGCCTGGAGCGTGTTGCAGTTGTAGGTCTGGGCGTCATAACGGGCCTGCATAGCCGTTTTCTCTGCGTCGCAGCAGCAAGACTGAATCTGCTGCTGGAGGGCGTTGGTATTCATGACACCCTGGGTGATGCCATCCTTGATGTTCTGCTGGGTAGTGCAGCAGCAATCGGCAATCTGCTGGCGGATATCATTTTGGCCGAGGCGATTTTCGTAGCCTTGCTGAACCAATGCGGCCTGAACGCCAGCGCCAACGCCAGAGACGTTGGCATTGATGCCGTTCATCTGGGCGAGCTGATCGTATCCAAGAGAGCAAATGCCATTTTCCAGGCCGTTTGCCTTGTTAATCAGGGTCTGGGTATCAAAGCTTCGCTGGATGTCAGCAGCGGTGGCGCAGTTGCTACCTGCGTTTCCCATGCCCCACATACCGGGGGCGAACATCCAAGGCATCATCATGCCACCCATTCCGCCCCAGTTGTTGCCCCAGCCGCCGCCGAAGCCCAACATGCCAAGGGCTGCCAAAGCAACAATATCTTCGAAAAAGCCGTTGCGGTTGTTTCCGTTGCCGTTTACTGCCGCAATGTCGGCAGGAGAAATATTCTCCCAACTCATGTTTTTTCACTCCTTTTGGGGATGTATAAATTTTTTTATGTAAAATCTGGCCAGATTTACAAACAGTAGGTTAAAAACGAAAGAATCTGCTGACCTGTGCCCGTGCCTGCGGAATCATCTGGTCATACTGCGCTTTTGGGATTCTACCGGATGATACAAGCCCATGGAGGTATTCACTTGGGCGGCATCCGTACTGGGCGGTAAACTGATTTACAGCGGCACCAGGGTCAGCTTGTTGCGGGTTGCTTTGCGGTTGCTGGCGATCTGCTCCGCCACGGACAAAATCAAGGATTTTGCTCATTTTTTGTTGCTCCTTCCGTTACGGGCGGTTGAATCATCCCCGCCAACTGATTGACTGTTCCCGCAAGCTGATTGATTGTGGCTGTCAACTGGTTGAGCTCGGCACGGGTGGCAAAATCTGCTGGCGCAGGCTGCGGAACCTCCACAAGGTTGTAGGCTCGAAAATCTGCGTTTCCGGCGGAATCAACCTTTTTGATGTAAAAAACATCCTTGCCCCTATCCATCATCATCAGAGCGGAGCCATAGGGGATGCGCTGTGCCCTGGCCTCCATCTCGTCCGCCACGAGCAAAAGCTTTTCCTCCTGCTGGGCGGCCTGGGCGGGCGGCTGGGGCTGAGGCTGAGGGGGCGGCATCTGCCCATAGTAGTCTGCTATCCACTCCCATTGGCCGGTTTGCTGATTGATTCGGTATCCCATTACTTGTCCTCCTTATTTCTGTTACATTCTGGGCATTTCCAGGCGTAAAGTGGAATCATTCCAGCCGAATTGAACGTATCAAACCAATTTCCGTCTACAACAGAAACAACGTGGCCGTCTATTGCAAGCACAAATCGGCCTGTAGGATTGTCTCGGCAGAAATCGGCTACGGTATAACACGGACCGTTAAAAACGGGCGACTGCTGGTAGCCCATCCTGCGCAGATGCTCGCCCCATGTGGTGTTTTTGGATGGCATATCTGCAATCTGTAGCGCCGTAGTAGTCAGCGCCATAAATGCGGCATCCCAACTGGAATCAGTGACTTTTGCAATAGCCCGCACAACACAGTCGCCAGTATCACGTCCCAGAGGGTTTGGGTTAAACCGTACCCATCCCATCAGCATCACCCCTTGTGTTTGTTTTTGATGGCGTAATTGTATAAAAAAACGCACCCGGGATGGGGGCGGGAACAAAACGGGATTGATGCGGGATTTGTGCGGAAAAATTTAAACCACCGTCCCCCCAAAAAGAGACGGTGGTTTTTCGTTTAGTCGTGTTTTTTCATCAAGGCACGGTACTTGATGCCATCCTCCGCCAGATCAATGAGCAAATTGATGCAGAAGGGGCCGAGTCTTGCAAATGCGTCGCTGTATGCCCGTTTGGCCATTCCAAGGTTGTCGGCGTGCAGCTGCGTGTCGCCGGAACAGCTGCGCAGATCATCAAACATGGCAAGGTATGGCCCATCCGGGCCAATGCGCTCCCGGAAGTATTTCAGCAGGGCGGGCGAGACCAAGCTCTGGAAATAGGACTCAACTCGTGCTATCATTTGTGCTCCCTCTCGTTGATAATTTTTGCCCATGTTTTTTGGCCGACGATTCCATCAACGGCCAGGCCGTGGGAGCTCTGGAACTTCTGGACGGCATCCTGCGTTTTCTGGCCAAAAACGCCATCAACGGCCAGGCCGCCCAGAAGGAGTTGTAAGGCTCTGACAGCATCACCCTTGTTGCCGCTGCTGATGGTTGGCAAATTGGCTGTGCTGGTCGCCTGGGGCTTCACGCCGGAAAATAGCTTTTGCTCCGCAATCCGCCTTTCGTGCAAACCTTGGTTGAATTTGCCTCCTGCGTTAGAATAAAGCGGAATTGCCTTTTCGATTTCCGCCACCGTTCGAGCTCTGGCCTTGCTGCCATTTTGCCAAATGTAGCAAATTTGCCATAATTTACCGAGATTGAACTCAAAGCTGCACAGTGCGGCTTTTTGGCAATCGTTCAGCGCTCCAAACTGCGGGCAGCTCTGCACTGCCGACCACGCAGCGGCGAGATCGGCCTCCAAAAGCTTTTCTGCTTCCGCCTGGGTGATTGTCATCTCTTTTTGGATCGGCTTGCCGTTGACTTTGCCGGTGTGCCCCCAACCAATTGTCCATACGCCCACACAATCTTGGTAGGCTACAAGGCTCAACCCTTCATAGCGCTTCACCAGTGCGATCAGCAGCGATTTGATTTTCTCACTCATTTTCTCTGCTCCTCAGCTGCGTCTGTGTGAATCCCCAAAAGCTTCCGCAGATTCTCCGGCACAATCTCCGGGTTGATGATACTTGCGTTTTCCACCACCGAGGCGGCTTCCATCAGGATGATCCAGGAGCAAGCGCCAATTGTTACCGGGACGGAGATTCCCAGGTCCACCACGCTCTGGGCGTAGTCAAGAAGTATACTCAGGGCAACGCACAAAACAAGCGCCATTTTGTGGAAAAATCCTTGCAGCATCTTCGAAGAAGTGAATGTTTTGGACGCAAAGGCCTTGATAATACCAGTGAAAAAGTCAAGGACGATTGCAAGAAACGTGATGATTAGAATCTTGTAGTCCATTTTATTCTCCTATTTTTTTGAATTTTTTACTCACCGCCCCCCGGACTGCGTGGCGTCCGGGGATGCGCCACAGATTACGCAAGCGGGGCGGCAGCGACTACCGTAGCTCGCACTGGCGCTGGTGCAGGAGCCAGACGTATTCACGTAGAGCACGAGGTACGCAAACGACCGACGAGCCGACCGCCCAAAAACGGCCGTCGCAACGGTCGGAGCATTGATTGAGTGCGAAATCAATACCGGATACGTCGAAAACATCTTAAACCTTCCGTGCTCGTCAAGGCCAGATTGCCCATCTGCCATTTTTTGGTAATACTCCCACGGTTCTCCTTCGGTATATGGCGCCTCATATTGCAATACATCCTCTGTTGTGATATTAGCTTGCGAGTTGCTACGAAGGAAAACTTTGTCATATGTGGTTACAATACCAAAATTTCCCTTGACGGTGTTGGAAAAAGTTTGGAGTTTGATGGGTTTTAGGTGGCTTTTGAACTCTTTTGGATACCCGCACAGAAATCCTTGCATAGTAGTAGCAACGGAAGGCTGTATGTTATATCTGCCCTTTTTGCTCCACCAGTTAGCGCTGTCCGAGTTAAGCCACTGCCGGAGATCTGATGCTTCCCATGTGTTGTCCCCATACGCTACGCACTCAATATGGTTCAGCTTTCCGTATTCAGTTTCATCACCCCATGTGCCGCCGAGATAGGTAGCATCGTTTGGCAACGTTTCTGACGGGGTGATGGCAGCTGTTTCGATAGCGGTTTTCGTGTTTAGGTGTGTGTTGTACGTTACAAATTTCCATCCGCTTGCGGAATCAGAAATTCCGCTTCCCAAAATAACGCCTCCGCTTGGGATTGGCTTTGTCAACGTGAACACTAAATACTTCTTTTTATACACCGGGGCAGCTTTGCTCCAGCTGCAATCGGTACAGAAAACTGCGTACTTGCCAGCAGGGAGACCATCTGGAGCCCCGCCGGTTCCGTCAAAACATTGTAGGGCCTGAGCCGGGCAAAAAGCGATAGCGTCAGGGATTGTCATATCCCATTCTAGGTACATACCTTTTGTTCCAATTTCGGTCGTACCACCATTTAAAGAGTATATCACCTCTCCGTGGTGAACAACATTGTGCGTTGGCGTATACATGGTTGCGCTTCCAGAGGACGCAATCCTGCACCACGGAATGTCAACACATTCTCCAACGGGGTAGCATTCGGGGGCAGAGCCACCCGCAATGACACGTTCAACTGCGCTCCATTTCCCATGCCAGAGGCCGATGAGGTTAGAAAGTTTTCGAAATTCATCAAGCTTTCTGTCGTGTTCGGATACATCCTTCTTTACGTCGGATACGGTCTTTTCGATGTCTGATACGCCTTTTTGGATGGTGTTGTGGACAAGACGCAGTGATTCGGCAGTAACTAGTTTATCCTTTGTTTCCACTTATAAATCCTCGCTTGGTTCAAATTGGGCAGATAATGTAAAGTATTTTGGAAGAGAATGGATAACCACTGATTCTCAAAACCGGTGCGCCCCCTTCTCCGTATCGCTTTCCCGCTTGATTGCAGCTGAAAATGGTCCCGTCTCCGGCGCTTACGCAGACATTGGAGTCTTGGATATACACCATACCGGCCTGTTTGTGGTGGTCGTTCAGTTCGCAGAATCGTTTTCCAGCCCTAACAATCTTGTATGTTCCGGGGATTAGGTTCTCCAGACCGGAAATGGCTGACTCCGGCATATTTTTTGTTTTTCCACGCTCTCCGTCCGGCTTGGTGTGGCTGATGGTTTTGCCAACTGGTAGAACACCCGCCAATTGCAGCACGATGGATGCAGCACGCCCACAGCTGATCCGCTGATAGCGTTCCAAGGTTTCTAGCGAAACCACCATCCTGGCTTCCTTGTGGACGGCCTGCAAATTGTAGGTCATGCCATAGACAAATCTAGCAGCAGAGCCGGCCATTTCCAGGCGGTTGCAGAAAATTGAACTATCCATCATCTCACCTGCACAGCACCCGAAACAGAAACCGCACTGTTGTCTGTGGTCACAAGCACGCCGCCTGCCTCGTAGAGCTTGCTGTTGACGGTCAAGCTGGGGGCGCTGGAAACCTGAACCCAAGGTAGGGCGGTGGTCATATCACCAGCGGAACCATCGGGGCCGCACTGCAATTCTGCGAATCCGCCATAGTCCACCATCCTCATCTGTGCTGAACGGTTGATGTTTTCCATTTGCAGCGGGTCTGTCCAGCCCAACGCCCTGTGAATGGTTCCATTGGGGGAGGTGCGATACACCAACACGCCATAGCCGCCGGGGGCGTTCATGATATCGAACAGTGCCACAGAGCTGGCCTTGTTGGAGATGGAAGCGCTTTTTGTTGCGCTGTCCACCGCAAGATTGGTGTAGCTGGTGGCCAGCAGATACACCTTGTAGCTATAATTACCCGTTGCGGAGAAGGAGCCGCCCCACGCTCCAGATGAAACCGACGCACCAGAAGAAGAGAGTGAGGTGCGGGAAGAGGACAGGGAGTTATAGGTACGCTTAGGCGTGTATCTTATGCGCTTGAGCTCCTCTGTGTCCACGATGCGACCGCCGCCGACTCCTAGATTGATGAGCTTGCACTCCAAATCGTCCCAATCCACATTGCCAGAAGTGTAGGCAAGAGGGGCAGTGGAGAGATTGTCATAGGTCTGCCGGACAAAACAGTCCAAATAGGTCACATTGGGATAGTTCAACAGAATGCACTCTCCCCAGAAGTAACAGCCAATGAAGGTTGCGGAGCCCAGGTACAGCTTCTGATTGCTGACGGTTGGCATGGTATATGACTCTTCCCAATGGCAGCCGATGAACACCGCCTTGCTGTAGAGGCCAACCTCAACGGAAGACTGAATACAGTTGATAAAGGTTGCCGCATTGTTGCGGCAAGTGCGAACAAGTTTGTAGTTCGAGTTGCCTTCAAAGCGCCACTCGTTGCAGGCGGTAAAAACCCATGCGTCACCCGCAAGGGAGACGGGAGCATCTGAAATCCGCTTGATAGTGCCCGTGCTTCGTTCGATGTAGTTGATGCCGTCCAAAGTCAGCTTGCCGGAAAACAGAGAAGCGTTTGATGTCTGGCAAACTCTGGTGAACTCCATCTGGTCGATGTACTCATCTGCAATGGCCATCAGGTACGGAGCGTTCTGGATGGTAAGGTCAACCAGTTTCATCGGACCGCCTGCCTTGATGAGCGGAGTCTGCCAGTTTTTGGCGGCGTTGTTCCAGTCCGAGCCGCCCATACTGCCGTTTTTGATGATGAACAGACTCTGCATATACTGCTGATCCCAGTCGTTTCCAGCGCTGTTCAGGTTGTATGCTAAGTGGAAGTTAATCAGGAGCGCACCGTTCAAGTCCAGCACAATGTTATTCCAGGTTCCGGGCACTTTCACAGTTCCGGCGAAATAATACGCATCCTTCGTGCAAACCACCACGCCGCCATAAGCCAAAGCAGCAGTAAAGGCGGCGGTGTCGTCGGTCACGCCGTCACCCACAGCGCCGAAATCCTCCACGGTGACATAACTGCCGGAGCCAGAGCTTCCAGAGCCACCGGAGCCGGAAGCACCCGTTGCGCCACGGGGAATGCCCAAATTGAGCACAGGATTGGATGAGCTTCCAGTGATAGAAGCGGTTGCGCTGCTTCCGGCGGGAAGTGTGGACACCGTACCAATGGAGAAGCTGGGCGTGTTGCCTGCCGGCCCCTGCGGGCCCTGTGCTCCGGTCTTACCGGTGGGGCCCTGCGCTCCATCCTTACCGGGAGGGCCTTGAAATCCCAGCACGGTCTGATCTCCCAGTTTCAAACCGGCGGTAATGATTTTTCTTGGCATAATGGAACCTCCTTTATAACTTGATTGCGGTGTAATTGTAAGTGTCACCAGCGCTTGGGTTGTATCCGCCAGATTCGGAGCCAAATCCTACAGATAAATATATAGTGGCTCCGTTGCGGGTGAAGATGAAATCAACAGACTTCCACCCTCCATCCGCAAAACGCCAAGAGGCAGAGTCTACAAAATCGCCTCCTGAAAAATCAGCTCCCGCCATTATACGGTATTCATAGCCTGGCTCTGTTTCATTATCAATTCCGGTCTCGATGAACATAAAGTCCGGCACCCACGGAAGAGATACATTTGCTTCACCAGCATCATCGGTCGTAAACGAACCGGTAGCACGCTGCGGAGTGCTCCCGCCTGAGCCTCCGCCGGCGGTGATGCCCTGAATGGCGCTCACCATGCCCTCTGGAAACGACAGCGCAGCGGTTCCACCGGTCTTTCCTCGGATGGCGTTGGCCACCGAAGTGAGCCCACTGTTCAGAGCGTCGCTGTCTACCACTTTCTTGTCAGCCATTTAAAACGCCCCCCCATTCCAGGTTGGCAGCGCCGCCAAAACAGACTGCATAAACTCCGCTTTGTCGGAATCCGTGAAATAATCCACGCCTTTCACCGGCGTTTTTCCCTCTGAGATATCACCGAGGTCATCCGGGGTCAAAAATTCCAGTTCGGTCAGGGTCGGGTCTATGGTAACACCACCGGAACCAGCGGCTCCGTCCTTACCGTCCATCACGTCAAAGGAATGAGCGCCGTTTTTGTCCGTGATGGTGATTCGATGGCCGCCGGTGATAGAAGAAATGGAAACGGTAGGGCTAAAGCCGTCCACACCAGGCGTTCCGGCTCCACCACCGGAGCCACCGCCGATGCCGTCCATCACATCAAACGAGTGCTCGCCGGTTTTGTCCGTGATAGTCACCCTGTGTCCCCCTGTGATAGCAGAGACGGACACAGCGGGGCTAAAACCATCCTTTCCGGGAGCGCCAATTCCGGCAATAGGGGTATCTTTGTGCTTGGCAACAGGAAAATACGCATCAATCATAGTATTCCTCCTTCTTGAGCGGTTATAACAGCCTCAGTCCGGGCGCAACCGTGCGGAATCCTGACAAACTCTCATACAAAACACCTGCAAGCTGAATCGAAACAGCGCCAGAAGGGACGGTAATCGTCTGCCAGTCATACAGATTTCCACCTTCGGCATAAGTTTTTGTCGCCGGAACATAAGACAGCTTGTAACCGTTGGAATCGTTCCAGCGATAAACGCACCATCCGCTGTCACTGTAAGACCATGCCCGAATCTGGATGCTACTATGCCCCCGAACGCTCACCGGCTGTGATACAACATATTTCTGATCGGCGGTAGAAAGTACTTGTCCAGTTGAACCGATGACTTTTCCTTCCATCAATTCCAGTGTCACTTCTTCGCTGGTGGAACCTCCTCCGGCATCTCCGCCAGAATCGTTTCCGCCACCAGTTCCACCTCCAGAATCAGAGCCACCACCGCCGGCTCCACCACCGGAGCCGCCTCCAGACTGTTCCAGTGCAGAAACTCGTTCGGCAAGAGCTGCGATAGTCTGTTGAATAGTCTGTTGAATGGAGACCATTTTTCCTTCCAGCTCATCACTTTTTTGCTGTAAGGAAACGAGCTGCGCCTGTAACTCGTTGTTTTTCTGTAAAATTGCCTGAATGTGCTCGTTTACGTCCAAGACCTCCGCCTCAAACCGCATGGCCGGAGCAGAAACGGGATGTCCAGAGAGTGCCGAAGCATTGTAACCAGCAATTCGGACGTGTGTTGCACCGGTGGGCACATCCACCTCTTGCCAGTGGTACAACGTTCCACCTTCTGCGTAGGTTCCGGTAGAGAACAAAACTCTCACTTTTGCGCCGCTTTCGGTTTCAAATCTGACAATTCCGTTTTTGTCGCTTGCCCATCCGCAGACATAAATTTTCGAATGGCCACTGATGGGAACCGCTTTTGAAACCATGTAACGAGCGTCGCCCGTATTTGCGTTTATCACCGTGCCATTGGTTCCAATCAGTTTTGCTGTTTCCATTTCCAGAGATACACTCGAATGATTGGAAATCATACGCATATTTGTGGCAATGACGGAACCGTCCGCACCAACGGCGAAATAAGAGTTTGTTGCATCGGTTTCCGGCTTGTTGCAAACGCCGACCTCCATGATGTTCCCGAACCGCTTAATTGCTTCGGTTGTGCTGACAATTTCAATATTCTGCCCTTTGATGTAGTCAATCAGGCTTGCCAGATCATCGGCGCTGAACGTGCTATACCATGCGTGGGTCATGAAAACCAACCATCCGCCGTCTTCGGCCAGTTGATCCACCAGCGCTTTGGCCTTTTCCACATCGAAGGAACCGTTGGTGGGGAAAATCTCATTGCGTCGGAGTAAAAACTGCTCCACAGGCGGCTGATTGATACCACGGTCAACGACATAGCCACACGAAAAATAATTTTTTATCGTGGGAATGTAGTCATACCGAATCAGACCGTTCGGGTATGCGTACTCGTCGCATTGGAATCCCCATTCAGAGAACTGATTTTTGCACTTGTTGATGTTTTCTTCCAACGCTGTGGAGCTGGAAAATTCGGTAACACCGTTTTCATTCCAAGAATGGGAGGAAATGGGACAGCCATAGTCTACCATTTCTTTCAGCTGGGTGAGCGACAGATACCCATCCCGCCCAATGGCGGCAGGAGGGACAGCCAACGTCGAAACAATCCCGTTGTTTTTCAGCACAGGAAACAGCTTCTCGTAGGTGGCCAACCGGCAATCATCGTCGGTAAAGCTGATGATGGGACGTGTATTTTTCCCAGCGTCGGAAATCGGGAGCTTGATCTGACCGCCATCAGATATTTTCATCCCCAAAACCGGCATGTTATTAAATTTTGCAAGTGGGAAAAAACCTTTAACCACAAAAACACCTCATTCTGATTCTGATTCCGATAAAAATTCTTCCAGTTCCTGCTGTGTTATGCAGATGGTAGAAATATGGTTTTCTACGATCTGCTCAACATCTTCGATTTCTGGTAATGCCACCTCTTTTGGTGCTTCTTCGAATTCAAACGCCGGCAAGCGGTCAGCAGTCTGTTTGATCTGCTGCACTTTGTCGCTGACCAAATCCAGGTCGCTTTTTTCAACTAACTTCACTTTGGGCGGTTCTTCTTCCCAGTCCAGCCCATCCAATCCGTCCATGACGTCGAAGGATTGCTCTCCGTTTTTGTCCGTGATGGTCACTCGGTTGCCGCCGGTGATGGCAGAAACAGAGATTGTCGGGCTGAATCCGTCCAAACCAGAATTTCCGTTTCCGCCGCCAGAACCGCCAGTTGATGAAGAAACATTGCCCCACTGCATCCCAGTCCCAGTTGAGATAAGAGCTTGTCCGGGAGCACCAAGTCCGTCCGGCAGTTTTTTGGCCTTGGCCAAAATCCGATCTACGCCCTCGCCGGGCTCCTGGGGAATATACTCCGGCA
>JAZLHZ010000010.1:0-2848 GCA_045617085.1 Clostridia bacterium
AATTCCACAAGGATAAAGACACAGACAAAACATGCAAAAGCACCGGGGACTCCCATCTTTCCGTCCAGACGGCCACGGAACTTGTTGTATCCCGCTATGGCGATCCACTCAACAACGACAAGAACCAGAATGAGTATCAACGTGAATACCGACATAGTTGCATCCCTCCACTTAAAAATTTTGGACATATTTTATCCAAAAAAAAAAAAAAAAAAAACAAGTATCTCTGTGTTCATTTATCGTTTCGTTTTTGTTATTTCCCATTGAAGACTATTGGTGGCTGCGCTGCCCTACGCCTCACTCCTCACTAAAAAAAGAAGCCGCTTCACAGGGAAGCAGCTCCTTTTTTAGTGTCCTTATTACTTTGCGAGGCTCTGGATCGCATCGGCAACGATCTGCTCTGCGCCCTCGCCGTCCAGCCAGAACACGACCTCAACGAACTGGTCGCCGTCCTCTGCCATCATGGTCAGAGTGGTATACTCGGTGCCTTCGTTCTCTTCGGTGGCTTCGTAGGTGTAGACGGTGAACTCGCCAACGGTCAGCTCTTCGGCTGCGGACTCGTACTCAGTGGCCTCGGCAGCGGCGACATCAGCCAGGGTCTCGCCCTCAGCCTTTGCCCACTGATAGACATCGAAGTCTACGAGGCACTCGTCGGTGTAGTAGTAAGCGACCTGGCTCTCATCGGTGTCTTCGCCGGTGATCTCGCCCAGAACGTACTCATAAGGCAGGGAGATAACGAATGCGGTGGTGCCCAGCTGGATGTCCTTGCCGCCCTCATCGATGGTGGCCTCAGCAACGATGCTCATGGTGTCGAGCATGCACTGCACGGTCTCCTCAGCGCCTTCGCCGTCCATCCAGAAGACGATCTCTGCGAAGTAGTCGCCGTTCTCGAACATATAGGTGTTGGTGGCGTAGGTCACGCCTTCGCTCTCTTCTTCGGCAGCGTAGAAGTAAGCGGGAACGTCGTTGCAGGTAACGGCAGCAGCCTCAGCGCCGAACTCAGCGGCCTCGGCAGCGGCAACGTCGGCCAGGGTCTCGCCCTCAGCCTTTGCCCACTGATACAGGTCAAAGTCTACGAGGCTGGCTTCGCTGGCATAATAACCGACCTGGCTTTCGTCAGTGTCTTCAGCGGTGATGTCACCGGCAACGTAGGTGTCGGGGGCAAAGAACTCCAGACCGGAGGTGCCGATCTGAATGGCGATGGTGTTGTCTTCTGCCATTGCGCAGCAGGAGAAAACAAGAACGAGGGACAGGAGAAGAGCTACGATTTTCTTCATGGGATAGTACCTTCCTTCCATATAATTGCAGGCGCATTATATCACCATTTCGGGGCATAGTGATGAAAGCCAAGTAATTTTTGCGTAAATCTGCAATGTTTCTGCAACAAAAAACCACCGATCACTCGGTGGTCGATGCGGGAAACAGGACTTGAACCTGCATGAGCGCATTGCTCACTAGAACCTGAATCTAGCGCGTCTGCCAATTCCGCCATTCCCGCAAATATGATGATGGGCAGGGGTGGATTCGAACCACCGAAGTCTGCGACGGCAGATTTACAGTCTGCTCCCTTTGGCCACTCGGGAACCTACCCATATAATAAACAGCTTTCTGAGAGCTGGCGAAGGGACTTGAACCCCCAACCTGCTGATTACAAATCAGCTGCTCTGCCAATTGAGCTACGCCAGCTTACATTCATCATATCGGCGGTTCAGCGACCCGAAGGGGGCTCGAACCCCTGACCTCCAGCGTGACAGGCTGGCGTACTAACCAACTGTACTACCGGGCCATGCGTCCAGTGGATCCTCAGGGACTTGAACCCCGGACCGATCGGTTATGAGCCGACTGCTCTGACCGACTGAGCTAAGGATCCACGATAGAACCGCCGATATGAGAAAATGGTGACTCCTAGGGGATTCGAACCCCTGTTACCGCCGTGAAAGGGCGATGTCTTAGGCCTCTTGACCAAGGAGTCAGATACTGGTCGGGGTGACAGGATTTGAACCTGCGACCCCATGCTCCCAAAGCACGTGCGCTACCATCTGCGCTACACCCCGATAGCTTAAGGTGGCGCTCTCATAAGCAACATACGGTATTATAGCAAAAAACTGCTCTTCTGTCAAGTATTCCATGTGTTAAATCTACTATCATATCGCCGCAACTCATGAAAAACAGGCGCAGTCGCCAAAAGTCCTTCCCTCGCTCACTGGAAACGAGCCACCGAACCCCGACTGAGCCGCAGCGAGAAAAGCGGCAGCGAAGCTGACGAGTAGGGCGTGATAAGTACTGATAGAAGTGTTTTACCAACATAGCTTCCTTTATCAGCCCTATCCACCGACTTCGCCGGTCCCCCTTCCCCACTGAGGTGGGGAAGGACATAAAAAGCAGGCTCCCGTTTCCGGAAGCCTGTTTTTATATCGTTTTAATTACAGCTGGGGGCCTGCTGCGACGAGAGCCTTGCCGGCATCGTTGCCTTCGTACTTCTTGAAGTTCTTGATGAAGCGGCCTGCGAGGTCCTGAGCCTTCTCGTCCCAAACCTTGCCATCGGCATAGGTGTCACGAGGATCGAGGATGGCGGGGTTCACGCCGGGCAGCTGGGTGGGTACTTCAAAGTTGAAGAAGGGGATCTGCTTGGTGGGAGCGGTCAGGATGCTGCCGTCCAGGATAGCGTCGATGATGCCGCGGGTATCCTTGATGGAGATGCGCTTGCCGGTGCCGTTCCAGCCGGTGTTTACGAGGTAAGCCTTTGCGCCGCTCTGCTCCATTCTCTTTACGAGCTCTTCTGCATACTTTGTCGGGGGCAGTTCGAGGAATGCCTGGCCAAAGCAAGCGGAGAATGTCGGAGTCGGTT
>JAZLHZ010000011.1:0-1711 GCA_045617085.1 Clostridia bacterium
TCTCCGATGCTGTCCCGATATACAGGACTGCCGAAACCGTTGTCTACATAATGAACATACCAGCCTCTGTGCGGATTGCGCAGCGGCGTTTTGTCATCCTGAAGGTCTGCCAGATCGACATAATCGGGAAGATGATATGGATTGTAATGGGTCGGTCTGTTCATGCCGGTCATATGTCTGCCTCCGAACGGCTTATCGGCGGAACAGCTTGTTCAGCGCATCCACATTGCCGTCGGTGATGGCTTCGGCGATGCCTTCCTTGAAATTGGACGTTTTCGCCTCATATCCGCCTTCGGCAAAAGCGGAGGCGTTGGGATAGTAGCTTTCACAGCCGTTACAGCAGCAGCAGTAGAATGTCATGGCGAAGGGGGAACGTGACTTGGTGTTCCTGCCGACGTCGGTAAAGGGCTCGCCGGGCGCTCCGGTGATGGCAATATCGCCGAAACGCAGAGCATTGATGCGCATCTGCATCGTGGCGGGACTGTCCTTGAGGTTAAGAATCCGCTGCGCCGAATAGAAGGCGATAGGGCCGCCCATCGGGCCGGAGGATACCTCGTTGCCTCTGCCCTCATTAAAGGCGTTGACCACATTCTCTGCCCACGGAATCTCTTCGGGTGTTGGGACGTTCAGCGGGACTTCGATCGTTGTCGTGAGATAATCGATCTTTTCACCTTCCATCGGCACACACTTGTCGCAGATGCTCAGTACTGCACCGGCGATCGTATGTCCCATGTGTATGGCATGATCTACGCCCCGGTTGGGGTCCCAAGGTGCTGCATTGACATCAGCATGGTTGGTGTCGCCCTCAGCTCCGTTGAAGAATATGCAGTGGACATCGCCGAGTGCAGCTTCCACGGTCGTACGTACCACACCGGGCCAGTCAGCGCTGACGGCATGAATACCCACTACATCCGGGTGCACTTGGAAGTTGACCATCAGGATGTCCTTGGCATTCTCCCGTACGATGCGCACTACTTGTACATCCTCGTCCGGTTCACCGATCGGATGATCGATATTGGGATTGTGCCTGCCGGGATTGGTGGCTGTGGAGCCGTCTTTCATTCTGAAACGGCGGATGAATGCGATGTTTTCCGCTTTCGCTGTTCCGCAGCGCAGGCTTGCAGGCTGCAGATCCTGAATGGCCAGCGTGACGGTATCGGCAAGACGCTTGCCGAGCATTTCGTTGTAATCGAGGTCGTCCGGGAAAGAGCCGTCTTCCACGGCCGGACCGGTGTGGGTGTGGGTGCAGGCCAGCAGCACCGAATCAAAATCGAGGTGATTCCTTTCGGCGATCAGGCAGCGGTAATATTCACTCTTGGGGATCCGCAGACCGACCTGATCGAGGGAGATGAGGGCGATCGTCTTCTTGCCGTCTGCAAATACGACGGCATTGGCGTACAGGGGATCGTGAATGGTTTCCGCAAGGCGGACATTCGGGTAGCCGCTGAGATAGCTTCCCAGCGGGGGAGTGACATCCAGACGTGCAAATCCGGCTTTCAGCATTTTCGTATCCTTTCTTTTTGAAAAACTCTCTCCGGGACCGCCGGAGAGAGAAGGAAATCATTTATACAGCTTGTTCAGAGCTTCGACGTTGCCGTCAGTGATGGCTTCGGCGATGCCTGCCAGGAAGTTGGAGGTCTTTGCCTCGTAGCCGCCCTCTTCAAAGGCGGAGCGGATGGGATAGTAGCCCTCATAGCCGTTGCAGCAGCAG
>JAZLHZ010000012.1:0-5931 GCA_045617085.1 Clostridia bacterium
GGCAGAGGAGAAGTCCGCCAGCACGTCCGCTGTATAGCGGTCGGCGCTGTCATCGTCGTTGCCGTAGTAGGTGAGCCGGTGCAGCGCATACTGGCGCAGCGGCTCGTTGTCCTTCCAGTCGTTTTTCAGTACCTGCATCAGTTCGTCAAACGAGATGCGCTTTTCTTTGAAGCACAGCCGGTCGATGGCGCACAGGCTGTTGCCCACGTCCGGTGCGCCGCCGATATGCGGAGCTACAAGGTTGTATACGGCGCCGCCTTCAAAGTAGCTCGCTCCGTGTTCGATACAGCCGCCCTCGAACATCGATACCACCGTGCAGGGAGTCTTTGGCTTCCAAAACCAGCCGTTTTCTGTCTTTTCCAGATCATTTTCGGTGATGCTGCGGTAAATTCCCTCCACCGCATCGGTGAGGACTTTTTTGTATGCCGCTTTGATCTCGTCAATGCCGGAAAAATGTGCAGGCTCGCTGTCGATGTGCAGTGTATCGCTCAAAAGCAGTCTGAGTCCGTCGAAGGGGATATACCGGAAGAAGGTCTTTCCGGGGATCTGGATCTCCCAGCAGCCGTCGTTGGCGAATTTTCTTGCTTCCTCCGGCGGGTAGCCGAAGTTTGTGAGCGCATCCAAGATGAGGTCTTCGTTGTAGAAGGCCAGTACGCCGCCGCCGTGGCGCACGACCTTTGCTGCATGCTCCAGCGTGGCTTTGGGCGTCTTATTGCTGATGCGGAAGGAGATCGGGAAATCGCCGATGGGCAGCTCCTCCACGATGTCCAATATAAGATCGGTGGCCGGGCCGCAGATGTCGTTTCCGTCATCGTCCACGCCGCCGATGACGATGTTCTGGTAGTTCTGCGCATCGCCGGAATTCGGGTTGTGCTCGCTGCGGACCCATTCGCAGCCCTTGATGAAGAAGCCCGCCAGCAGCTCTCTTGCCGCATCGAGGGTGATACTGCCCTCCGCCAGCTCTTTTTCAAGGAAGGGCTTCAGCATCAGATCCAGCCTGCCGATGCCGGGCCAGTTGCCGCACAGCCGTACGAAGGAGAAGGTGAACCAGATGCTCTGCAGCGCCTCCCGATAGGTCGAGGCAGGGCCGAAGGGCACCCGTTTCAGGATCTCTCCGTCCTCGGTGCCGTCAAGGGCGGAAACGTACCTTTCATGATAGACATGCATCGCTTCAAAGCAGTGCTTGCAGCTGAGCAGGAAGCGCCGCTGCCGCTCCGAAAGTTCGGGATCATTCAGCCGCTCCCGGACGAGCGCCTCCCTTGCCGCAATGCCGTTTTTCACCACGTCCGCAAAGTCGAGGGTCAGGTGGCTGACGCTGCCGAGTACGGCTGCGCCCCGGTATTTGGCCGGGATATTGTGGGTGACGGCCATGCCCAGGGTGGCGGAACCGTGAAAAGGTTCGCCGTCGACGATGCGCAGGGGAGCCCGCTGCGCAATGCGGCGGATGAGGACATCGTATTTATCAATATCCGAAAGCGATTCGAAGCCCTGAATATCGTCCACGGTGACGCAGTCATATTTCAGCGCCTCGTTGCCGTATTTTCCCTGCAGCGACTCATAGGCCCGGCGCCTTGTCGCTTCGCAGAGGCGCACGGGTCTGCCCTCGGAAGAGGCCGAACGGAAAGTGATGCCTGCCATGCTTGCCACCCCTCACATGCTGTATTCGCCTTTTATTTTAGCGCAAAACGTGGGCAATGTCAAGAAAATCCTTGACAGCGGCAGGGAAAAATGCTATCATCAGGGAAGAAAACCAAAACGGAGGCGATTTGCATGAATCTGTGCGTGACATCGGGTATTTTCCCGAAAACCGATTATGCGGAAGCAGCGGCTGCGGCGAAGGAGGTCGGCTTTGACGAGTTTGACATGATGTTCGATACTCCGTCTCTGACCTGTGAAAACTGGGAAAAGAAGACCGAGGAGCGGGTAAACGCCTACGAAAAGGCGGGTATCCATATCCGCTTTATCCATACGCCCTTCGACTATCCGGCATTGGACGATGCGCAGGCGTGGGAGCTGTTCAATCTGGCGGAAATGCGCTGCATCCGGTTGATCCCGCAGATCGGCGCCGACTGTGCCGCCATCCATCCACGTACCTATATGAAGACCGATTATGATGCAGACGACGAGCACGATGCAGCCGTGAAGTTCCTCACGCCCTTCGTGGAGGCTGCGAATAAATGCGGCGCCGTACTGGCGCTGGAAAACGGCAGAGCGCCCGGCTGTGAGGCACATCACAAGCTGCGCCGCTACGGCTGCGACATTGACGAGTTCCTGGCGCTGGCAGACGAGATGGGCTTGGGCGTATGCTGGGACACGGGTCATGCCAATACCGCCATGCTGAACCAGTACAAGGCGCTGAAAAAGGTGGGCAGCCGTCTGCTGGAGGTGCACATCAATGACAACTTCGGCAATGACGACCAGCACACCGCTCCCTTCTGCGGCAATGTGGACTGGAAGGCGGTCACGACGGCGCTGCGGGAAATCGGCTACAGGAACAGCATGAATCTGGAAGTAAACTGCAAGCGGGAGCCTTTGCCCATGTACAGGGCGTATGCCGAGTACATGAATGCGGCGGCTAAGATGCTGGTGAATATGACGGAGGGCTGACAAAATGGTTATCGGTGCATTGGACTATACGGCCTCGTATTCGGTCAAGCCGAATGCGGAGGAAAACGGCGTTGTATCGTGGAAATGGGATACCGTGCTGGACGGCGGTATCGAGATCACCTATACCCTGAAGAAAAAGGCGTATATCGGTGCCGTGGTGCTGGATGTCGGGGGCGGCATCTCCAAGGCATATGCGTACAGCGCCAAGCGGAAAATGAAGGAATATACCGCCGAGACCGACAAGACCGCCGAGGGACATATCGTACTGCCGGTGGAGGAGGAAACAAAGGAGATCCGGGTGCACTTGGGCACCTGGCTCAAGGACGTGACGCTTTCGTCCGTGGTGATCTACGGCGCTTATGAGGACGGCAAGCCGCTCCTGTTCCCGACGCCTGTCAGCTACAGCCGTAAAAAAGGCAGCGTGACGATTTCGGATATCGTCTGCGCCAACTCCACAGAGGACGAGCTGGCGGCGAAGAAGTTCCTTGAGGAAAAGTTAGACGAGTATTGGCCCGGCTGGATGGACCCGGACGGCGTGAAGGTCTATCTGTATCTGGACGATTCCGAGGATTATAAGGGCGAGCGGTATACGGTCTCCGTCAAGAATGACGGCATCACGCTGATGGCGGGCTGCCGGCTGAGCCTTGTGTACGCGGCAGACACGCTGGTGCGTCTGGGCGACGATGCGGCGTTTGCCTGCTGCACCGTGGACGACAAACCCTATAAGGAAATGCGAGGCTTCCACTTCGGCCTGCCTGCCAGAGAGCAGCTTCCGCTGGCCAAGGCGATCTTCCGGGATATCCTGATCCCCATGCGTTATAACCAGCTGTTCATCGAGTTTGCGGGCGGCATGCCCTTCGACAAGCATCCCGAGATCAGCGAAGGCTGGGAGCGGGGCAACCGTCTGGCGGAAGAGGGCAAGCTTCCCAAGTTCCCCCACGGCGGCATGAACGCCGGCGGCAAGCTCCTCGAAAAGGACGAGGTGCGGGACATGGTGGACTTCGCACGGGAGCTGGGCTTTGAGCTGATCCCCGAGGTGCAGTCCTTCGGCCATGTGCAGTACATCACGTTTGCCCATCCCGAGATCGCCGAGGTGGAGGAGGGCAGGCATATCGTGGACGATACCCGAGGCGAGGACGCCCGTCCCGACGAGAGCTATGCCCATTGCTACTGCCCCTCGATGCAGGAGAGCTATGATATTATCCACGACATCATCGACGAGATCGTCGAGGTCGTGCGGCCCCAGCGGTATGTCCATATGGGTCATGACGAGATCTATCAGGTCGGCGTCTGCCCCCGCTGCCGGGACAAGAAGCCCGAGGACCTGTATGCAAGACATGTCAACGACCTGCATGACTATCTTCAGAAGAAGGGACTCGGCATGATGATCTGGAGCGACATGCTCCAGCCCACCGAGCGCTATAAGACCTATCCGGCAGCCGACATGATCCCCAAGGACATCGTGATGCTGGACTTCATCTGGTATTTCCACTTCGATCTGGATATGGAGGACAACATACTTCCCCACGGCTTCAAAGTCGTGGCGGGCAACCTGTATTCCTCCCACTATCCCAGATACCGCAGCCGCATCGCCAAGAAGGGTATGTTAGGCGGCGAGGTCTCCACATGGATCGCCTTTACCGAGAAGAAGCTGGCGATGATCGGAAAGTTCTGGGACGTGATGTACACCTCGCAGATGCTGTGGAGCGAGAACTATCACGAGGATATGCGCAGGGTCTATACCCATGTGATCCACGACAATATCCAGCCCGTACTGCGGGACGACATCCACGGCATACATTCCGAAATGATGGTGACCGGCACGGTGAAGGCGGGTAAGGCCAAGGCGGAGATCAACGGCCATTGTGATAGGCTGGAGATCCGGCATATCACCTCTGAGCGCTGTTCCACCGTGGCATGGAGTCCGCTCACCGAGCTCGGCAAGTACGTTGTGACGTATGCGGACGGCAGTGCCTGCGAGATCCCGGTCGAGTACAACGGCAATATCATCGATAAGGAGACCCTGTACGCAGAGCCGCTGCCCCAGCAGTACCACCGTCACACCGGCTATGTGGGCACATGGATGATGGACTGCGCCGAAATGACCAAGGACGGTATGGTATGCTCGTTCCTGTGGGACAATCCCTCTCCCGAAAAGGAGATCGCCTCGGTAACGCTCGAAACCGAAAAGGACATCCGCTTCCTCAGTGTTACGACAAAAGTAAAGTAAAAGGCACCCCCAAAAAATCCCTTCCCTCTCATCGGGAACGAGAGTAAGCGAGTTGGGTTCGGCTCTGACTGAGCCGCAGCGCAAAAGGACTGTGGGAGAATGTCGATAAATATCCTATACCCCCAGAATTCCGTGATGAACCCAAAGTGAATATGAAAACACCGCCGGGAGCTTATCAGCTTACTCGGCGGTGTTTAGTTCCATTGTGAAGGTCAGTGTGTCGGTCATTGTCCCGGGGAGCATATCGTCCGGCACTTCAAACGATACGGTGATCTGTTCGGCGGCATCCTCGGTGAAGCTGCTCGGAAACTCGCTCAGCGAATATGGCAGAGAACCGTTTTCGCCGACAAGGTTGAATCCGTTCAGAGATTCGACGCTGAGGCTCACCCGATCATTCTCACCGAAGTTCTCCACGTCCACCCGCAGTTCAAAGATCGCACTGTCATTCAGATCGATGTCCGCAGGGAGAGTGAACGTAAACGACGGCTCGGGCTGCAAACCCGCCAACATAAGCGGTTCTTCTTCGGGAAGCGGCTCTTCCTCGGGAATCAGTTCCTCATCGGGAAGTGTTTCCTCTTCGGGAAGCGATTCTTCTTCGGGAAGCGATTCTTCTTCGGGAAGTTGTTCTTCTTCGGGAAGCGATTCTTCTTCGGGAAGTTGTTCTTCTTCGGGAAGTTGTTCTTCTTCGGGAATCAGTTCCTCATCGGGAAGTTGTTCTTCTTCGGGAAGCGATTCTTCTTCGGGAAGCGGCTCCTCTTCGGGAAGTTGCTCTTCCTCGGGAAGCGGTTCTTCTTCGGGAATCAGTTCCTCTTCGGGAAGTTGTTCTTCTTCGGGAAGCGATTCTTCTTCGGGAAATACTTCGTCAGAGCCCGTTTCTTCTTCTGCCGAATCTGCCGCGAGGGCGGTTTTGAAGCCGCCCCCGTGGTGAAAAGGCAAGACCGAACACACGCCGACCAGCGCAAGGGCTAACAGAAACGCGATGATTCGGCGCATGAAAAGTCCCCCTTCAAGAAATGCTTACTCAACTGATAGAGGCAGTAATTGTTATAGAACCGGTGTAAGTGCCGGCAGCTACACTGTCTTTGAGAGCATCT
>JAZLHZ010000013.1:0-8031 GCA_045617085.1 Clostridia bacterium
TCCTGCTCTCCCTTCCGTGTTCCGATCGCACGCCTTGCTGCTGCTCAGGCTGCCATCAAGGACGCTAAGTAATTAAATTATCACAGGCTCTGTTCTGAAAAAGGGCAGAGCTTTTTTGTATATACTCTTGACATGTGACCATTTGTCCACTATAATAGATGTGAACGGATGGTCACATCTGTGTATCTGCTTCGATTGACAAGAATGAAAAGGAGAAAAAATGGAAAACAACATCATCGAAAACATGATCGTCTGGGCTCAGGCACATATTGGAAGTACGGAATACGCAGGCTGGTGTCTGTCATTTATTGAGGATGCTCTTGAAAAGAGTAATGGGATAGAGATATTCGGCGGAGACAGTGCAAAGGGTTCCTGTGAAATGTACAGTGATGCTCTCCGCACGGGAAAGCCGGAACGAGGCGCATTTGTATTCTATGATTGTCTTTGTATTGACGAGGACAGACTCGTGAACTGGGGCCATTGCGGCATTGCCTTGGATAACGGTCAGGTCATTCATGCCTGGGATAAAGTACGTACCGATGATTATCTCGATATGGAAAAGTTGACCGCATTGAGCGGCGACCACCCGAAATATATCGGCTGGGTGCCGGTCTCACGAGTGCTGGCGGAAAACGATCCGGATGCGGAGAATGAAGCTGTCGAGCAGGAAGAGAGCGAAAGAAAGATCATCCGTTTGTCGGAACATCGGGATCTCAAAAATAAAGCAGCGGATTGGTACTCCTCCAAGTGGCATGTGCCGAAGGAAGCGTATCTTGAAAGCATTGAGGACTCGTTTACATCTGTGGTGCCGAGCTGGTATCTGTGCATGGAGGGCGGGAAGATCATTGCCGGTTTGGGCGTGATCGAAAACGATTTCCATGACCGGAAGGACCTGACCCCGAATGTCTGCGCTGTATTTACCGAGCCGGAATACCACTGTCAGGGCATTGCCGGGAAAATGCTGGATTTCGTATGCGATGACATGAGGCAGCACGGAATAAACACATTGTATCTGCTGACCGATCATACCGGGTTTTACGAGCGCTACGGTTGGAAATTCTTATGCATGGTACAGGGGGACGGCGAAGAAGAGCTGTCAAGAATGTATGTGAAGACAACGGAGATGAAAGTCATAGCAGAGACTGAGCGGCTGTTCCTTCGGGAAATGAACGATACGGATTACGAGGCTCTTTATGCTGTGTTGGCGGATTCGGACATCATGCAGCATTATCCATATACTTTTGACGAAAAGCGTGTCTGTAATTGGATACGGAAAAACATTGAACGGTATCGCTTTTTCGGTTTCGGTCTGTGGGCGGTATGTTTGAAAGACAGCGGTGAAATGATCGGTGACTGCGGATTGACGATGCAGAACATCAACAACAGCATCAAACCGGAGATTGGCTATCATATTCGGAAAGACATGCAGCGCAAGGGCTATGCCAAAGAGGCGGCAGCTGCGGTGAGAGACTGGGCATTTGCTCATACACCTTTTTGTGAACTGTATTCCTACATGAAAAAATCCAATATTCCGTCATCTGCCACAGCACAGAGCATCGGAATGACACTGCTGGAGGAGTATACGGATGCCGAAAATGAGCAGACATTGGTCTATGGATTGAAAAGGCCTGTATGATTGCCGATGTTTTCACTGTCAGCCGTATGTTGTTTTCCTTGTGCATGCTCTTTTTGCCGATTAACTCCTACCTGTTTGGAATAGGATATATCCTGTGCGGAGTTACGGATATCCTGGACGGATATGCGGCAAGGAAACTGCATACGGAAAGTGATCGGGGTGCAAGGCTGGACAGTCTGGCAGACCTGTGCTTTGCAGTTAACTATGCCGTGAAGATCGTCCCGAACCTGCAGCTTCCGCTGTGGAGCTATGTGTGGATCGGTTTGATTACAGGAATAAAGATTATCGGAATAATCTTGAAAAGCAACAGCACACGCAGATTGTGTATCGAACATTCGTTTTCCAACAGACTGACAGGGATATTGGTATTTCTGATGCCTCTGACTGTCCGCATCGTCAGCGTGAAATATACCGCCGGGATTGTATGTACGGCGGCAACGGTTTCGGCAGTCGATGAACTGATCCAGAAAACTACTTGAGAATGTATGATTGACAGGAAGAACAGCGTGGTGTATAATGGAATCCGGAAATCGAATCGGAACAGGAGAAGACTATGAATAAGAAACAGGACTGGTCCCACGATATTGATCTTCCGGAATACGGACCGTATAACAAGGAATATGTAGGCTTTTCTCATATCGCATCGAAGGAAAAGGGATTGCGGCTGGATATCGACGTGCTGCCTGGCTTTTTCAGGCGCAGCTGTATGGATACAAGAACCATCACCGACTGCGGTGCAAGAATGTGGAGGGCAAGACCCGATCTCAAGCGTTTTGTATACCGTTATGAAATGCTGGCGCCGAACCGCATCTACTGTGAGACCGATTTTTCACAGAAAGGGAAAAACGGAGAGATCGTCTGCACTTTCGTGAATGATACCGACCTGCCCCAATCCGTTCATGCGGACTTCTGCTTCTCAGTGCGTGTGCCGACCTATTATCATATTCCAAGTGTGGCGTGTGAGGTATCCGTCCCCGAAGGCTCGGTATGGGTCCCGGCAGGCGACTATTCGTCTCAGCAGGGCTTTGACGGGATCACGCATGACGGGTTCCGGCTTGGCGAGAAATGTGAGCCCTATGCTGTAAAGGGCTGCGCTGTATTTGCCAAGGAAGGCAAAAAAGTAAAACTGAATTATAAATTTGCGGAAATAGAAGCAGATCGGCTGCTGCTCAGATATCGATCGGCGGAAAACGGAAAGATATGCGTCAATGGGAATGAAATAATCTTGGTGCCCTGTGACAGTCTTACGACTGTGTGTATACCGATTCCCAATAAAATGTATACGGAGCTCTGCATTCAGGCGGAAAATGCGGTCGTCATCGACGGTTTTGCCATCGGCTGTGATGCTGAGAAGACTGTGTTTGAACCCTGGCCGGAGGTTTTTGTGCCGCAGATCACACGGACGGAAAACGGTATGAAGCTGAAATACCCGCTGATCGATACGGAGTACACTGTCAGCTGGGATGCCGAAAAGTATGTGGTGCGGGAGCTGATCGGCGAAAATGACGGCGATATTCTGACTCGCAATATTCACGATCATGTCAACCTGCGTTTGAGCGGCAGCGGCAGGGGACACTATACCGATCTGTTTGTTCGTCCGGTATTTCTTCAGCCCCATGAGAAGAAGAAGTTCACGATCCGAATTTTGGCAGGCGGTGAACCGTCGCCCGTGAAGAAGCTGTCGCTGCCGGAGTTTACGGTCAATCCCTGCGGCAAGACGTATGTGCCTTCGATGGATCGGCTGGCAGCAACGACTGCACTGAATGTGGTGTACCCGAATTACTATCGGGGCAGCTATATTCGCAGCTATACGCCCGGCAGATACTGGGACTGCTATTATACCTGGGACTGCGGCATGATCGCCGTAGGTATGGCGGCGCTGGATCGGGAAAAAGCGTTTGAGATATTGAAAGCATATCTGATGCCGCAGGAGGATATGCAGTCTCCGTTCCTTCACCATGGTACGCCCCTGCTGACACAGATGTTCATCTTCAAGGAGCTGCTGGATGCAGGCGAAACGGAGAAGTGCAGAACGGCATATCCGGCACTGAAATTTGCCTTTGACTATTTTCTGACGCTGCCCAAATGCGGAGGGTTGATCCCCACATGGCGGCTGTTCTACAATTCGGCGGGCTGGGACGATTATCCTGCACAGAAATATGTCCACCTGCATGAGCTGGAATCGAATACATCGGCAGTCACCATCACGGCGCTGATGCGTGTGTTCGCTTCGATCATGAAAACCGCGGCGAAGCTGCTGGGCTTTGAGTATGACTGCGGACATTATGATGAAGTACGTGATCTGCTGGCGGAGGGTATCAAGCCCTGCTGGGATGAGGAGACCGGTTATTTCGGCTACGGCACCTGTGACGAAAACGGCAGCTTTACCGGCATCATGCGGGATAAGGACGGCATCAATCCCAATCAGGGACTGGACGGATTGTATCCCATGATCAGCGGCGTCTGCACGAGTTCTCAGAAAAAGCGGATGCTGGATAACGTAAAGAACGGTCTGTTTACGAAATACGGCGTCAGCGTGGTCGATACCAGATCACCGTATTTCCTTGATTCGGGCTACTGGAACGGTTCGATATGGATGCCGCATCAGTGGATCTTGTGGAAGGGACTGCTTGACATGGGCGAAACTGCACTGGCTCACAAGATCGCCTCTACTGCGTTGAAGCTCTGGAAAAAGGAAACAGACGTCAGCGGGAATACGTATGAGCATTTCATGTTGGAGACTGGCAGAGGTGCCGGATTCCATCATTTCTCCGGTCTGTCCTCGCCGGTGCTGAGCTGGTTCAAGGCATATTATGTGCCCGGCAGTGTAACGGCGGGTTTTGATACGGCGGTAATCAGGCAGGAATGGAAGGAAGACTGCACCGGGTTGAAGTTGGAGATCGAGACGCATTTCGATCATGCGGCATTGATCGTTACGATGAAGGAAGGCGGCGAGTACAAGCTCGGCAGTACATCCGCCGATGTCACGATGACAAAGCTCCATGCAGGAACCTATTGCCTGAAAAAACGGAAAAAGGGCAGAGCCGAAATCATTATCGAAAGAAACTGACAATCAAAAAACGAACTTCCGCAAATCAGCGGGAGTTCGCTTTTTCGTTGATGCTACTTTTTTCTTTCGACGGCGGCTTCGTCCCAAAGACGCTGCTGTTCGGGCGTTTCGATCAACAGATCGGGAACCTCGGCGGGCTTTTCATTCTCGTCCAATGCGACCATGACAAAACGGGCATCGTTGATCAGTTCCCGATTGCCGTTGAGGGACTCGATATAGACGCACACGCGGATCTCCATGGAAGTTCTTCCCACATAGATCACTTCGCCGGTCAGTACAAGGGTATCGTCCGAATGGGCGGGCTGACGGAAATTGAGATTCTTGACACAGGCAGTGGTGACGTGATGGCCGGAATGTCTGCGGGCGGTGACGGCGGCGACAATGTCCATCCAGCTCATCAATTGGCCGCCGAAAAGACGCATGCTGCCGTTCAGGTTGGCTTGGGTCAGTACCTGCACCTGCGTGGTGAATGATTCGGATACTTTTTTAACAGGTCTCATAGCTGCCTCCGGGTTTCATCGATGTCTTGACAGAGGAACGGGCGCAGAACGGCAAACACGAATCTGCCGAGCAGACTGTCGATGGCGGCCTTCTTTGCGTCTCCGGTCAGCGCTTCTCTGTCAGTGTACAATGTTTTTCCGTCATAGAACCATGTGCGGATTGTACTGCAGAGGGCATCGTCTGCGGTCAGTATCACGTCGCCGGGCTTCAGATCATTTTCCGATATGTATTGTGTGCGGATGTCGAGGTCGAAAGCAAGCTCTGGGGTAATGACTCCGCTGCCGCCGAACAGGGAATAGACTGCCATATCCAGCGCAGGCTGTTGCGGCTTGCGATACAGGACATCGCCGGACAGCGCATCGAAGAGGACGAACAGGCGAGGCAGAGCATCTGTTTTCAAAGCGATTCCCTGCTTCCCGTAGGCTTCTGCCGCTGCCGTGAATGCGTCTTGCGTTTTTTCATATGCGGCGGTGAAGTCGGAAAGAAGCCTCTCTGTTTGAGATACGGTTGCCTTTTTTTCGATCCTTATTCTCGGTACCGAAACGGTAAAACCGCCGATCTTGACAAGCGGAGCATCCGACAGAGGATCATGTACAGCCGATAGAACCGCTTTGAACGATGCAGCCTTTTCGGTCTTTGCCGGGATATGTATATATTCGTTGAAGGTGTCCGATGCTACAGTAAAAGAGATTGGAACGGTGATTTCGGAATCGTTGTTGTTCTTTATTACAACGGTGTAGGTGATCTCGTCGCCGATTGCTGCAGATTTGTTATCGGACAGTACCGACAGATCAAGACCCTTGCAGTATTTTATGCGTTCAATCGTGTTTTCCGTCGGCTTCCCGATCTGCATCAGCGGACGCAGAACAGAGAAACAGCGAAGGCTCGGCTGGAACAAGGAACGGGGCGTTGTTTCACTGTTCTCCCATTTCGTGAGGAGACAGTCCAGCGTTCCGATCTCAATGCCGCCGTTGGCACGCAGGTTGTTTTTCAACTGTTTATAGTCATAGTCGCCGCCGCCTCTTCCGGAGCAGTGGAGGAACTGATCATCGCCGATATACAGCATGGCATGGCCGCTGCTGCCCTGCGCTCTGGCATAAACGATGATGTCACCGATTTCAAGTGTATTCCTGAATCTGTCGAGGATTTCATTATGTTCCTTATCGGTTTCCTCGTGTGTGAGGACGTGGTGAAATACCCGAATATCCTCCAGTTCGGTCATGTACCAGGTGAGATCGAACTTCAGATCATAACCAAACGCCTCGTGATAGACAGCCCGGACGAAGCTGGAGCAGTCCAGAAAACGGAGCTGTTGAGAGGTGGCATCCTCCGGAGACATGCTGCATCGGCGGCGCGGTGTGACACGGACGACCCGGTCCATGCTCAGTTGATTGTATTGAATGGCGTATCCCCGACGGTAATACGCCATGGCGACTTCCCGGACGATTTCCTGATTTGTCACGGTTTCTTCACTCCATACTTACAGCTTGATGAAATTGTCGCTCTTCGTGGTGGTGGCAGGCGGCGCAAAGTCGAGCTTGCGATCTGCGATGCCGAGAATGTCTTCCGGACGGATCCAGGGTTTTCCCTGAATGCCGCTGGTCTCCTCGTGGGTAAGGTAGCCCTTGTAGCAGGTGAGGCTTCTGCGGATGAAACCGTCGCTGATGCAGGCCTGCGCAAGGCCGTTGTTCAGAATATTCAGCAGCAGAGGCAGTGTTTCCGCAGCCAATGCGACCGATGTGGAATGAGCGACTGCGCCGGGAATATTGCTGACGCAGTAATGAACGATGCCGTTGACCACATAGCGTGGATTGTCATGGTGGGTCTCATGACTGGATTCAATGGCGCCGGGATCGTCATTGGAGATATCCACCAGCACACTGCCGGGTTCCATCAGCTTCAGCATTTCCTTCGTGATGAGGAAATCCTTGCGCTGCTTGGGCCACTTGACGCAGTTGATGACCATATCGGTTTGCGGGAGTACCGAGGCAATGGTCTGCTGATTGCAGAGCATGGTGTTGATGCTGCTCTGATACTGGCTGCCCAGTTGTCTCAATACGCCGACATTGATGTCCATGACGGTGCAGCTGGCACCGAGCGCATGGAGCACCTGAAGGGCACCCTGTCCGACATTGCCGCCGCCGAGGATCAGCACATTCATGCCGGGAGCCCCGGCAAAGCCGCCCACATATTTACCCTTGCCGCCATTGATGGTCAGCATGGATTCCAGACCGAACAGCGCACCCTGCTTTCCGGCTGCTTCACAGTTGGGCGAACCGTAGCGGTGACTGTCTTCTGCCGTAATGGCGATGCATTTGGAGGCAAGCAGTGCATCCACTTCTTCCGGATGTCCGGCAGGATGAATACAGCAGTACAGCATTTGATTTTCCCGCAGCAGACCGTATTCGGAAGGGGCGATCTCCTTGATCTTGGCAAGAAAATCGCAGCGCTGCCACATCTCTTCGGCCGTATCGATCAGCTGTGCACCGGCGGCAGCATATTTTTCATCCGGGAAACCGGCTTTTACGCCTGCATTTTTCTGTACCAGTACGGTATGGCCTGCGGTAACGATGGATGCTACCTCGACGGGCGTGCAGATGACCCGGTATTCGCCCTCTTTGATATCCTTCAGTACACCGAAAATCATGATACTTGTCCTCCTGCTGTTGATGATGTATGATGGATATATGCTATCACAATCCGCTTATGTTGTCAACCGATACAATGAAATATGTTCATTTGTCAATGATGTGAGACCAAAAACGATTGAAAGAAAAGCGCAGAATGCTGACTGAGGGGGGGGCGGAGCCCCGACCGAAGTCAG
>JAZLHZ010000014.1:0-3550 GCA_045617085.1 Clostridia bacterium
GTATTCTTTTCCCATCAGATCCAGCAGCAGCTGCGGCATATTGTGATAGGGGCTGGCGACCCATATGGAGGATGCGGCGACGGGCGTGATCTCCACACAGGTGCTGTGGATGTATTCATACGCTTCCTCTTCGCTGACACCGTAGGCCAGAAGACCGCTGCGGATGAGGTCGTCGTTGAATATGGCAGGGTGCGAGCGGCCGTGAGACAGTATCTCGCAGGCTTTTTCCAGCAGCCTCGGCGGCGCATCCTTGGTATAGCAGTAGCCGACGGACGGATAGACCAGCCGGATATCTTCCACGACCTGCATCCCCATTTCGGTCAGATCGTTGGCGACGACACTGCCGTCCGGGAGCCTGCCGCCCACCATATAGCCGCTGGACAGTCCGTGCGGCACCCGATGGTTGATCTGAATGGCGAGACAGTCCAGAAGCTCCTGCGCCTCGTCCCGGGTGAGCGTCCCGGCAGCGATGTCCTTTTCATAATACGGCAGCAGATACCGGTCCGGGCGGCCGAGCTGGAACTGCTGGATGCTGAAGCAGCGCTTGGGGTCAAAGGACAGGCAGTAGGTCAGAAACGATACCGACTGCACAGCCTCGTAAAAGCTTTCGGCAGGCAGACGGGGGGCCCGGCGGCAGATACCGGCGATCCGGAGCAGCTCTTCTTTCTGCCCGGGATCGGTGCAGGTCTGTGCGAGCTTTTCCGCAGCGGCGGCGTGGTTGTCTGCACAGACCTCCACGGCGTGCAGGCAGACCTTGCAGCAGTTGTAGAAGCGCAGCTTTTCCGGCTCAGCGGTTTCCGAACGCAGACGGTCGATCCTTTCCGCAATGCCGGAGGTGCCTTCTCTTAAAAGCAGACGGTAGTCCACCGCCATGTGGGAATCCTGACCGTCCATGACGGCGAATTCGTCCATCAGCGGACGCAGCCGTTCAAACTCCTCCCGGTCTTCCTCTTTCAGCGGATGCGCAGGCTTGCCGACGATCAATTCGCCCGCATCGATAGCGGGCTCGATGTGTTCCATGGCGTACAGGTACGCATCGGCATAGCGCTCTTCCCTGCTGCCGAGGAAGCCGTTGTCTTTGTATTTGCGGAAAAAATCCAGATAGACGGAATCAAAGCTGAACAGCGGGGGATTCGCCGCCGTGCGCAGCTTGTTGATCCGGGAAAGAGCGTGCTGATTCATCGAAAAGACCTCCGAAGAACGTATCAGAGCGAGAGCAGGATGATGCCCGCAATGCCGAGGATCAGTGCCAGCGTGCCGGTCAGCGTGACTTTATCCTTATAGACGGTGATGGACACCAGCCACAGGATCAGCACCGTGGAGCCCTGGATCAGCGGGAACAGTATGACCGCATCCACCAGCGGCATCAGCAGCTGGGCGAACCCGTTGTTGGCGGCGGTGCCCAGACCTACGCCCAGCGCCGTGCCGATCAGGGGCAGCGGCTTCTTTTTCCAGGGGGAGTAGTCCTTGCCCTTTTTATGCAGGATGAAAACCGTCGTCCAGCAGATCAGCGAGGCGAACAGGAAGCTCCAGAACAGGAACACGAACTCGCTTTCGCCCTCGGTGAGCCGGGGGAAGAACTCGCAGACGATGCAGAGGATGCCGTTGAACACCATCGTCAGCAGGGCCAGCAGCAGCCACCTGATATTGGCACGCTTGCCGCCGCCCTCAAAGGAGGAGAGCACCAGCACGAGGATCATGCATACGATGCCGATGCCCACGGTGAGAGTGAGCTTTTCTCCCCACAGAAGGATGCCTGCGGCGGAGGGGATCATCATCGACATGTTGATGATCAGCGACGAGGCGCCCAGCGGGCCCATCGACATGACCTTCAGCATCAGCATGATGGTCGTGACGAACAGGGGACCGTAAATGAGAAACAGGAAGGTCGTGGTTTTGGAGGGCAGCACGCCGCCGCCGGCACACAGGCAGGCAATGGCGGTGGAGCTGAGGGCGATGCCGTCAAACAGCACCATGCCGTGAAAATCGGAGGGGAAGAAGCGGGAATACTCCTTGTTGGAGGCGAACTGGATCGTCGAGCCCGCAATGGTGGCGATCAGGAACAGCACGATTGTCGTCGTCATGATCCGATGATTCCTTTCGGTTTTTTCCCTCATTATAGCATAAAAAACAGGTCAATGCAATGCCGAAATTGACGAAAAAAACTGTAACAAAACGGCGGTTTTTCCGTCTAATAAATGAAAAGGAGGTGACGAGCGTGAAGACCTTTGACGGCGTATACGAGCAGTATCGGGAAATGATCTATAAATTCTGTCTGCGGCTGTGCGGAAACGAGGTCCTTGCGGATGAGCTCACGCAGGAGACGTTCTACAAGGCGCTGAAGCGGATCGACAGGTTCAAGGGCGAGAGCAGCCTTTCCACGTGGCTGTGCGGCATCGCCAAGAACGAGTACTGTTCGGTGATGCGCAGACAGGCGCCGCTGCAGCTGGAAGAGCTGGAAACACAGAGCGACGACAGCTTTGCCGAAAAGCTGATCGACAGCGATGAAGCAATGACGGCGCAGCGGATGCTGCACGAGCTGCCGGAGCCGTACCGGGAGGTGTTCACGCTGCGGACGTTTGCTCAGCTGAACCATGCGCAGATCGCCTCGCTGTTTTCCAAGAGCGAGAGCTGGGCGAGAGTCACCTACTTTCGGGCAAGACAGATGCTGATGGAAAAACTCAACCATGAGGAGGAATAAGCAATGAAAGGATGCGGGATCGCAAGAGACCTGGTGCCGCTGATGCTGGACGATGCGGCGAGTGAGGAAAGCAGGCAGTTTACAGAGGAGCATATCGCCGCCTGTCCCGAATGCAGGGGCTACTATGAAGCCATGCAGCGGATGCAGAAGAATGGGCTGCAGAAAAAGGCTGATGAGACGGAAGCACTGACGGCGGCAAAACGGCTGAAACGGCAGCGGAGAAACCGGCTGATCGCCGTGATCTGCGAGGTGGCTGTGGCGGGCACGCTGCTGATCTGCCTGCTGGTCTTCGGCTGGAGGTACCTGTACGGCAGTACCAACCGGATGATGCAGCCGGACGAATTTGAGGTCACAATGTCTCGGCTGGAGGACGGCAGGATCGTCATGAACTTCCTGCCCGATGACAGAACGCTGTTCTGTTCGCTGGGTCTCAGCAGCTCCGGCGACGGGATGCTGTATGCATGCTATAAAACGTCGATCCTCCCGCATCATGGTTACCGGCACTATGACTACGAGTTATTTGATCCGGAAGAATATGACACACTGGTCAAGGGAAAAGAGAAAAAGGGCGAGATCATATATACCGACGGCGATGAGATCCCGGCGGCTTCCGATGAAATGGAACAGTTCTTCAAACTGAAGGATCGGTATCAGGAAATTGTGGACAAGACCTGGAGAGGGCCCGTCAACGAGGAGATGCTGGATACGATGGCGGATCTTTCGCTGCAGATGACCAGGCTCCGGGAGCAGGTGCCCGAATGGCAGTGAGGAATAGAAGCGAAGAGAAATTGCTTATAAGGACGGCTCTTCATTTTTTACGAGAGTCCTTCCCCACCTCAGTGGGGAAGG
>JAZLHZ010000015.1:0-3839 GCA_045617085.1 Clostridia bacterium
AGCTGGACGAATCCATGTTTTATGACATGCTGAGCGCCTTCTGCAAGTCCCTGAGGGGCTCGGACAGCGATGCGGCGCTGGCATGGTTCGCAAGACTGACCTATGCAGGTGTCGGTCCCAGGATCATCGTGCGGCGGGTCATCGCCCACGCCAGCGAGGATGTGGGACTGGCCAATCCGCTGGCAATGGTGCAGGCGGTAGCGGCAGGACAGGCGCTGGAACTGATCGGCATGCCGGAGGCAAGACTTTCGATCTCGCAGGCGATCATTGCGGTCTGCGAAAGCCCCAAGTCCAACAGCGTGGTGATGGCGATCGACCGGGCTACGGCGGATGCAGAAAAGGGCGGCTTCCAGCCGGTGCCGGTGCATCTGCGGGATACCCACTATTCCGGCTGTGAAAAGTTGGGCAGCGGCGACGGGTATCTGTATCCCCATGATTTCCCGTATCACTATGTCAAACAGCAGTATGCGCCCCTCGAAGCGAAAGGAATGCCCTATTATGTCCCCTCGGATCAGGGGCAGGAAGAGAAGATCGGCGAGCGCAAGCGGTTCAGGGAGAGCCTAAACAACCATGGAAAGCAGTAACAGCAGCCGTCTCGATGTGGAAATAGCCGCACGGGGCCTTGCCAGAAGCCGGGAACGGGCACAGCAGCTCATCAAAAACGGCTTCGTCACGGCGGACGGCATCGTCATAAAAAAGCCTTCGTTTCCGGTGACGGGGAATACCGTGATCGAAGTCACGGGCAGCGATTGCGCCTATGTATCCCGGGGCGGCCTCAAGCTGGAAAAGGCGCTGCAGGTGTTTGCCTGCGCCCCGAAGGGTCTCGTTTGTGCGGATATCGGCGCCTCCACCGGCGGCTTTACCGATGTGCTGCTGAAAAACGGCGCAGCGCATGTGTATGCTGTGGACGTGGGCACGATGCAGCTGGCGGACGAACTGAGAAACGACAGCCGGGTCACGGTGATGGAGAATACGAATGCCCGGATGCTGACAGGGGACATGCTGGGGGAAACGCCGCAGCTGATCGTAATGGATGTGTCGTTCATCTCGGTCAAGCTGATACTTCCGGCGCTGACTGCGCTCATCGGCAGGGAAGGCCGCATCATTTCTCTCATCAAGCCACAGTTTGAAGCGGGCAGACAGCACATCGGCAAAAACGGCATCGTTTCGGACAGCCGGGTCCATGCCGAGGTGCTGAAGAGCGTACGGGACTTTGTCGACAGCCTCGGCTATCATGTGACCGGGTTGACTACTTCGCCGATCAAGGGCGGCGACGGCAACCGTGAGTTCCTGTTCGATATCCGTGCGGACGGACAGAGCATCACGGATGCGGATATTTCGGAGGAGATCAATGGCAAAAAGTAAGACGGTTTTCGTCTGTTCCCAATGCGGCTATGAATCGCCCAAATGGATGGGCAAGTGTCCCGACTGCGGCAGCTGGAACACATTTGCCGAGGAGGAGCAGCAGAGTGAAACTCTTGTGGCGGAAAAGAAGCTGAAGCGCAGTCCCGGCGTCGGCAGCGAACCCATGCTGATCGATGAGATCCCGGACGATACGATGCTGCGCCACAGCACCGGCATCGACGAGCTGGACCGGGTGCTGGGCGGCGGCGTGGTGGAAGGGTCTCTTTTGCTGTTCGGCGGCGATCCCGGCATCGGCAAGTCCACGCTGCTGACACAGGTGTCGGCCAATTATGCCGGGGACGGCAGAAGCGTATTGTATGTTTCCGGCGAGGAATCCACACGCCAGATCAAGATGCGTGCGAAGCGCCTCGGCGCCACCGGCAGCAATTTCTATGTGCTGTCCGAAAACGACATGACCATCGTCGAGAAGTATTCCGAGCGGCTGAAGCCGGAATTGATGATCGTCGACTCCATCCAGACGATGTACAGGCCCGATATGGCCTCGGCGCCCGGCTCGGTATCGCAGGTGCGGGAGTGCGCCGCTCAGCTGATGCGCTTTGCCAAGGTGTCCGGCTGTGCGGTGATGCTGGTGGGTCACGTCACGAAGGAAGGCTCCATTGCGGGTCCCAGAGTGCTGGAGCACATGGTGGACGCAGTGCTGTACTTCGAGGGCGACCGGCAGCACCAGTACCGGCTGCTGCGGGCGGTCAAGAACCGTTTCGGCTCGGTCAATGAATTGGGCATGTTCGAGATGGTCGAAAGCGGCATGAAGGAAGTGCAGAACGCCTCCGAGGTGCTTCTGTCCGACCGGGCGCACAACCAGAGCGGTTCTGTGGTGCTCTGCACCATCGAGGGCACAAGACCGCTGCTGGCCGATCTTCAGGCGCTGGTGGCGACTACGGTATTCGGAAATCCCCGCCGCATGGCCAGCGGTGTCGATCAGGGCAGGCTGGCGCTGCTGCTGGCGGTGCTGGAGAAACGGGCAGGCGTGCCGCTGTACAATCAGGATGTATATATCAACGTGGCGGGCGGCCTGACGCTGGATGAACCGGCTACCGATCTGGCACTGTGTCTGGCGGTGGTGTCGGCGCATCGGAACAGGCCGGTCAACGGTACGTGGGCTGTCATGGGCGAAGTGGGATTGGCAGGCGAGATCCGCCCCATCAGCCAGACCGACCGGCGCATCAGCGAATGTGCACGGATGGGCTTTACCGATGTCATTATTCCCAAAAGCAGCATGCGGGGCATGACGGCGCCGGAGGGGCTTCGGATCCACGGCGTGGAAACACTGCTGGAGGCGCTGTATATCACAGGTCTCACGCAGGGCTGAGAAATAAGAGAAACAACGGAGGAAAATGAAAATGTTGGGACATGCGTATATCGTATTTGTGGGTATCCTTTTCGGATTGGCTAATGTCATTCCCGGCGTCAGCGGCGGCACGATGGCCGTCGTATTCGGCGTGTATGAGCGGCTGATCAACATCGTCGCCAACCTCAAGACCATGTGGAAAAAGGAGCTGCCCTTCCTGCTGGAGTTCGGCATCGGCGCAGGCATCGGCATCGTCGGCTTCGGAAAGGTCATGGACTGGGTGCTGGCGCATTATCCCGTGGAGGCGAACTGCTTCTTTATCGGCGTCATTCTGGGCAGTATCCCCATGCTGATCGGTCTGGCGTTCAAGGGCGAGGGCAAGCATGCCAGGTGGCAGGTCTCCCTTTCCAACATCCTGCCGATGCTCATCACCTTCGGCATTATGATTCCGATGGCGCTGAACAATACCGATGCCGCCAAGGAAGGCGCCATGATCCGGGAGATCACCGGCTTCAACATCATGGATGAGCTTCTGTTCGTGGTCTACGGCGTGATCGCCGTCACCACGATGATCGTTCCCGGCATCAGCGGCTCCTTCGTCATGCTGCTGCTGGGCTTCTACGGCACCATCATCAACGCCGTGGCGACGCTCAACTTCCTCGTGCTCATTCCCTTTGCCATTGGCTGCCTGATCGGCGTGATATTCACCACCAAGCTCATCAAGTGGCTGCTGAACCGCTTCCCGACCCAGTCGGATTCTGCCATCCTCCGCTTCGTGTTCGGCTCCATTCTGTGCATATTCCCCGGCTGGGGCAATGTGCTGCACGTGTGGCCCATCGTCATGATCGCCGCAGGCTTTGCAATGATGATCGCCTGCAACAAGCTGACGAACAAGTAATTGTTTTCTTCTGTAAGTAGGAGGCAGATTTGTGAAAAAAGCGCTTTCAGTACTGCTGATTCTTTGCATCCTGTTTTCCGTATCGGCGTTTGCCGAGGAGGAGACGGGCGGCATCCTGCTGAGCGATATCACGGTATGGCTGGATGATGAGGAGTTCCCGCTGAATCTGTCGGCGGAGCTCATGACAGACGATGACGACCTCGCTTTGACCCTCAGAAACGGCGATGC
>JAZLHZ010000016.1:0-33196 GCA_045617085.1 Clostridia bacterium
GTTAACCGAGTTGTTGTAGGTTCGAGCCCTACCTGGGGAGCTAAAGCAAAACAGCTCATTTGTCATCATGGCAAATGAGCGTTTTTCTATGTTACGAAGCGCACCTTGCGGTGCATGAAAAATGAAGCTGGGCTTTCGCCCCGTGAAGTATGCCTTCGGTACAAGGAAGGAAACGGAGCAATTCCCACAAAAAGATATAGACGGAAAGAACTGCCTTTATCTTTTTTTCATAAAACATTGATAACGCCATGAGAACATGTTATAATGGAAACCGGAATATGGGAGGGTGTCAATGAGATCTACCGAGAATTACAGAAAAATGACAGGATATGTTTTATCTGTCGTTATTGGGATCATCAGCGGAATCATTACTTTGATCGGGCAAATGTACCTTCCTGTTAATCTGAATTTCTTATCTAATTCGGTATCTATGTGGCTTGTATCTGCGTTTTTGGTACCATATTGCATAAAGAGCGATATAAAACGATCGGCGCTGTTAGGCACCGTTGTATTGATATTCTGTGTGCTGAGTTACTACATTTTTGAGGCCGTCAGCAATCATCACTTATATTATATCAACAGGTATCAGTTACTGTGGTTAAGCTGTGCATTGATCGGCAGCCCCGTGATTGGCCTGTGTGCTGATCTGTCACAGACAAAAGGAAATTTCATCGGCAACATCTGCAGAAATGTGCTCCCAGCGGTTTTTTTTACGGAAGCATTATCAAAGCTGTTCTACATCAGAGACTACACGCATATGATTCCGGCGCTGTGTCTGCAAATGGGTATAGGACTTGTGATCTATGCGATGATCAACAGAAAACATGCATTGAAAAAGGAGAACATTATCGCTTTTATATTACTTCTGATTCCGGGGAGTATAGCATTTGAAATACTGTGGAGACTGACTATTTGATCTGCAGTATATGATTATGATACTAATGGGAAAGAGGGAGTTGGTATGATTACAGATGTCCGAACACACTATGATCTGCTGATAGATGAAGAAAACGACCCGGTGAACGATCCGGCTCCGCTGAAGGCTTATATGGATCGATGGGATGGTCAGCCGTTTATTGATGCTTTGCAGCTCGATGCAACCAAGTCAGTACTTGAAATCGGTGTCGGAACAGGCAGAATTGCCGGTAAAGTTGTTCCTTACTGCAAGGATTTTACGGGTATTGATATTTCTCCCAAAACGATTGAGAGGGCAAAAAAGCATCTCGGTGAGTATAAACACGTGACTTTGATTTGCAGTGATTATCTTTCCTTTGAATTCGGGACAAAGTTCGATGTGATTTACTCATCTCTGACCTGGATGCACTTTGAGGATAAACAGGCAGCCATGAAGAAAACAGCCGGACTTCTGAACGATGCGGGAAGATTCGTGCTGTCGGTCAGCAAGGAGCAGGAAGATAGAATAGATTACGGGACAAGAGCGATCCGGGTATTTCCCGACGATCCCTGTGCAATCAGATCACAGATCAAAAACAGCGGATTACTTTTACGGCAAATAATCGAAACTGAAAACGCATTCATTTTTGTTTCTGAAAAACGCTGAATATACTTTTTATTTTGTTTTGTGGAATGAAACAGAGCGATAACAGAGAATGAAGATGAAAATAGAATTAAAAGACAGGACGGCAGAAATTCTGTCTATCTGCAAAGGAAGCTGAAGTCAACCAATGGCGAATAATAATAAATGAGGGATTGGGGAAATACTGACGATGCGTGTTTTTTATGATGACGGCGTCCTGCGGATTCGAAGTATGGAACCGGAAGACGTAAAAACGCTGTATGAGACCTATCTATCTTACGGCTGGCATCCAAAGACAGAGACTTATGAGAAGTATTACAGGGATCAGCAAAAAGGACTGCGAATCGTGTTTATTGCCGAGTTGCGGGGACGGAAGGATCATCCGCTGGAGAACATCTATATCACCAACAGCCAGTTCACGATGATCGACCGTTCCGTCATCCCGGACGAGAAGTACGGGCCTGCCGACGAAAGGGAGGATTACTATCTGCCGTATTTCTCGCATGTGAAGAACCTTGTTCTCAATAATACCGTTTTCAATACGTTGGATTAAACAAAAAGAGAGAGGAGATGTCATTCTGCTCTCTCTTTTCTATTGCGGTATTGAGCTTATCGGTCGAGGGTGAAGGTCTGCACGGTGCCGTTTCGGAGCGCCTTGAGGTAGTCGGCGCCGGTGACGAAGCGCTGAGGCACCTCGATGCCGCAGAGGCGTTTGGAGAGGATATTGTGGTTGTCCGAGCCTGCGGTGAGGGGCAGGCTGAACATCTCGGCATACTTGCGGCTATACTCGTTGAATTCGTCGGTACGGGCGGCGTTGGGGCTTTCGATGGCATTGACGCTGAAGGGAGCAAGCCGGACATGCTTGACGTTTTCCCGGAAGGGATGAGCGTGTACGACACAGCCGCCGTCGGCCTGCACGGTTTCGATGTAAGTGATCATATCCCACTCTAACATGTCGGGATGGGCGAGCAGCCAGTCCTTGCCGATATTGTAGGTCAGCAGGTGCGCCCAGCCGAAGCCGTGTTCAAAGCCGAAGAACACGTCCAGACCCAGCTTGTCGCCCTCGGCTTTGGCGTTGTTGTAGCCCTCAAAAAACAGCTCGATGCGCTCCTCCCAGGGCAGGTCCCGGGGTACGGTGGTGTTGGAGGTGAGGAAGTGGTCGGTGATGAACAGACCGGTATAGCCCAGATCGTGGTACAGGCGTGCCATTTCGGCGCCGGTGGACTTGCCGCATTTGCTGGTTTCGCAGGTATGACAATGCATTTCATACTTAAACATGATCGATGATCTCCTTTACAACTTGATCGACGGAATAGACATTCGGGATTTGGATGTCACTGTATGCTTCGTAGAGCGGCGTGCGCTCCTTTTCAAGAAGGGCAAGGTCGGTGCTGAGCGGGCGGTTCTGCGTGGCAAGGCGGCTGAGATCCGGCTGGCTGAGATATACAACGGCGGCATGGCGTTTGAGCGCCTGCATGGCGGCTTCGGTCTTGACGGTGCCGCCGCCGGTGGCGATGACCGCATTGCCGAGCCTGCCTAATTTTTCGCAGGCTTCCTGTTCCAGTTTGCGGAAGGCGGCTTCTCCGTTTTCACGGAGATAGTCGGGGATGGATATGCCGCTGCTGTTCTCAATAAACTCGTCCGTGTCATAGAACAGCATGTTCATTTCCTTTGCCAGCGCTCTGCCGACGGTGGTCTTGCCGCAGCCCGGCATGCCGATGAGGACGATATTGCGGCGGGCGGCCAGCTCCGTCTGGTATTCCCGACTGAGCGCCATGATGTCTTCATAGAGCCTGCGGATATAGGGCTTGCAGTCTTCGGAGACGCAGGAGGCGGCCTTGTCCAGCACCTGCAGCTCCCGGCTGCGGTCCAGGGTATTGAGCCCGTTGAGTTGCTTATAGGCTGCCACGCCGGTGACGGTCTGCATGCGCTCGTCAAACAGGGCGGCGATGCTGCGGTCGATCTCGTCGAGGCGCTTCCGGTAATCGGTCAATGTATTCATATTCGGCGCTCCTTACAGCAGAAAGTCTGCCAGCGCCAGTGCTGCTGCCGCTTCGATGCAGGGCAGGGCTCTGGGGACGATGCACACGTCATGCCTGCCGCCGACAGAGAGGATGGGCTTTCCGTCCAGAGAATCGGTATGCTGGGGCATGGCGATGGAGGAGACGGGCTTGACGGCGGCCCGGAACACGATGGGCATGCCGGAGGAAATGCCGCCGAGGATGCCGCCGTGGTCGTTCTTTTCGGTCTTCAGTGAGCCGTCCGGCCGGAGCGTGAAGGGGTCGTTGCACTCGGAGCCGAACATGGACGTGCCGGCGAAGCCTGCGCCGAACTCGATGCCCTTGATGCCGGGCACGGCGAACACGGCTTGAGAGATCCTGTTTTCCAACCCGTCGAACATGGGCTCGCCGATGCCTGCGGGAACGCCGGTGATCTCGCACTCGATGATGCCGCCGGTGCTGTCGCCCTTGACCTTCAGGACGTTCAGCAGAGCCAGCTGATCGGCAGTGGGCTGACGGGTCTTCTTTTCGCTGTCAATGCCGCCGATGCTGCGGATAAATGCAGCGATCCGTATGTTCTGCTTTTCCAGAAGCTGGATACAGACGCCGCCGGCTGCACACAGCGCCGCCGTGAGCCTGCCGGAGAACTGGCCGCCGCCCCGGATGTCGTTGTGACCGTCAAATTTGACATAGGCGGTATAGTCGGCATGGCCGGGTCGGGGATGGCGTTTGAGGGCGTCATAGTCGGAAGGCCGGGCATCGGCGTTGGGGATGATCAGCGTAAGCGGTGCGCCGCAGGTCTCGCCCTTGTCGTTGAGACCTGCGATGAACTCCACATTGTCCTCTTCCCTGCGCTCGGTGGAGGCGGCAGCAGCGGAGGGAGAGCGGCGGCGCATGAATTTGGCCAGTGCCGCTTCATCGATTTTGACGCCTGCCGGGAGTCCGTCGATCACGGCGCCGATGCAGGGGGCATGGGACTGGCCGAATATCGTGAATCGGATATGGTTTCCGAAGCTGTTCATAGAATATTTCCTCCGCATTGTGCAAGGATGGAGAAGAAATCGGGAAAGGATTTGGAAACGCACTCGGCGTTGTGCAGCAGCGTGATGCCCTTGGTGAGCAGGGCAGCCACGGTCAGCATCATGGCGATGCGGTGATCATTATGACTGTCCACCTCGGCGGCATGGAGCGGCGAGGGAAATATCTGCAGGCCGTCCGGAAGCTCCCGGATGTCTGCGCCCATTTTGCCGAGCTCCTCCTTTGTGGCACAAAGGCGGTCGCTTTCCTTTGCCCTCAGCCTGCCTGCGCCGGAAATCACCGTAGGCGTATCGGAAAAACAGGCAAGAAGCGCCAGCAGCGGAACAAGGTCGGGGATATCGGAGGCGTCGATCTCGGCGGGAAGACGGTCAATGAATGATGCAATGCGCCTGTCCGCCTGCCGGCTGCCGGGGTTCAGGTCCGGGATAATGAGACGGTTCCCGAAGCGGTTGAGGCAGAGAAGCGGTGCGGCGGACGACCAGTCGGCTTCGATCCGCATTTGACCCGGGGAGACGAATGTGCCGCCATCAAAGCGCAGAGACGTGTCCGAAAGCTGCCAGCGGATGCCGAAGGTGTTGAGCACGTCGGCGGTGAGACGGATGTAGTCCGAGGACACCATGGGCGTGGTCGGGACGATCTCGGACGGTTTGCCGAGGAAGGACAGCGCCAGCATGAGTCCCGTGATGTACTGGGAGCTGATGCTGCCGTCGATACGGTAGGTGCCGGGCGTCAGCTTTCCCGTGACGGTGAACGGCAGGGAGTCCGGCGAGATGCGGATGCCGTGTGCCCTCAGCGTGTTCAGAAGTGCACCCACGGGCCGCCGGGGCAGCTGTCCGGAACCGGAGAAGGTACATTCGGTGCCGAGCGCCGCTGCGATGGGGATCAGAAAACGCAGCGTGGAGCCGCTCTCGTTGCAGAAGCAGTCGGCCTTTTCCACGGCTTTTCCCGGATGCACATGAAAGCCGGTTTCGGTCATCGTGATATTGCCGCCGAGCGCATGGAGGCAGGCTGCCGTGGCGAGCACGTCATCGCCGATGCCGTTTATGAGCAGGTCGGTATCGGTGTCGGAAAGAAAGGCGCAGATCAGTGCCCGGTGTGCGGCGGATTTTGCAGCAGGCACGACGGCGGTGCCGCAGAGCGTGCTTTTGGTGATGCGTTTGTCCATTATGCTCTGCCTTCGAGGAAGGCGATCTCTTCCTTTGTGAGCGTATAGTCGAGGCAGGTGAAGGCATCCTTCAGCTGGGCGACGGAGGAATAGCCGCTGAGCGGAATGCAGTTGGCGATATTGTCACGGGTATAGGCGAGGCACAGCGAGGCGATGCTCCGTCCGGTCTTTTCGGAAAGCTGCCGCAGGCGCTCGGCACGGCGGCGGTTTTCGGGGATCATGTCATAGTACCGGGTGTCACCCTCGCGCATGGGCTCGTTGTGGATGACCCGATTGAAATAGCCTCTGCCGTGAGGCCCGAAGCCCATGATCGGGAACTGACTTTCGGAATACCAGCTCATTTCCACATCACTCATCGGGACGTGTGTTACGTCCTTGGTCTGGGCGGCGGTGGTCATGGCGAGGGAGTAGTGGAGCTGGCACATGGAGAACTCGGCCAGCCCGTTGGCTTTGGCGAAATTGTTGGCCTCGATGATGCGGCCGACGGTCCAGTTGGAGCAGCCCACCGCCTTGGTGAGACCTTCTTTGACCAGCTTGTCCAGCGTGCGCATGATGTCGTCCACGGGAAGATGCGGGTCGTCCCGGTGCAGAAGATAGAAATCCGCATGGTCGGTGCCCATAGCCCGCAGGGATTCCTCCAGGTCGAAGCGGATATCCTCGGGAGAGAGGCGGGGAATGTACATTTTGGATTTATCGGCCGGGAAACAGCCCTTGGCGATGAGGATCATCTCGTCCCGGGCATGGGAAGCCTTGAGGTATCTGCCCAGCGCCTTGTCGCTTTCGCCTCCGGCGTACATGCGGGCGGAGTCAAAGCAGTTGCCGCCGTATTCCCGATAGGCGTCCATGACCGCAAATACGGTTTTGTCGGTGTCGGGCGTGCCCCGTTTTCCGGAGCCCAGCGCCAGCACGGAAAGCTCCATTCCGGCGATCTTTTTGGTGGTCATCATATTCATGCCCTCCTCAGAAGGTAAAAAGCAGCCTGCCGATGACGGCATCGGCGGAGATCAGACCCATGGCTTCGCTTTCGGAGTCCAGCGCATTTTCCCGCACGGCGGTGACGAACAGCCCGGCCTCGGAAACGGATGCGACATTGCGCACATACGGAAGCGAGGCGTGGGTGAACAGGATCACATCGCCCTCCCGGATGTCGGCAGTTCGCTGTACTATGGCAAGACTGCCGCTCTTGATCTGCGGCTCCATGGCATCGCCGTACACGGTGCACAGCGTGAAGAAGTGCAGGAAGGCGGCGGCGCACAGGGCGATCACGAGAAAGATGGTGCAGGGGATGAGTATGCGGCGGCGCTTTCTTCTTTTGAAAAGCCGCTGCTTTTCGTTGTGCAGGTCTTCTGCGGTAATGCCGTACATGGTTTATTCCTCCTGCTTCGGGCGCTTGATGCGCAGTATGGCGGCGGTCAGCTCGCTCTTGTCATGGTTGAGCGGCGCCGGAACGCCGAGGTTCCGCCCCCGGTACTTTTCGGCGGCTTCCAGCTTGCCTTCTGCGGCGGCAAGGCTGCAGCGGCAGGCGATCAGCTGTTCCTGCATCTGCATCATCAGGCGGCGGCTCTCGTCCAGCTCGTTTTCCTTTTTCGTGAGCCGGTCCTGCGTTTCCCGTGCGGCTTTCTTCGCTTCGGAAAGAGAAGTCTTGAGCGCATCCCGTTCCCGTACCAGTTCTTCCATCGCATCGATCAGCTCGATGCGGTTCATTTTGCTGAGCTTTTTTTCCATTATTGAGGTTCCTCATTTCATGCTTCGGTTGACCCGAGCCCATATTTCCACAATCTGTATTATAACGCAAAAGCGGAAAGTTGTAAACAGCAAAAATATAAATATTGGGTGATGAAGCGAATCGTGAATAAACCGCTTGAAACTTGATGCAACATGTGGTATAATGAAACAAAAGGAGAGTATGTCAACCCGGTTGCCCAAAGTCCCTTCCCTGCTCACAGGGAAGGGGGGACCGCCGCAGGCGGTGGGTAGGGCTGATAAAGTAAAGCAGCTGGCAGAACACCACTACCAATACATATCAAGCCCTATTCGGCGTCCGTTGGACGCCACCTTCCTCGCTGCGGCTCGGTCGGGGTTTGGCTCTGACAGCGCACTGCGCTGTCATTCACTACCGAACCCAACTCGCTTTGCTCGTTCCCACTGAGGTGGGGAAGGACTATGAAAATGAAGAGCCGAAAATGAGATATCTTGTTTTTCGTATTTGTTGTTTTCATCCGGCTACGTATATATTTATATGAGCTGTTATTGACAAATGGTATAATTAGGTGTATAATGTACGCATCGTGCAAAAGTTGAAAGACTTTATCAGGGTGACGTCATTGGCGCCATCCTGTTTTTCTATAGGAGGTGTGTATTATGAAGAGTATTGAAGAGATCGATGTCAACTTCAAGGTTTCCGCCGAGATCCCTTCGGATTACGGATATATGGACCCGAGGGAAGCGCCGTTTGCGATCTATGGGCTCGTGAAGAACGACGAGGGCAGCTATTGCCGCCTGCCGCTGGAATTCATTCCCGAATGCAATGAAGGCGTACAGGTGCTGGCATGGCATCTGGCGGGCGCCTGTGTGCGGTTCTCCACCGATGCGGACGGGCTGGCCGTCATCTGGCAGCTGAAGGACAGAGGCAACATGGCGCACTTTACCGCCTGCGGTCAGAGCGGTCTGGAGCTGTTCGAGGAGACCGACCACGGCACCGTGCAGGTGAAAAACTTCATTCCCGCCATGGAAAACGGCTGCGGCTGCCAATTGGAGCAGTCGGGATTTACGAAACTGAAGGGCGGCATGCGGCATTACGTGCTGTATTTGCCGCTGTACAACGGACTGGATAAGCTGGTGCTGGGCTTCCCGAAGGACGCCAAGGTGGAAAAGGGAAGAACGCCGAGGATCGAAAAGCCCATCGTGTATTACGGCTCGTCCATCACGCTGGGGGGCGGTGGCTCCAAGGTGGGCTCCTGCTACACCACGGTGCTGGCCCGCAGGCTGGATGCGGCGCAGATCAATCTGGGCTTCTCCGGCAGCGGCAGAGGCGAGGCGAACATGGCAGAGTATATCGCTTCTCTCGACATGAGCGTGTTCGTGATGGACTATGACCACAATGCGCCCACCGTGGAGCATTTGAAGAATACTCATGCGGAATTCTTCCGGATCATTCGGGAGAAGAACCCGGACCTGCCGGTGGTGTTCGTGTCCAAGCCCGACTTCGACAGTAACCCGGAGATCAATACCGAGCGGCGCAATGTCATCATTGAGACCTATGCCCGGGCCGTCGCTGCAGGGGATAAGAACGTGTATTTTGTCGACGGCGAGCAGTTCTTCGGCAACACCGACAGGGACATGTGCACGGTGGACGGCTGCCATCCCAACGACCTGGGCTTTACCCGCATGGCGGATACGATGGAGCCGGTCCTGAGAAGAATATTGTATAAATAATCATACGAAGGAGAATGACCTATGAAGCCTTTTATGGATGAAGATTTCCTGCTGACCACCCCCACGGCGAAGACCCTGTTCCACGAGTATGCCGAGAAGATGCCCATCTTCGACTACCACTGCCATCTGCAGACCAACGAGATCGTGGACAACATCAACTACCGCAACATCAGCCATCTGATGCTGGGCGGCGACCACTATAAATGGCGTGCGATGCTGTCCAACGGCGCCGACGAGTCTCTGATGTACGGCGACAAGGGCTCCGCATCCGATTGGGAGAAGTTCTATGCCTATGCCTCCATGCTGAAGTATGCCATCGGCAATCCCCTGTATCACTGGACGCATCTGGAGCTGCAGCGGGTATTCGGCATCTATGACATCCTGAACGAGAAGAACGCCCGCAGCATCTACGACCGGGCCAACGAAATGCTGAAGGGTGACGACTTCCGCTGCCGCCGCCTGATCGAGAAGTTCAACGTTAAGGTCATCTGCACCACCGATGATCCCGCAGACGATCTGAGATACCATATTGCCCTCAAGAACGACGATTCCTTCAAGGTGAAGGTGCTGCCCTCCTACCGCCCCGACGCCGCCATGAAGCTCTGCCAGCCCACCTACGGCAGCTATGTCGGCAAGCTCGCACAGGCAGCCGACATGGAGATCGGCGGCTTTGAGGATCTGATGTGCGCCCTCGAAAAGAGACTGGACTTCTTCCATTCCATCGGCGCAAGAGTCAGTGATCACGGTCTGGACTACGTGCCCTGCGGCGCTATGGACGAGAAGGCACTGACCGCCGTGTTTAAGAAGGCCGTTGCCGGTGAGTTCGTTTCCCGGGAAGAGGAGAGCGCATTCAAGAAGGCCGCCCTCGTGCGCCTCGGCAAGATGTACGCCGACAGAGGCTGGACCATGCAGCTGCACATGAAGGCCCTGCGCAACAACAATACCCGTACCTACAAGAAGTACGGTGCCGATACCGGCTTCGATTCCGTCAACGACGGCGTGCTGGCCGAGAACCTGAGCGCCCTGCTGGACGGCATCGAGATCAATGGCGGCCTGCCCAAGACCATCCTGTATTCCCTGAACCCCTGCGACAACTACGTCATCGGCTCCATGCTGGGCAACTTCCAGGGCGGCTTCCCCGGAAAGATCCAGATGGGCAGCGGCTGGTGGTTCCAGGATCAGCGGGACGGCATGGTGGAGCAGCTTAAGACCCTCGCCGATCTGGGCCTGCTGGGCAGATTCGTCGGCATGCTCACCGACAGCCGCTCCTTCGTCAGCTATCCCCGCCACGAGTACTTCCGCCGTATCCTGTGCGAGACCATCGGCGGCTGGGTCGAGAACGGCGAGTATCCGGCGGATATGGATACCCTCGGCGAACTGGTGCAGGGCATCAGCTTCAACAACGCCAAGGACTACTTCGGCATTGAGATCTGATCGAAAGGGGATAATATACGATGTTCAAAGTAGGTATCATCGGTTCCGAAAACTCCCATGCCACTGCTTTTACCGAGATCTTCAACGAAAAGAAGCAGTATGAGGACGTACGGGTCGTCGCCGTATACGGAGAGGATCCCGAGGCTTCTCAGAAGATCAGCGATAAGTACGGCGTGCCGATCGTCAAGCCCGAGGACATGCTGCCCATGGTGGATGCGGTCATGATCACCTCCCGTCACGGCGGCCTGCACTACGGCTACGCCAAGCCCTTTATCGAGGCGGGCAAGCCCCTGTTCGTGGACAAGCCCCTGTGCTGCTGCGCAAAGGAAGCAAAGGAAATGCTCGATCTTGCCAAGGCGAAGAACGTGCCCGTCGTCGGCGGTTCCTCCCTCAAGGTCACCAAGGATACCTTCCTTGCCAAGGCCAAGGCGGACGAGGCCAGAGCCAAGGGCGAGCTGTACGGCGGTCTCGTATATGCCCCCATCAACCTCGACAACCCCTACGGCGGCTACTATTTCTACTCCGCACACCTGCTGGAGACCCTCATCCGCGTGTTCGGCTATGACCCCGTTGCGGTCACCGCAAAGCGCTATAATGACAGTATCAGCGGCGTTGTTGAATATAAGGATTTTGCCGTCAGCTACTGTTATACAGCCGGTGCATACAACTACGGATGCACCATCGTCGCCAAGGATGCCGACGTCAATGTGCCCATCAGCCTCGACGGCGCATACGACGCAGAAGTCGCCCATTTCGTCGAAATGCTGCATACAGGCGTGTCTCCGCAGACTTATACCGAGCTTTTGCTGCCTGTAAAGCTGCTCAACGCCATCGAAAAGGCTTTCACCGAAAATGTCAAAGTAACTATTGAATAATAACATACAAACGGTATAAAATAGCAAATATATACAATATAATACAGTAACAGATAAGTGAGCCGTATGCAAAAACGGCTCATTTTTATACCCACAATATTTTGATTTTATGCAAAAATAAGCACACAATATAGTGTGTACCGGGTTAGTTATACTAAATCAAGAAACCGCCGGAGGTTAAGAAAGAACGGTAGGTTAAGTGTGGGATAATTCGTATTTTTCGGCCAAAATATGCTTGCGTTTTTTTGTAAAATGGTGTATGATATCAATCGTCTGCCCGAGATGAATGTGGCACGACTATGGCATAAACAGAATTGATATATGTCATAAGGATCCCGAATACAAACCCGAACACAGCTTAACAACAGACGATACGGAGAGTGAAACCATGAACATTATCAAGCGCAACGGCGTTGAGGAAAGCTTCCGGAAGGAAAAGATCGTGGCGGCGGTGAAGAAGGCCAACGTATCCGTGCCTGCCCTGGAGGAGAGACTTTCGGACGAGGCGATCAACGAGGTCGCCGACGCCGTGGAGAGCATCTGCGCAGCAATGAACCGTGCCGTTTCGGTCGAGGAGATCCAGGAACTGGTCGAGACCGAGATCATGCGCAAGGACGCCTATCAGCTGGCGAAGAACTACATTCTGTACCGCTACACGCATCAGCTGGCCCGTCAGAGCAATACTACGGACAACCGCATCCTGAGCCTGATCGAGTGCAACAACGAGGAAGCCAAGCAGGAGAACTCCAACAAGAACCCCACCGTCAACAGCGTACAGCGTGACTACATGGCGGGTGAGGTCAGCCGTGACATCACCAACCGTATCCTTCTGCCGGAGGATATCGTACAGGCGCATGAAGAGGGCATCATCCACTTCCATGACACCGACTATTACGCCCAGCACATGCACAACTGCGATCTGGTCAATCTGGAGGACATGCTGCAGAACGGCACCGTCATCAGCGGTACCCTCATCGAGAAGCCCCATTCCTTCTCCACCGCCTGCAATATTGCGACCCAGATCATTGCACAGGTCGCCAGCAACCAGTACGGCGGCCAGAGCATTTCGCTGACCCATCTGGCTCCCTTTGTACAGGTCTCCAGAGACAAGATCACTGCCGATGTCAAGGCCGAGTTTGAAGAGATCGGCGGCTTTGCAGACGACAACGCCATTTCTTCCATCGTGGAGCGCCGCCTGCGTGACGAGATCCGCAGAGGCGTACAGACCATCCAGTATCAGGTCGTGACCCTGATGACCACCAACGGACAGGCTCCCTTCGTTACCGTGTTCATGTACCTCAACGAGGCCAAGACCGAGCAGGAGAAGAAGGACCTGGCAGTCATCATCGAGGAGACCCTGCTGCAGCGCTATCAGGGCGTGAAGAACGAAAAGGGCGTATGGATCACCCCCGCCTTCCCCAAGCTCATCTACGTGCTGGAAGAGGACAACGTAAGAGAAGGCACTCCCTACTGGTATCTCACCGAGCTCGCTGCCAAGTGCACTGCCAAGCGCATGGTGCCCGACTACATCTCCGAGAAGAAGATGCTCGAGCTCAAGATCGATAAGAACGGCGAAGGCCACTGCTACACCTGCATGGGCTGCCGCAGCTTCCTGACCCCCTATGTGGATCCCGAGACCAACAAGCCCAAGTACTACGGCCGCTTCAATCAGGGCGTTGTCACCATCAACCTTCCCGATGTGGCACTGTCCTCCGGCGGCGATAAGGAACGTTTCTGGCAGATCTTTGACGAGCGCCTTGAGCTGTGCCACCGTGCCCTCATGTGCCGTCACAACCGTCTGAAGGGCACCCTGTCCGATGCCGCACCCATCCTGTGGCAGTACGGCGCCATCGCACGCCTGCCCAAGGGCGAGCCCATCGACAAGCTGCTCTACGGCGGCTATTCCACCATTTCTCTGGGCTATGCGGGCCTGTACGAGTGCGTCAAGTACATGACCGGCAAGTCTCACACCGATCCCGAGGCAACTCCCTTTGCACTGGAGATCATGGAGTTCCTGAACGCCGCCTGCCGCAAGTGGAAGGCCGAGCATCACATCGATTTCTCCCTGTACGGCACTCCTCTGGAGAGCACCACTTACAAGTTCGCCAAGTGCCTGCAGAAGCGCTTCGGCATCGTGCCCGGCGTGACCGACAAGTCCTATATCACCAACAGCTATCACGTGCATGTCACCGAGAAGATCGATGCCTTCACCAAGCTGGGCTTCGAGGCTCAGTTCCAGCACCTGTCTCCCGGCGGCGCCATCAGCTACGTCGAGGTGCCCAACATGCAGAACAATATCCCCGCAGTGCTCAAGGTCATGCAGTTCATCTATGACAACATCATCTATGCCGAGCTGAACACCAAGAGCGACTATTGCCAGGTCTGCGGCTTTGACGGCGAGATCCAGGTCATTGAGGATGACGAAGGCAAGCTCGTTTGGGAATGCCCCAACTGCGGCAACCGCGATCAGGACAAGATGAACGTTGCCCGCCGTACCTGCGGCTATATCGGCACCCAGTTCTGGAATCAGGGCAGAACGCAGGAAATCAAGGAAAGGGTACTCCATCTGTAATGAACTACGCAGCGATTAAGAACGTTGACATAGCCGACGGTCCCGGTGTGCGGGTCAGCCTGTTCGTATCGGGCTGCCTCAACCACTGTCCCGGCTGCTTCCAGCCGCAGACATGGGACTTCGGCTACGGTGAGCCCTTCACAAAGGAAACCGAGGACGAGCTGATCTCTCTGCTCAAGCCCGACTACATTCAGGGCATCACACTGCTGGGCGGCGAGCCCTTCGAGCCGGAAAACCAGCGGGCGCTGCTGCCGTTCCTGAAACGGCTGAGGCAGGAATGCCCCGGCAAGGATATCTGGTGCTTCAGCGGCTGCGTATACGATACAGAGCTGCTGGCCCCGTCCCGTGTCCGCTGCGAGGCCACCGACGAGATGCTCTCCCTGATCGATGTGCTGGTGGACGGACGCTTCGTCGAGAAGCTGAAGAACCTGAACCTCGTGTACCGGGGTTCCGAAAACCAGCGGCTCATCGATCTCAACAAGACCCGGGAGACCGGCGAGATCACCCTGTGGGAGCCGAAAAAGATATATTAAACAAGAAAACCATTCATCTGTGAAATACGGATGAATGGTTTTTGATATTACTTTTCCAGCTTGAATGTATAGAGGTGTTCGGATCGCATGTCGTCCGGGTGAATGGCGGGAATGACGAGCCGGGTATGTCCTTCATGCTCGGTGACGGTGATCGGCGCATCACAGCCCAGCAGCGTGGCTTTGAGCTCCGGAGAATAGGGGACTTCGTCAAGCTCCAGCTCCTGCCACGGATACCTGTCCGAAATCGCATAGACGGCAGCGTCTTTCTTCGTATAATACAGGCCGTCTCTGCTCTTTTCCGTATACGGCCGGCTTGCATAGATCGCTTCGCCGTTGATGCCCAGCCACTTTCCCATGTCCAGCAGGCGCTCTTCCATGAGCAGCGGCACGAGACCGTCCGCCTGTGGGCCGATGTTCAGCAGGAAGTTGCCGCCCTTGGATACCAGCGAGCACAGCGTTTTGAGCAGCTCTTTGGCGCTCATGTAGTCTTCCACATGCTCGTTTCTGTTATAGCCGAAGGACTTGCCGATGCCCCGGCATTCCTCAAACGTGCGCTTGTCATCGGAGAGCTGTTTTCCGAAGCCCACTTCCCCGTATTCGGTGGTGAAGTTGCCGCCGCAGACGCCCCGGGTCTCGCTGCCCCAGCGGTCGTTGGGTACGATGAATTCCGCCACGGGCGATTCATTGTACAGCCATGTGAGGAAGTCGGTGGAATGCCAGACGGAGCTGGGGTGTTCCCATTCGCCGTCGGTAAACAGCGTCCAGGGTTCGTAATTGACGATGAGCTCCTTCAGCATGGGGATCAGATGCTCCAGCGCATACTGTTCGGGAGAGCGCAGATACAGCGGATTTGTCCACTCATAGACAGAGTGATATACGCCGAACTTCACATCGGTGTCCGAGAGGGCGTCCTTGATCTCCCGGCAGAAGTCCCTGTGCGGACCCACATCGACGGAGTTCCAGTTCCATGCGTAATCCGTCTTGTACAGACAGAAGCCGTCATGATGCTTGGAAACGAGGTTGAAGTATTTCGCACCGGATCGCTGAAGCAGCGAGGCGAACTTGTCTGCCTCAAACAGTTCTGCCGTAAAGCCGTGGACAAAGTCGGCATACTTATAGCCGGAGCCGTAGACCCGCTTATGGAACTCCATGACCTCGGGCTTGTCCTCCAGCTGCTTGAAGTACCATTCGGCATAGTCGCCGTTTCGGGTGTAGGCAGGTACGGAATACAGACCCCAGTGCATGAATATGCCGAACTTGGCATCCGTGAACCACTGCGGCACGGGACGGCTGTTGAGCGAGGCCCAATTATTTTCGTATCTCATTTGCAGCTCCGGATGGCCTCGATGAGACCGGGCAGCTCGCCCTCGAACATGGCGCCGTACCAGTGATCGGGATGAGACTGAGTATTGCCGATGCAGGCGACGGTGTAGTCTGCGGCGATCTCGGCAGCCTTGCAGACGCCGATGCCGTTCATCAGTGCGCCTGTAAATGCGGAGGCGTAGATGTCTCCGGTGCCGTGGCAGCCCTTGGCATAGCGCCTGTGCTGGTAGACGGTCAGCTTGCCGTTCTCGTATACGGCGGAGCCGGTCTTGCCCTCTTCGAGTGCGACACCGGTCAGTACGACGGTCTTGGCGCCCATGTCGGTCAGTGCCTTCATCAGTGCTTCGATATAGCTGCGGTCATACTCTTCCTTATATTCCATGCCGCACATCATGCAGGCTTCGGTGATGTTGGGAAGTATGATGTCCGCTGCCACGCAGAGCCGCTTCATGGCCTCGACATACTCCATGTCAAAGCCATAGTACAGCTTGCCGTTGTCGGCCATGGCGGGGTCGCAGATCAGAAGGCCGCCGTTTTCCAGACAGCCGTCCCTGATGTCCAGCACGTACTGCACCTGCTCCTTGCTGCCCAGATAGCCGGTATAGATGGCGTTGAAGGTAATGCCCTCCTTCTGCCAATGCTTGTTGATCGCGGGCATGTCGTCCGCCAGATTGCGCACGGTGAAGCCCGTGAAGCCGCCCGTATGCGTGGACAGCACGGCGGAGGGCAGAATGGCGGTCTCGATGCCGCAGGCGGACAGGATCGGCAGCGCTACGGTCATGGAGCACTGGCCGACACAGGATATATCTTGAATGGAAAGGATTCTCTTGAAAGTCATTTTTATCACCTCGAATGGAGATTATAGCACAGATAGTTGATGTTTTCTATCATATTTGCTGATATTATTTGATTAAATAAAATAGATGGTATTGACATTTGATGACATATATGTTATCATGAAAATGGTGGGAGTGATTAATTTGAACAAGATTTATTTTTATCAAAAACAAAACGGTGAATCTCCGGTAATGGATTATCTGGTATCACTGGCGAACAGCAATTCAAAGGACAGCAGAATAAAGAAAAACAAAATCATTCAATATATCGATCTTCTGAAGATTCACGGGACAACACTTGGGGAACCGATAATGAAGCATTTGGAAGATCAAATTTGGGAACTAAGACCAAGCGGTGACAGGGTACTGTTTGCGGCATTGATTCATGATACATTTGTCCTTTTGCATGTGTTCAGGAAACAAACGCAAAAAACACCGAAACGGGAAATCGAACAGGCAAGACGGGAACTGAATGACTACTTTGAAAGGGAGGATGAAAATGGGAAACAGGATTGAGTGGACGGAGGAATTGGAGAAACAGTTATGTACTCCGGAAGAACAGATGGAAAACCGGATTCAAGTGGAACTGATGAGTGCACTGGTCGAAGCGAGAAAAGAGAAAGGCATTTCACAGAGAGAGCTTGAGGAACTGAGTGGTGTGGCGCAATCGGCGATTGCAAGAATGGAAAAGGGGAATGTGAATCCGACGCTGGATACACTGGTCAAAATTCTGACGCCTCTCGGAAAGAAATTGTCGATCGTATCTATTGCCGAATGATTTGTAGTATGAGAAAGCCCTTCCCGGTTGAATCGGGGAGGGCTTTTGTATATTTTCGATATTACTTGCCGAGGATCTTTTCGGCGATGTTCTTGGGAACCTGCTCGTACTGGGCAAACTGCATGGTGTAGTTGCCTCTGCCCTGGGTACGGGAGCGCAGGTCGGTAGCATAGCCGAACATCTCGGACAGCGGGACGATGGCATGGATGGAATGCAGACCCGCATGGGTATCGGTGCCCTCCACACGGCCTCTGCGGGCGTTGAGGTTGCCGATAACGTCGCCGAGGTAGTTGTCGGGAACGACGACTTCGACCTTCATCATGGGCTCGAGCAGCACGCTGCCTGCGCCCTTGAGGGCTTCCTTCAGCGCCAGAGAACCGGCGATCTTGAAGGACATTTCGGAAGAGTCGACCTCGTGATAGGAGCCGTCATACAGCGAGATGCCGAAGTCCACGACCTCGTAGCCGCCCAGCAGACCGCTCATGGCAGCCTCACGGACACCGGCTTCGATGGGAGCAATGAACTCCTTGGGGATGACGCCGCCGACGGTGTCATTGCTGAATACGATGCCTTCGCCGGGATTGCGGGGCGTGATCTCGATCCAGCAGTCACCGAACTGGCCGTGGCCGCCGGTCTGGCGCTTGTAGTAGCCGTGACCCTTGGCAGCATTGCGGATGGTCTCACGGTAAGCGACCTGAGGTGCGCCGACGGTGGCTTCCACACGGAACTCACGCAGCAGACGGTCGACGATGATGTCCAGATGCAGCTCGCCCATGCCGGCGATGATGGTCTGACCGGTCTGCAGATCGGTATGGGTCTTGAAGGTGGGATCCTCCTCGGCAAGGCGCATCAGGGCAAGGCTCATCTTGTCCTGGCCGGCCTTGGTCTTGGGTTCAATGGCGACCTGGATAACGGGATCCGGGAAGTCCATGCTCATCAGCAGGATGGGGTTCTTCTCATCGCAGACGGAGTGACCGGTAACGGTCTCCTTAAAGCCCACGATGCCGACGATATCGCCGGTACGGACTTCTTCTACGTCCACACGCTCGTTGGCGTGCATGCGCAGGATGCGGCCTACACGCTCACGCTTGCCCTTGGAGCTGTTGTAGACATAGCTGCCGCACTTCAGTACGCCGGAATAAACACGCATGAAAGCGAGCTTGCCGACGAAAGGATCGGCCATGATCTTGAAGACGAGGCCGGAGAAGGGTGCGTCGTCGGAGGCTTCACGGGTAATTTCGGTCTCACCGGAGACATCGGTGCCCTTGACGGCGGGGATGTCAATGGGAGAGGGCAGATACTCGACAACGGCATCCAGCAGGGGCTGTACGCCCTTGTTGCGATAAGAGGTGCCGCAGAGCACGGGATTCATTTTGCCGGCGATGGTGGCACGGCGGATAGCCGCACGCAGCTCGTCAAGCTCGGGCTCCTCGCCCTCGAGGAACTTTGCCATGATGTCGTCATCAGTGTCCGCAACAGACTCGATGAGGTTGGCATGCCATTCCTCGGCCAGCTCCTTGAGGTTGTCGGGGATGTCGGTCTGCTCCATCACGTTGCCGAGGTCGTCCTTATAGATCTCAGCCTTCATGGTGAGCAGGTCGATAATGCCGACGAAGCTGGATTCTGCACCGATGGGCAGCTGGATCGGCACCGCATTGGCGGCAAGACGATCCTTCATCATGTCGACGACATGGAAGAAGTCGGCACCGGTGATGTCCATCTTGTTGACATAGGCGATGCGGGGCACGCCGTACTTGGTGGCCTGACGCCACACGGTCTCGGACTGGGGCTCAACGCCGCCCTTTGCGCAGAAAACGGCAACGGCGCCGTCCAGTACGCGCAGGGAACGCTCGACCTCAACGGTAAAGTCCACGTGACCGGGAGTGTCGATGATGTTGATCTGGCAGTTGCGCCACATACAGGTGGTGGCGGCTGAAGTGATCGTGATACCGCGCTCCTGCTCCTGTACCATCCAGTCCATGGTTGCATCGCCCTCATGGGTCTCGCCCATGCGGTGCGTGCGTCCTGTGTAGAACAGGATGCGCTCCGTGGTGGTGGTCTTTCCGGCGTCAATATGTGCCATGATACCTATATTTCGGACATTTTCGAGCGGGTGTTCTCTTGACACTTCAATCGCTCCCTTCTGATCTGTTATTCTCTGTATTTCTGTATTCAAAAATCCAACTGTGTCAATGAATAAATTCAGAGTGCGGCAGACAAGCCGCCGCACCCCTTATGATACCCTGTATATGGTTGTGGGATAAGACCCTGTTACCAGCGATAATGTGCGAATGCCTTGTTGGCCTCGGCCATCTTGTGCATGTCGTCGCGGCGCTTTACGGCGTTACCGGCGTTGTTGGATGCATCGATGATCTCAGCAGCAAGACGATCGGACATGGAGCGCTCACCGCGAGTGCGGGAGAAGGTGACGAGCCAGCGCAGGCCAAGGGTCTGACGGCGCTCGGGTCTGATCTCAACAGGAACCTGGTAGGTAGCACCGCCGACGCGGCGAGCCTTAACTTCCAGGGAGGGCATGATGTTTGCGAGTGCGGCGTTGAACACTTCGAGAGCGTCCTTGCCGGTCTTCTCAGCTACCTTCTCAAATGCTTCGTAGCAAACGGTCTGGGCAACGCCGCGCTTGCCGTCCAGCATCAGCTGGTTGATGAGCTTGGTAACTACGGTAGTATTGTACATAGGATCCGGAAGCACTTCACGCTTCGGGATAAAACCACGCCTGGGCATAGCAGTTTTCCTCCTGACTATCTGTCTGTTAACACAAAATCTTGTGAGTGACCGTTGAAAATGATCTCTCATGAATCGGGCGGTACTCGGAGCATTTGGCGCTGTTCCTTTGTCCCGTTCTCTCTGTTTCGGGCATTATGACCGACGTTCCTTCCGGTCATGCCGCCGTCTGCCGGGGAGAAAGGGCTGCCGACCCGCTCTTCGGGCGATTACTTCTTGGGTCTCTTGGCGCCGTAACGGGAACGAGCCTGCATGCGCTTTGCAACGCCGGCTGCATCGAGGGTGCCGCGAATGATGTGATAACGGGTACCAGGCAGGTCACGAACCTTACCGCCGCGGATAAGAACGACGGAGTGCTCCTGAAGGTTATGGCCGATGCCGGGGATATAGCAGGTACCTTCTGACATGTTGGTCAGACGTACACGGGCGATCTTACGCAGAGCGGAGTTAGGCTTCTTGGGGGTCAGAGTTCTGACCTGAAGGCACACGCCGCGCTTCTGGGGGCACTTGTCAAGGATGGGAGAATTGGACTTGTAGGTCTTCTTTTCTCTGCCCCTGCGGATCAGCTGGTTAATTGTTGGCATAGAGGACACCTCCTCAAAATCTGAAAGGATTGTAATATGGTAACTTCTATATGTTGTCCCGCAACCCTCGGGACTGTATATAGCTCACTGTGTTGATTGGCTTTATTCGGATCAACGCTTTACCAGCACCGCAGCCGCACCCACCGCCATGCCGCAGGCAGCGCCGAGTTCCTTCATCGAAGGCACCTCGATCACCTGAATGTCCGCAGCGGAGCAGGCATCAAACACGGGCTTGGTCACAAAGACGTCGGCATCGGTGGCCACAAAGACCTTGGACACGGCAGAAGCGTTGTCGGCGATCGCACGCCGGACCTGCTTTGCGCCGATGACTGTTTTTGCTGCATCCGCTTTTCTTGCGTTCATCAGCTCATCAAGTACTGTCATTGTGCCGCACCTCCGTCCGAGTAAAATTCCAAACAGCTTGAATATTTTATCATTTCCATATATAAATGTCAATAGGTACAGGATTAAGTTTTTGCACCATATATTGTAAAAACGGAAAAACAACTTTGTCCGAAACATGAAAAAACCGTGCGCTGAGATGATTATTACCTATTTGCCCTTGACAGGGGCGGGAAAAACCAATATACTGTACATGAAAGACATTACGGAGGAAAACATCATGCCCGATACAAGAATGACCCCCAAAAAGATCCTGACGCATTTTCAGTACAACAAGACGATGTACATCATCGTTATCCTCATTATGGCGGTAGTGGGCGACCTGGCCTATACGATGACCGAGCCGCAGACCGCCAACATAAACAAGATCGATATCGAGTTCGTGGGTCCGTATTTCTCTTACAGCGATTCGTCCGATGCGGCGGAGCAGAAGCTTTTGGAGATCGGTCAGGCATATGAGCTTGCCCGGGATACCGAAGAGGGAAAAGACGTAAATGCCGAGGATTATGCAATGAATCTGCAGGAGGTCAATTTCTACAACATCTCCTATGATGAAGGCGATACGAGCAATTCCGAAGAAAACTACTATGCCCAGCAGAAGTACATGGTCACGCTGGCGGCGCAGGAAGGCGATATCTACGTGCTCAGCCGCAACCTGATGCGGGAGCTGGCGGATCAGGGCGTGCTGGTGCCGCTGGACAACTATATTGCGAGCGGGTTGATCGACCCCGGCGACAGAGATCTGGCCAAGGTCACCTTTGACGAGGTGGACGACAACGGCGTGCCCACCGGCGAACAGCACGTATATGCGCTGCAGGCATCGACGCTGCGGGGCTTCATCAGCGACCTGTACTTCGATCCCACCGACAGGTATCTGTGCATGGTGGTGTTCAGCGAGAACCGGGATACGGCGGCAGCCGTCATGCAGGGCATGATCGACATCTTCACGCCGGAGGAGACAGAGGAGCCTGCGGCTGCGGAAGAGGCCGAACAGACGGAAGAAACACCCAAGGCCGACCCGTTTGCGCTGGCGGATCAGTAAGCAGAGGAAGATCATATGGAAGCATCCCAGAGATTAAAGGGCAAGCCGGTCTCGCCGATCAAAGGCATTCTGGCGATCATCGGCATCATTGCATCGATACTGATCGTCAGCTTTCTTGAAAAGCTCATCAAGGAAGTGACCGGGCTGCAGTACGCCTCCATGGCGGTGTGGCTGATCGTGGTGGCGGAGGCGGTGCTGGTCATGCGCAACACCAACCTCGAATACGGCTACTATGTCGCAGGCGGCAGATTCAGCGTGACGAGGGGCTACGGCAGCAATCAGCGGCCGATCTACGACATCCCGGCGGAGGATATCATCGCCTTCGGAGAGAAGGACGAGATTTTCAAACAGTACGGCAACGGCCAGACCTTCGACAGTGCCACCATCAACGACAAAACGCTGAAGCAGATGGCAATGGTGTATCAGAAGGGCAGAGACGAAAAGCTGCTGCTGGTGCTGCAGCCGGATGAGGAAATGGAAAAAGCGATCGGCGAGTTGGTTAAGAGTAACGAGTAAGGCGGGAGAGTGCTCCCGTCTTTTTTAGTGAGGAGTGTGGAGTGAGGAGTGAGGAGTTTCTGCCGAGTGCGCACTCGACCAAAAGTCTCGCCCCAGCTCATGATGTGTACCCAATAATCTGGACAAAAAGGGATTCGTTGAACTACTGATTATTCTTCATGGATGCTTCTCGATATTTTGAAGGAGGCATCCATTTTGCTTTTGCAGAGATACGGTGGTTATTATAATAATCTATATATTCTGCGATTGCTTTTGCAAAGGATTCAAACGAAGGATATTCATTTTCAAAGCCATAAAACAATTCATTTTTCAACCTGCCGAAGAAGGATTCGATGACACAGTTATCGTAGCAGTTTCCTTTTCTGGACATTGATTGGATTACGCCGTGCTTTCGAAGCTCCTCCTGATACAACGGATGCCGGTATTGCCATCCCTGATCCGAATGAAGGATCAGACCTTCTACATTCGTAAAACGCTCAAATGCTGTTTTCAACATATCTTGAACCTGCTCCAAATTAGGTTTTTGTGAAAGATTGTATGAGATTACTTCATCCATATGCATATCCAGAATAGGAGAAAGATAACACTTGCCCCATGGAAAGGTGAACTGCGATACATCGGTTGTCCATTTCTGCAAGGGAGCAGTTGTACTGAAATCCCGGTTAATGATATTATCTGCGATCTTTCCGACTTCCCCTTTGAATGAATTATATTTCCCTCCTGATTGTTTTCCGAATAGTCCCAACTTGTGCATAATCCTTTGAACACGCTTATGATTGACATTGTACGTTTGATTTATAAGTTCATGGTAGACTCGACGTACTCCATATCTGCTGTGATTATCTTCGAAAATAGAAGATATTTTTGTACTCAAAGCTTCATTTCTCTCCTGTACCTTATCTATCCTATTGTTTTCGTAGTAATATGTCGATTTTGAAAGTCCCATTGCGTTGAGCAGATACTTTAATGTGTATCCTTCTTCCCGCAATTCTTTGACAAGCGCTGCTTTCTCGCCTTGAGTTGCGCTGCCGTTTTTTCTTCTCTCAAGGCGATTTCTTTTTTTATTACTGCATTCTCCGCTTCCAAACGTGCATTCTCTGCTTTGAGTCGCTTTATTTCTTCCTGTACTGATATAGCCAGTGTCTCCGGTTCGGCTTTCTTTCTCATTTTTGTCTCCTTTGGCGGTCGCCCTTTTCGCTGTGTTATCAATCCTTCGTACCCTTCCATTATATACCTTTTGTACCATCGCCGCAATAGACTTCCGTCAATTCCCGCTTGTATTGCTGCCGTTTTGATCGATGACCCGGATATTACCTTTTCTATTATCGCATACTTCTCTTCTGCTGTCCATCCATCCTTCTTTCTTCTCGAACGTAATGCTTCCTTACCGCATGCTTCTTCTGTTCGTACCCACACCTTTATATACTTGTGAAAACATCTTTCTTTTACTCCTGCAGGTGTTTCTTCCCATTCTCCTCGTCTATACTTCTCGACACATCTCAATTTATACTCGTAACTATACTTCATATAAATATACCTCCCTTTTTATAAATATGTACCCCGAAATCTGTTGTCCAGTTTTCGGGGTACATATCACTCACTGGGGCGAGGTGGCAGCGAAGCTGACGGGGTGGGGCTGACAAGGTAATGCAGTTGGTGAAAGTACCACTATACGTACTTGTCAAGCCAAACTCGCTGCGTTCGTTCCCACTGATGTGGGAAGGGACTATTAAAATTGTTAAAAATACGTTTCGGGGGGGGTAAAGCTTGACAGGAAATGTTAAGTGTGATAAAGTGAATATACACAACAAAATGTTGTGAAAACAGAGGAGGTATATCCCATGAAGAGAACACTGGCTATCGTTCTTGCGGCATTGCTGGCGCTGACCATGCTCTTCTCGTTTGCATCCGCAGATGAGCTTGAGATGAGTGACATCCCCGGCATGACCGCCCCCGGCGTGCTGCCCATCGTTACCGAGGAGACTCAGCTGACGATCTCCATGGCACAGAGTGCAATGGTCACCGACTATGACGACAACGCCCTGACCAAGATGGTAGAGGCCGACACCGGCATCGACATCGTGTGGGATCTGCTGCCCGCAGCCGAGACCGCCACGGTGCTTGACCTGCGCTTCTCCAGCGGCGAGGAACTGTCCGACGTTATCGTGTACGCATTCGGTTCCTCCGGCGCCTCCAGCTACGGCGCACAGGGCATCTTCCAGCCCCTGAACGAGTACATTGACAAGTATGCCTACTTCCTGTACAACGGCGTCATGACCGATGCACAGATCGAAGAGTTCCTGAGCCGCATCAAGGAAGCCGACGGCAACCAGTACGGCTACAGCTACTATGTAGACGATTACGGCGATCAGATCAAGGTCGAGCCCTATGTCAACATGGTATGGCTGGAGAAGCTCGGCATGGCAAAGCCCACCAACCTGGATGAGCTGTACAACATGCTGGTCGCTTTCCGCGACAACGACATGAACGGCAACGGCGATACCACCGATGAGTTCCCGATGATCACCTCCGACGGTCCCTGGAACGGCGGCTATCAGCAGTACTTCATCAACAACTTCATCTACTGGGATCCCGACTACATGCTGAACGTTGCCGATGACAAGGTCTATGCTCCCTTCGTCACCGACGAGTGGCAGCAGGCGATGATCTACATCAACAAGCTGGTCTCCGAAGGCCTGTTGGCTCCGATCTCCCTCACCATGACCCGTGAGGAATATGCACAGATGCTGGAAAACCAGCCCCTCGATTCCCAGATCTGCGGCATGATCGTCGGCTCCACCGCACACATCGTGGTGGATCATTCCAACCCCTATCTGCTGGCTTACGATCCGCTGGATCCCTTCGAGGGCCAGTACACCCCCAATCGTGTCGCTCAGATGAACCCCACCTTCTTCATCAGCTCCGACTGTGACACGCCCGAGATCGCCTACCGCTTCTTCGACTACTTCGCACAGCCCAGAGTATCCGAGCAGCTGCGCTACGGCCAGATCGGCGACATCCTGATGTGGCGTGACGACGATCCCGCTGCCTTTGATGCCATCTACCCCAACGCAAAGCAGCTGGCCTACACCATGGGCTATGATGCAGTATTTGCCCGTGACTACTCCGACGGCAAGAAGGATCCCTGGTCCAACCAGAACAACACCATCTGGAACATCCAGTTCTGCGGCATGAATCCTCCCCAGCTGTACTGCGCACAGGGTTCTGTCAACCCCGTTTCCGACTTCATTATGGACTGGAACCAGAGCTGGGAGAAGCAGGACATCACTGCCCACCTGGACTATGTCGCCGCTGCAATGACCAGCTGGATCGGCGTAGTGCCCGAGCAGAGATTCGTTGAGCCCAAGTACACCGTGGAAGAGTCCGATCAGTACCTCGACACCATCAACACCGTCAAGACCTTCGTGAAGGAGTCCATCGCTTCCTTCGCCACCGGCGCCATGGATCCCGAGGCAGATTGGGATTCCTACCTGTCTCAGCTGGATGCTGCAGGCCTGCAGGATTGGCTGGAGGTCGCCCAGATCTACTGGGATCGCCATTAATTCTCACTGAACCCCTTGGGGCTTCCGAAAGGGAGCCCCGTTTTTTAGAAAAGCGGCTTGACAAGCCATGTTAAGTGTGGTACGATAATCGCAAACCATATAGGGAGGGATAAACGATGAAACCGGAGAAAATGTGGGCGTTCTGGATGCCGATCAGCTATCATATGTGGGGCGATCCGGACAAGGCGGAAAACGATTCCAAGCGCTGGTACATTCCGCAGATGTACCGGGCAAAGAACGATGTGGACTTTGACATGTGGGACCGGGTCATGGATTTCCTCGCAGTGAGAAAGTTCAACACCCTCTTGATCGACGTGGGCGACGGCGTGAAGCTGGATTCTCATCCGGAGATCGCTGCCGTGGATGCGGTGTCCAAGGACTTCCTGAAGAAGAAGCTGGATGCGGCAAGAGCGCTGGGTCTGAAGCCGATCCCCAAGCTGAATTTCTCCACCTGCCACGGCCAGTGGCTGAAGGAATACAGCTATATGGTGGGCACACAGAAATACCGGGAAGTATGCTGCGACCTCATCAAGGAGGTTGCGGAGCTGTTCGGAAACCCCGAATACTTCCATCTGGGCATGGACGAAGAGGACGTGGCGCACTTCGGCGGCCGCAGCTATGTGGTCATCCGCAAGGAAGACGTGCTGTGGCGGGACTTCTACAAGTTCTTTGACACGGCGGAGCAGTGCGGCGCCCGGCCCTGGGTATGGTCCGACTATTACTGGAACAACGAGGAGCTCTTTATAAAGCACATGCCCAAGGACGTGCTGCAGAGCAACTGGTTCTACGGCTTCTTCCAGGACTATCCCGCCGACAACCGTGCCGGCAGATATATCTCCACCTATGAGGCGCTGGACAAGCTGGGCTATGATCAGGTGCCCACCAGCTCCACCTGGAGTATCGAGGAGAACACCGTACAGACCATGTATTACAGCAGGGAGCATATCGCCGACGAGCGGCTCAAGGGTCTGATGACGGTGTCCTGGTTCCGCAGCGGCACCGATGACGAGTTCGCCATTCTGAACGATGCACATCGCTTCTATGCGGCAAGAAAAGAAGTATATCCCGAGACGCTGTAAAACAGAGGAGGCAGAACCATGAAAAAAGACTTGATGTGGGCATTCTGGGTCAATATCAGCAATCACATGTGGGACGATGACCTCAGCGGCAATCCCAACTGGTATATGCCCAAGACCTGGCAGGAGACCAACAATGTGGACTGGAACAGCTGGGACAATGTCATGAAGTATATTGCCGAGCTGAAGTTCAACACGGTGCTGATCGATGTGGGCGACGGCGTGAAGCTGGATTCCCATCCCGAGATCGTCGCTCCCGATGCGGTGTCCAAGGAGTTCCTGATGAAGAAACTGGACGAGGCCAGAGCACTGGGCCTGACTCCGTACCCCAAGCTGAACTTCTCCACCTGCCATCATCAGTGGCTGAAGGAATACAGCTATATGGTCGGCACGCAGAAGTACCGTGACGTCGCCTGCGAGATCATCAATGAGGTCAGCGAGATCTTCGGCAAGCCCGCCTATTTCCATCTGGGCATGGACGAAGAGGATGCCATCGGCTGCTTCAACAACCGTGGCTTTGTCTCCTTCCGCCGGGAGAAGCTGCTGTGGAAGGATTTCTACACCTTCTTCGATGCCGTCGAAAAGAACGGCGGCCGTCCGTGGGTGTGGTCCGACTATTACTGGAACAATCCCGATCTGTTTGTGAAGTATATGCCCAAGGAAGTGCTGCAGTCCAACTGGTATTACGGCTATTTCCGTGACAACATGGCTCCCGACAGCTACGGCGCAAAGGCCATTGCCGCCTATGAGGCGCTGGACAAGCTGGGCTATGATCAGGTTCCCACCAGCTCCACCTGGAACAACAACGTCAATACCATACAGACCCTCTATCACGGCAAGAAGGTCATCTCCGAGGAGCACCTCGTCGGCTACATGACCGCTCCGTGGTCTCAGGTGGAAGCATATCTGGAGAACTTCCAGAAGAGCGACGCCAGCGTGATGTATCACGGAAGAGAGCTGGCCTATCCCGAAACGCTGGAATAATTGGCAATGAGCAATTAGCAATTTTGATTAGTACAACAAGAGAACTTCCCCGGTTTGATCCGAGGAAGTTCTTTGTTATATCAAACTATCAATTGCACATTGCACATTGCTAATTGCTAATTTCTGATTAGCCGTTGGTGTAGTTGTCGAAGTAGCCCTGAACGAGCACGACGGGAGTGCCCTTGTCGCCGGAGCCGCTGGTCAGGTCGCACAGAGAGCCGATCAGGTCGGTGAGCTGACGGGGCGTGGTGCCCTGAGATGCCATGTTGCCCTTGAGGTCGCCGTTCTTGTTGCGGATGCTCTCGGAGATGGCATTTTTCAGTGCTTCGCCGGACAGGTCCTTATAGTCGTTGTCGGCGAGGTACTTGAGCTTCAGCTCGTTGGGGGTGCCGATGAGGCCGTCGGTAAAGGCAGGAGAGACGACCGGGTCAGCCAGCTCCCAGATCTTGCCCTGAGGATCCTTGAAGGCGCCGTCGCCGTAGACCATGACCTCGACGTGCTTGCCGGTGGCCTTCAGGATGCGTGCCTGAATGTCGTCGACCAGAGGACGGCAGGAACGGGGGAACAGCTTGATCTTGTCCTCGGTGGACTTGTTGGAGCCCAGCAGGCCGTAGTTCTCGTTGCAGCCGCTGCCGTTGACGGGAGCAGTCATGATGTCGTCCAGACCGCAGACCACCTTGGCGCCGGCAGCCTTGAGGATGCGCTTGGTGCGGGCACGGGTGTGGATGTCGCAGGTCAGTACGCAGTCGGTATAGTTGAGGATGGCCTTTGCCTGATTGGCGAATACGATCTCGACCTCTGCGCCGCTCTCACGGATCAGGTCGCCGTAGTACTGCACGTAGTCCACGCCGGTGAACTGGTGCTTGTTCTCGCCGAACAGCTCACGGTAGCGCTCCAGCGTCAGCACGTCGGAATAGGGATTGACACCGGCGGCGTCGATCTTGTCGAGGCTGACCAGCTCGTTGCCCACCTCATCGGAGGGATAGCTGAGCATGAGGACGATCTTCTTTGCGCCCTTGGCGATGCCCCGCAGGCAGATGGCGAAGCGGTTTCTGGAAAGGATGGGGAAGATGACGCCGACGGTCTCTCCGCCCAGCTTTGCCTTGACGTCGGCGGCGATGTCGTCAACGGAGGCGTAGTTGCCCTGTGCACGGGCTACGATAGATTCGGTAACGGCGATAACGTCACGGTCACGCAGCTCGAAGCCTTCACTCTGTGCGGCTTCCAGTACGCTGTCGGTGACGATGGAACCCAGATCGTCGCCCTGACGGATGATGGGGCAGCGGATGCCTCTGGATACGGTGCCGACTCTGCGTTCATTGGTGTTTGCCATGGATTTTCCTTCTTTCTGATTCGGAGAAACTTGCAGATTATTCCCACTCGATGGTGGAGACGGGCTTGGGGCTCAGCTCATAGCAGACGCGGCATACACCCTTGACCTCGGCCAGGATGCGGTCGGTGATCTTGGTGAGCAGGCTCCAGGGCAGCTCGGGCACGGTGGCGGTGACGGCGTCTACGGAGTTCACGCAGCGGATGATGACGGGCCAGTCATGAGAGCCGTAGGTCTTGCCGTTTTCGTCGATACGGACGGCGGTGGTGGTGATGTCCGGGATCACGGCGAAGTACTGCCAGATCTTGGTGCCGAAGCCGGCAGCGTCGATCTCTTCACGGACAATGGCGTCTGCCTCACGCAGAGCCTCCATGCGCTCACGGGTGATGGCGCCGGTGCAGCGTACGCCCAGGCCGGGGCCGGGGAAGGGCTGACGGTCTACCATGCCTGCGGGCAGACCCAGTGCACGGCCGACGAGGCGGACCTCGTCCTTATACAGGAACTGGAGCGGCTCCAGCAGAGCGAACTTGTCCTTGATGTCTGCGGGCAGGCCGCCGTCGTTGTGATGGGGCTTGATGCCGGCAATGCTCTCAAGGATGTCGGGATAGATGGTGCCCTGAGCCAGGAACTTGACGGAACCGATGCGCTTCTTTGCTTCCTCGGCGAAGATGTCGATGAACTTGGCGCCGATGATCTTGCGCTTCTTCTCGGAATCGGCGATGCCTGCCAGTGCGTTCATATAGTCGTCGGTGGCATCGATATAGATGAGGTCGCAATTCATCTGGCTGCGGAATACCTTCAGGACGTTCTCGCTCTCGTTCTTGCGCATCATGCCGTGGTTGACGTGTACGCAGGTCAGATTCTCGCCGCCGATGGCCTTGATGATGAGGGCTGCGACGACGGAGCTGTCTACGCCGCCGGACAGAGCCAGCAGTACCTTGTCGGCGCCTACGGTCTTGCGGATCTCCTTGACCTGCTCCTCGATGAAGGCCTGTGCCATCTCGGCATTGGTAATGCGCTGCATGCTTTCGGGACGAAGTTCACGTTCCATATGAGTGTACCTCCTCTGTTGAAATCCTGTTTTGTTTTACACTAAGATGATACAACAAACGGACATCCGCTGCAATTGCAATTCAGTAGATTTCGAGTAAACTTTTCAGATTTTATACGAATGATTTACGAACACATGCGGTAAATGTTCGGATGTGCGGACATAAACCGAAAAAACCGGAATTTTGAACCGGAATGGAAAGCGTCTAATCCCGAACTATGAATAACGAACAATTTTTCAGAAAAACGAAGTATCATTTGTATTTTGACATTTTCGAGGGAAATATGCATAATTTGACGGAAGTTCTTGCATTATTTTTGAAAATGGTGTATAATATGCTTCAGTTGACCCGATAGGAGTGATATTTACGGAAAAACATGATGCAGATGCACAGGAACTGATCAACCGTCTGAACCACAGCGGCAAGAAGCTCTCCAAGAGCCACCGCAGGATCGCGGAGTGTATCGTTTCTCATTACGACAAGGCGGCGTTTATGACGGCGCAGAAGTTAGGCGAATACGTGGGCGTCAGCGAGTCCACCGTGGTCCGCTTTGCATACAATCTGGGTTATGACGGCTATCCCCAGCTGCAGAAGGCGCTGCAGGAACTGATCCGTCACCGGCTGACCGTCAGCCAGCGTTTCGAGATGACCTCGGAGCTGGATCAGACACAGGTGCTGAGCCGGGTATTCAAGTCCGATATGCAGAACATCCGCACGACGATCGACGAGCTGAATACCGACGTATTTGAAAACGTCATCGAGCAGATGCTGCACGCCAAGACGATCTATGTCATGGGCGTGCGCTCATCGGCGCCGCTGGCGCAGTTCATGGTGCATTATCTGGGCTTTATCTTCAATAATGTCAAGTTGGTCACCTCCGGCATCAGCGACGTATTTGAGCAGCTGGCCCGGATCGGCGAGGACGATGTGCTGATCGGCATCAGCTTCCCCCGGTATTCGACCCGCACCGTGGAGGCGATGAACTATGCCGGAAAGAAGGGCGCCACGCTGATCGCCCTGACCGACGGTCCGCTGTCACCGCTGTATTCCATGACGGAGCTGTGCCTCAATGCCAAGTCCGACATGGCGTCTTTTGTCGACTCCTTCGTGGCGCCGCTGTCGCTGATCAATGCATTGATCGTGGCGCTGGGCCAGCGCAAGAGAGACAGGCTCTCCGAGTTCTTTGACGAGATGGAGGGCATCTGGAGCGAGTATAACGTGTATGTGGGAAAGGAACAGGGCAAGGATGACCGCTGATGTGATCGTGATCGGCGGCGGCGCTGCGGGCATGATGGCTGCGGTGTATGCCGCAAGACAGGGCGCTTCCGTGCTGCTGCTGGAAAAGAACGAAAAGTTAGGCAAGAAGATCTATATCACGGGAAAAGGCCGCTGCAACGTCACCAACAATGCCGATGCCGAGACCTTTATGACCAATATCATCCGCAATCCCCGGTTCTGCTATTCGGCGCTGGATACGCTGGACAATGCGGGCGTGATGCGCTTCTTTGAAGAGGCAGGCGTTCCGCTGAAGGTGGAGCGGGGCGAGCGGGTATTTCCGCAGTCCGACCATGCCAGCGATATTACCAGAGCGCTGGATATCGAGCTGCACCGGCTGAACGTGCGGGTCATGCTGAACCATGCGGTAAAGCGGCTCGTCTGTGAAGACGGCGCAGTGAAGGGCGTGGAGACCGGGGACGGTCTTGTGCATACGGCAAAGGCGGTCATTGTGGCGACCGGCGGACAGAGCTATCCCACCACCGGCTCCACCGGAGACGGCTGGCGGTTTGCAGAGGAGACGGGGCACCGCACCAAGCCTGCCCTGCCCGCTTTGACGTCGATCGAGACCGAGGAGGACTGGCCCAAGCCGCTGACCGGTCTGTCGCTGAAAAACGTGACGCTGACCGCCTTCGGAAAGAAGAACAAAAAGCTGTACAGTGAGCAGGGCGAACTGCTGCTGACCCACTTCGGCATTTCGGGCCCGCTGACCCTGTCGCTTTCCAGTGTGCTGCCGGAGGAGCCGGAGGGCACAAAGCTGGAGATCGACCTGAAGCCCGCACTGGACGACGCCACGCTGGACCGGCGGCTGGTTCGGGATATTCAGGAGCTTTCGAGAAAGCAGATCATCTCCGTGATGGACGGACTGGAGCCCCATGCGCTGGCGATGACGGTGCTTGCGCTGTGCGGCGTGCCGTACACGATGCAGGCTAACGCCGTGACGCAGGAGATGCGCCGCAGCATCGTCACGACGGTCAAGCACATGCCGCTGACCGTGAAGGCATTGCGGGGGCTGAACGAGGCGATCATCACGAGGGGCGGCGTGCATACGGCGGATATCAGCTCCTCCACGATGGCGTCCAAGAAGGTCGAAGGCCTGTACTT
>JAZLHZ010000017.1:0-8624 GCA_045617085.1 Clostridia bacterium
GGGACTGTTGGTTTCATATATGTGCAGTTTATGCCTTTGTCAAACTGATGATGCCGCATTCGGGAACGGAGATGACAGATGTAGTAATGCACTGTACGGCACGGGAAACGATATTTCCCATACAGTCCATAATTCCAATATTCATATTTCTGCCGAGAGTATCCGAAAGAATCAGACGTCTGTTGTAGTTTGCATTGACTATCAGTACTTCATCGGCATTTTCGGGGATATCGACGATCCTGTCTCCGTCATATACGGCGATGATCGCTTTTCCGTTCTTTTCGGCTTTGACAAGAGGATAGAGGTTGTGCGGAGCTTCAACTTCCAGCGGTGCGTCCAGAAGCAGAGTTTTGTTCTTTTCGATAAAGTCCAGCCAGAAGATGAGGAGCTTTTTATGTTCCTCCGAAATGCCCTCGAGGTTTACCGAGATCTGAGGAACGGAGAACAGAACGCTTTGCAGCTGCAGAGCGGCGGCTTGCGGCAACTCATCCTTGTGCCACATCAGCATGTCTGAATGGACGGCGGTATTGCCGGAGAGCAGACGCAGATCAATGGTGCCGACACGGTTGGAAAGTGCATCGTCGGGGCAGTCTCCCACACGGAACATGTTGCCGAAAGTACGCATGATGGGACCGATATAGCTCTGACGGAACTCGATCAGGATATCAGGCTTAATTGACTTCAGAGTGCTCAGTACATCAAGCATGAGCCTGTTGACGGCATCTTCGACCGAGGAATAATCCATAGCGGTATTGTAGGGTGGTATGCTGTCGCTGCGGAAGGAGTCGATAAAGTCCAGCTTGAAGCCGTCCAGATTCCACTCCTTCAGGGCTTTGACATAGGTATCGATCAGGTATTGACGGACATCGGGATATCTTGGGTCAAGTACACCGGTATTCAGGCGGTCATTCATGCACAGAAGCTTATCCTTGAATCGGGCGTAGCTTCCGGAATAAATCCCGATGAAGGGAACACTGTACCACAGCACGTACTTGAGTCCCATGTCGTGGACATTCCGGACATGCTTAGCCATGTCCGGGATCTTTCCAGGGGTAGGCTCCCAGTCTCCGCAGTAGGCATACCCCCGATTGTTGTCATCGGTCTGCCAGCCGTCGTCGACGATGACGGTTTTCAATCCCAATGCGGCGGCACGGGCACATTCCGCTTCGGTCTTTTCGGCAATGACGTTCTGATGGAAGCTGTACCAGAACGAGTACATGGCACTGCGGGCAGCTTCGGGAACAAAAGCAGGTGTATAGCCGCAGTCCTTTTCCCACCAGAGTGATACTTTGCGCAAGGCTTCGGCAAAGGAGATATCGGAACGGTCACGATATAGAACGAACGTATAGTCCTTCTTTTGTGTATCCAGCGGTATCTCTACGGCAAAGGAGAAGGTGCCGTCCTCCTCGTGTACACCGGTACGAAGGCCGATGTTGTTGAGTGCATCACTCAGCGCGATGGTCAGACGATTCTTTGATGCACTGTTGAAAAAACAGAACACGGGTGCGCCGCTGGAGATTTTTGTATAGGTGGGTGCATACCAGTCCACATTGAGCGAACGGTTGAAATGGCAGTTGGGATACCACTGATACTGCATATCGATCACAGGCTCCGACCAGCTTACGGTTAGCATCGGGTTCCCGGGAATAACGCTGTTCCACTCAGCATGGAATACTGTTTGGAGCTCATCAGGCATCGATGTGGTGACTGTGATTCCTTCCGGACAGGTTACGGTAAACTCTTGATATCGCATGATGATTCACCTCGGATTACAGAATTTTCTTCATCATAGCATAGACAGCGGAATTTTTCAAGATTCTTCGATAGGGAATGGCGGATCACTATTTATAAAAGGTTAATTGGACGATTGTAGTCTTGCACAGAATAAAAAAGTGTGATATAATACAATAAATGACGGAAAGAGGATGGTTGATATGAATTCTGACTATTCAATATTGTGTGCTCAGCTTGATGCACTGACAGCGGGATGCAGGCATACGGTTGCCAATCTGGCCAATGCATCGGCATTGCTGTTTCAGACGCTGCCGGATGTCAGCTGGGCAGGGTTTTATATGATGGAGGATGGGAAGCTCATACTGGGCCCGTTTCAGGGAAAGACTGCCTGTATTGAAATCGGAGTGGGTCACGGTGTGTGCGGAACGGCGGTTATGACAAATATGACGCAGGTAGTACCGAATGTTCATGAATTCCCCGGCCATATTGCCTGTGACTCGGCGTCTAATTCAGAAATCGTGATCCCTATTCATATAGACGGCGAAATATGGGGTGTTCTTGATCTGGACAGCACGTCGTTTTCGAGATTCGGTGATGAGGATAAATCGGGACTTGAAGAATTTGTGCGGATATTGGAAAAACATTTGTAATGGGAGCGAAGAGTATGACAGGCTGGATCGGACTTGCATTGGTTTACGGGATTCTGAAGGGTGGACGTGAAATTGCAAAAAAGAAGGCACTGGGGAAAAGTGCCGTGCTGGAAGTACTGTTTTTCTATACACTATTATCGTTTGTCATGGTGGTGCCGGATGCAAAGAATGCCATGGGGCTGCAGCCCGTACAGTATTTGTATGTAGCACTTAAATCGTTTGTGATATTTATTGCATGGCTGTGCGGCTTTTATGCATTGGACAAAATGCCGGTGAGCCTTTATGGTGTGCTGGACCTGTCGAGAATGCTGTTTTCGACACTGCTGGGCGTGGTGTTCATCGGTGAGCGGCTGACTTGGACACTGACGGCTGCGCTGGTGATGGTTACTGCAGGACTGATGCTTTTACGTGTGAAGCACGGCGGCAGCAACACGATGGAACGGGAAAAGGTAACGGCGGTAACGCTGTTTCTTGCTATAGCGAGCTGCTTCCTGAATTCGGTTTCCGGAACGATGGATAAAGTACTCATGCGCAGTATGAATTCTTCCCAGCTGCAGTTTTGGTATATGCTGTTCCTGACGTTGTTCTATGCGGTATTTCTCATTGCAAGAAAGGAGCAGTTCAACTGGCGCAGGACGCTCGGCAATGGATGGATTTGGCTGATGAGTGTTGTTTTTGTGATCGGTGACCGGGCCTTGTTTCTTGCCAACGGTATAGAGGGAAGCCGTGTGACTGTGATGACACTGCTGAAGCAGTCGGGCTGTATCGTGACGATATTGGGTGGTAAGCTGGTGTTCGGTGAAAAGGATACCGGTTGGAAGCTGATGTGTGCAGGGATCATACTTGCCGGCATCGTGCTTTCGGTATTATGAGAAAGGAAGAAAACCATGAATAACAGAATATACATGCTGAAGGAATATACAAATCGTCAGAAAATGGGCTTTGTCATAGAAACTGAGCAGGGCGGTTACATTTTGATCGATGGCGGTTATACATTTGAAGCGGATGAAACACTGAAAAGAATCAAAGACATCACCCGTCAGGATGTTCCGCATCTGGATGCCATCATTTTGACACATCCGCATGCCGATCATATCGGTGTGTTCAATATGCTGATCGAGAAATACTTTGATGAATTCACTTTTGATCATGTGTATTACTGTTTCCCTTCGGTCCAGTATTTGGTCAGGGGCAAAGAGGCACAGGAGGATATCGATGATCTGACGATGTTCTATTCTCTGCTCCCGAAGTTCGCAGATAAGGCAATTATTCTTACCGGCGGCGATGAGCTTGAAATCAGCGGGGCACAGATCAATGTGCTGTATACGATGGACAGTGAGTTTACGCATGATGTGGCGAACAATGCTTCCTCCGTATTTATGCTGACGTTGGGCGGAAAGAAGATACTGTTTACCGGTGACTGCGGTGTGGAAGCCGGGAACAAGCTGCTCAGTATGTGCCCGGAGTTACTGAAAGCGGATATCTGTCAGATGGCGCATCACGGTCAGAATGGTGTGACGAGGGAGTTCTACGAAAAGGTGAAGCCTTCTGTTTGCCTGTGGTGTACGCCGCTGTGGCTTTGGAATAATGATGCAGGGAAAGGGTATAACACATATTTATTCAAGACGGTCATCGTCAGGGAATGGATGGACGAGATATCTCCTGACAGGTTAGACTATATAACAAAGGATGGCGAACAGTTGATAGAACTGTAAAAGGAAATGTCGGAATGCGGAAAACAAGAACAATCACGGTGATCTGTCTGTTGTGTATGCTGTTGATGACAGGCGCAAGGGCGGATTATAAAAACGATGCACAGATGTGGCGGGAGATCGCACAGAATGTCGAGCTGAGCGGTGACTGGCGGGAGGATATCCTGTCTGTTGCCAGAAGCCAACTGGGCTATTGTGAATACCTTGACGAATACAGGGTATATGATGACGGAGTCAAGCATTATTATACACTGTACGGTGATGAATTCGGGGAGCCGTATGAGGAATGGTGTACATATTTTGTCGGCTTCTGCATCAAGTATGCCGGGATCGATAATGCGGATTTCCCGTTTTACAACAGTACAAAATACTGGATCAATGTATTGAAATATCTGGGGGCTTATGCTGAAGCAAAGTCCGGCATGGAACCCAACCCCGGTGATCTGATCCTCTTCTGCTGGAGTGATGCCGGAAAAATGGAACATATAGGCATTGTTGAAAGCGTGAATGAGGGAATGGTGAATACAATTGAAGGCAACAAGGGCTCGAATGTCGGAAGACACAGCTACAAGCTGAAGGATGAGGACATCCTCGGATATATCTGTTTGGATGTATTGATGGAAAAGGCAGATATTCCTGTGCCGAAAGTCAAGGATACAGAGAAGAGAGCCGGATATGTTGCAGCAGACGGCGTTAATGTACGCTCGGAGCCGTCGACAGCCTCGAAAAAGGTAGATGTGTTGCCGAAAGGGACTGAAGTATGGATTACGGGAATGTGTGAAAAGCAAAACGGCGATATCTGGTACAGGATACTTTTCAAGGAGAATCAGGGTTTTATCAGAAGCGATTATATAACGGAATAACATATTGAAAGGTGGGATCTGGTATTATGAGAGGCAGGATAATCAAAACACTGACGGCTGGATTCCTTGTTGTATTGATGTTGATGTGCAGCTGTGCATCGGCAGAAGATGCAATTGAGGTGCCTGATGTTCAAGCAGGAGGGGCACAGTATGGTGTAATCGAGTTGCCATATTCCAATTCACGGCTGTATGAGGTGTATGTCCAGAAGGTATTCGGAACGAATCTGCTGAGTGCCTTTAAGACCAATCGGCGTAATCTGACCGACATGGAGAAGATCGTATACGATGCGGTGCTCTCCGGTGCAACGGCGATTGCCAACGGAAACCGGGCAAGCAGCGTGTTTGAGATTCCGTTGGAAGATGCAGGTGTCAAGATGACCTGGACAGAGGATGAACTCGGCGTGCCGATTGTAGTGGGTAATGCGATCAATGCGGCTGCCATTCGTCCTATTCTTGCGGCATATTATGCAGACAAGTACAATGGACCGAAAGTGATGACTGCGCTTCTTCGGGATAATCCGTTTGACTTCTATTGGGTATCTAACCAGGTCCCTTACTCCTATATGACGCCGGACGCCTGCGGAATGGGGGCAAAAAATAACGGCAGTGGTTGGGTGCTTACTCTTAACGGCAGCATCAGCTTCAGTCTGACGGTGGATTCACAGTTCGCTTCCGGAACGTATTCCGCCGATACATCCAGGACCGGTGCAGCAGTCAATGCCATGAGTCGTGCGAACAGCATCATTGCAGGCGGTTCTGGTATGGACGATGTAGAACGCATGACGTACTACATGCAGCAGCTGCGTCAGCTTTCGGATTATAATTATGATGCAGCAGCAGGGGATGCCGATGATTCGGCACCATGGCAGCTGATCTATGTATTTGACGGTGATCCGTCCACTAAGGTCGTATGCGAAGGCTTTTCCAAGGCATTCCAGTATCTGTGTGATAATACGGAATTTGAGAACGAAGGGCTGAGCGTATATACCGTGACCGGTTTAATGAACAACGGTCCGCATATGTGGAATACTGTTTGTATCGATGGAAAGAACTATCTCGTTGATGTGACCAACTGTGATACTTCAGGCAGTACGACAAACTCGCTGTTCCTGTCGGTTCCTGTCAGCGGTGATGTGGAGAACGGCTACCTGATGAATCGCACGATTTCCGGTTATGTACCGCAGGACATCCTCTATGTATACGGCGATATGTACTATGATGAGTCCATGCTGGAACTGACGGATGAGGTGTATGTGGTGCCGACAAAGATATCGGCAGCACTGATCCTTATGGCCGGCGACAGTGTCAAACTGTGGGACAGCAGTTTTGGTGTATCCAATGTTCTGAACACCTCGGAAACGGAACTGCGTGTTGTCAGCGCAGGCAGTAATGTCAGCTGCAGCAGCTCCGGCGTGTTGACGGCATCCTCTGCCGGAACCTCCGTGGTGAAGCTGGCGGGTTCGTCCAGCGTGATTACGCTGACTGTGCAGGTGAAGGGCGGCATGAATACGCTGACACTTCCTGCAGGTCTTGGTTCGCTGGGCAGCAATGCATTGAAAAACACTGCAGCAGAAAGACTGGTGCTTCCGTCATCGCTTTCAAGTGTCGGAAGCAATGCTTTCGGCGGCATGAGCGGCGTGATTATTGTGGAGGTGCCGTCAGGATTGGCTTCTTCCGTCCTGGCATCGCTTCCCTCCGGCAGCGGTGTAACGTGGCTGTGCGAGGATGCGGCGGCGGTTTCGTATGCCGTTTCTAATGGTATTCGCTGTGTACTTGTGAACAGTTGACAGGAGGGTGAAGAACAATGAAAAAGAGTTTTCTGGTCGCTGTCCTGCTTGTTCTCATACTGACTGTATGCTGCAGTGCATATGCGGACGACGTCATTGTCGCAGGTGATTTTGAAATTGCATTCAATGAAGATACAGGTACGGTCACAATCGTGAGGTATATCGGTTCCGATACAGCTCCGGTTGTTCCCTCAACGGTCTGCGGAAGAAATGTTACTGTTATCGGGGAAGGTGCATTTCAGGGAAATGAAGGCATTTCTTCGGTGTTGCTGCCCGATACCATTACGTCAATCGGAGATAATGCTTTTGCTGATTGCGTTAGCCTTGCCTATATGGGTTCTTCCGGCAATGCGGCATATGAGCATATTGAGGTGACGGATGAGAGCGTGGAGCCCGACTGCACCGAAACAGGCTTGACAGAGGGAAGTCATTGCTCTGTTTGTGGCGATGTTATCGTTGCACAGGAGGAAGTTTCCGCACTTGGTCACACAGAAGTAATTGATGAGAAAGTTGAACCCACATGTACGGAGACGGGCTTGACTGAGGGTAAGCATTGCTCTGTTTGTGAAGAAATCCTTGTCGAACAGACAGTCATTTCTGCAAAGGGACATACCGAGGTCATTGACGAGAGAGTAGAGCCTACCTGTACCGAGACAGGCTTGACTGCAGGCAGTCACTGTTCCGAATGTAAGGTGGTATTCATAGCACAGGAAGAGATCCCGGCCAATGGACATACAGAGGTTATCGACGAGAAAGTTGAGCCCACTTGTACAGAGGCTGGCTTGACCGAGGGTAAGCATTGTTCTGTTTGTGAGGCTGTTCTTGTGGAACAGACGGTAATTCCTGCCAATGGACATACCGAAGTAAGTGACAAGAGAGTAGAGCCTACCTGTACAGAAAGTGGTTTAACTGAAGGCAAGCATTGTTCTGTGTGTGAGGCCGTTCTTGTTGAACAGATGGTTATTTCTGCAAATGGACACAACGAGGTCATTGACGGGAAAGTAGAACCCACCTGTACAGAGACTGGATTGACCGAGGGCAAGCACTGCTCTGTATGTGAAGCTGTTCTTATTGAGCAGACGGTCATTTCGGCAAAGGGGCATACAGAGGTTATCGATGAGAAGGTCGAACCCACTTGCATAGAAACAGGCTTGACCGCAGGTAGCCATTGCTCCGAATGTATGCTTGTGTTTACAGCACAGGAAGAGATCCCCGTAAAGGGACACGTAGAAGTCGTAGATGAGAAAGTCGAGCCCACCTGTACAGAAACAGGTTTGACTGAAGGCAAACATTGTTCTGTATGTAAGGCAGTCCTCATTGCACAGACGGTTATTCCAGCAAAGGGACATACCGAGGTCATTGATGAAAAGGTAGAGCCTAACTGTACGGAGACAGGCTTGACTGAAGGCAAGCATTGCTCTGTATGCGAGGCAGTTCTCATTGCACAGACGGTTATTCCAGCAAAGGGACATACAGAGGTCATTGATGAAAAGGTAGAGCCAACCTGTACAGAGACAGGCTTGACAGAAGGCAAGCATTGCTCTGTATGTGAGGCAGTATTAGTTGAGCAGACAGTTATTCCTGCTAAGGGACATACCGAGGTCATTGATGAGAAGGTAGAGCCTAACTGTACGGAGACGGGCTTGACTGAAGGCAAGCACTGTTCTGAATGTGAGGCAGTATTAGTTGAGCAGACAGTTGTTCCTGCAAAGGGACACACAGAGGTCATTGATGAGAAGGTAGAGCCTACCTGTACGGAGACGGGCTTGACTGAAGGCAAGCATTGCTCTGTATGCGAGGCAGTTCTCATTGCACAGACGGTTATTTCAGCAAAGGGACATACCGAGGTCATTGATGAGAAGGTAGAACCTAACTGTA
>JAZLHZ010000018.1:0-17917 GCA_045617085.1 Clostridia bacterium
GCAAATTCACCGAACGCAGTCAACTCGTTGCGGCAATTGAGAAATATATCTTGTTTTACAATACAAAACGTTACCAACTGAAACTCGGTTGTATGACGCCGATGGAATTTCATGCGGCTTTCGCCGCGTGAAAATTCCACCTCCTGCTGCGCAGCAGGGGGTGGAATCCTAACTTCGTCTGTAAACTTTTTTGTTTTTTTGTCTGTCTACTTGACAGGGGGCATATCACAGCGGCCTTCGGGCCGCTTTTTATATATCTCGCCCTTGACTGCCCAAGGCGTTAAACAAGGCAGTGCATAACGAGGTCGACACCCTCGGTAATAAGCGTAATGCAAGAAAGGATGATGCACATGAAAAGGGATTTTCTCAAGGGACTCGGAATTGAAGACACACTGATCGATAAGATCATGGCGGAGCACGGCAAGGACTTCGGCGAGCTGGAAACGGCGAAGCAGAACGTGACGGCAAAGCAGGCGGAGGTTGACGAACTGAAAGCCCAGCTTGCAACACGGGACAGCGACATCGAGACACTGAAGGCTTGCGTTTGATAGATTATATCAATTATTGATAGAAAATATCAGAAAACGATATACACAAAAATGGTCATCGTACATTGATACGATGACCATTTTTCTATATTTCTATCATTACATACAAAACGAACACCTTACCATTAGTTACAATGGAGAAAGTGTTCGTATCTGCTTCCAATGGTGGAGCATAGGGGATTCGAACCCCTGACCTCAACGATGCGAACGTTGCGCGCTACCAACTGTGCTAATGCCCCAAACAAAATGCAATCTGATTCCAGATTGCATTGATGTGGTCTGGGTGAGAAGATTCGAACTTCCGGCCTCTTGAACCCCATTCAAGCACGCTACCAAACTGCGCTACACCCAGTCGCTCACAACATTTGATATTATAGCACTCGGGTACTCTTTTGTCAACACAGTCATAGGTAAACTATTTGTTAATCGTGAAGATCAACTCCGTAGAGTCCATTACGGCATCCGTCACCATGCTTTCCGAACCTTCGGGAAGGCGGATCAGCTGTACGTCATAGCTCCCCTTTTCTCCCTCAAACACAGCCTTTCCGTCCGCATCCGTCGTCAACATTCGGCAGCTCTCATCATCGCACACGCTCAGCAACACACCGTCTACACCGTTTCCGTCCTCATCCACTACGATAATTGCGTATTCGCTCTTTTCTTTGGGGAGTCCGTTTTCTTCGGCAAAACCATCGTCAATCCTGCCGATGTGATTGTCCAATACTCTTCCGTCTGCATCGATCACTACAGTCTGCGGCAAAAGCTGTTCATCCCCGAAAAGACGGGCAATGCTGCCGTCCTCATCCACCGCAAACGGGAAGGAATACTCCCCCATGATGCTCTCGGCCTTGTCATCCGCCTTTCCGCAGTGCACGGCAACGAGGTTGATATCATTCTCCTTGTATAACTTTTCAAACAGCGGCATTTCCTCCACACAGGGCGCACACCACGAAGCCCAAAGATTCACTACTGTCACTTTACCCTTTGCATTGGCTGATGTAAAGCAGTCACTATCGTTTCCGTTAATTTTTATCTCAAATTCGGGACATTCGGCACCTATTTCAAATTTTTCCGTGTTTTCTGACGGGAGATTGCAGATGCAGATTATGATTACAAAAGCGATTCCAAGCCAAATCCCCTGTGCATAACTGTGTTTTCCCTGTTTCTTTCGGGTCTTCGGCACAAAACAGACCGCATTCTCTTTGCAAACACAGCGGCATTCACCGCACTGAATGCACTCTCTGTCCCCCACCTGTTTGATGTCCATCAGACAAGCCTTTATACAGGCGCCGCAGTGTGTGCACTTGTCTTCATCAATCTCTATACCGAAAAGAGACAACTTAGCAAACAATCCGTACAGTGCGCCGAGCGGGCAAAGGAATCGGCAGAACACCCGATATACAAATACCGAAGCAACCAAAATCACTCCGAGGATCACCAGTTTATCGGCAAACATTCCCCCTAAAAGCGACCGCTTCGCCGCATTATTCGGGTTCAGCAGTAGCATACCGCCTGCCAACGTGCCCGCCGGACAAATATATTTGCAGAATGCCGGAACCAGCTTTATCAGCGGCAGCACCAACACGAACAGCGCAAGGATGACGTATTTGACATAGGACAGTACTCTCGTGATTCGATTCTTTTTCAATTTCGGCGTGGGGATCTTATGAAGAAGCTCCTGCAAATACCCCACCGGACAGAGCCAGCCGCAGATCCTCCTGCCGAAGATCAGACCGAACAACAGCAGAATACCCAGCGTATAATAGGGAATGCTGTGCCCGGCCAGAGCATTCTGAATGGCTCCCAGCGGACAGGCGCCCACCGCACCGGGACAGGAATAGCAGTTCAGTCCCGGCACACAGAGATTTTTGAGCGGTCCGGTATATAACTTGCCGTCAATGAAGCCCTTCAATCGGGCATTATACAACAGCGCCGAAAACAGCTGGATCAGGCGCCGCTTTCGTAAATCATTTCTTTCAGCCAATGCCGATACACTCCGAACATATTGTACTTGCTTTACTGTGTAACTCCTCCATACCGCCGGATGCTATGCCGATGATGCACAGCAAAACCGCCGCCGTCAGAAGAAGTGACCATATCAATGTTTTTCGTTTCATCGTCCGTTTATCCTTTTTTGTATTCAGATATATTTACGCCTTATGTCCGCCAACCTGTGCATTCCGCTCGATGGTCGTGGCACCTTCCTCAAAGTTCATGCCCTTGAGGATCGCATTCTTGCCGAAGCGCTCCTTGATCTCCACGATGACTTCCTGACGGCGTTTTTCCTTTTCAATGATCTGCATCTGACTTTTCTCGGCATTCAGATCGGTAAAGATATCCAGTTGAGCCGCATCATGCTCCGTTTCCGGCAGCTCCGCATCCAGTACGTTGTCAGCCACCACATAAACACGCCGCACATACAGTTTTTTGTCGATGATGCGGTCATAGATCCGCAGCATAGCCTCTGTCATCAGCTTTCCGGAAGTGGTGCGCAGCGGCAGCTTTTCCATGCCGTGTACGCCCTTCGGCACGCTCCGTCCGTAATAATCCTTCGCCACCTGATACTCTCTGACCGCATCCGCCGCCTTCAGATTGACCACATCATACCCGACGGAGAGAATGACCCTGTCCGTGGTGAGTCCCTTCCGTATCAGACGAAGAGAGAGCTGATCTGTCATTTCCCGCACGATCAACCGCCCTTTTTCGCTGTCATACGGACAAGGGAGCACCTGACCGATGCTCACGCTCTGTGTCTGAGGCACACAGGAATGCACATCGGCAATGGTACAGCTTTCCCAGCCCCAGGCATGGTCGATGATCAGCTCCGCATTGATGCCGAACAGACGGTACAGCAGCTCCTCGTTATTGAGCGACATTCTCGCCACATCACCCATCGTATACATGCCGTGGTTCTCCAAGCGTTTTGCAATTCCCTTGCCGATGCGCCAGAAATCCGTCAGCGGACGATGCTCCCACAGCTCCCGACGATAGCTCATTTCATCCAGCTCGGCAATGCGCACGCCATCCGCATCCGCCTGCTGATGCTTGGCAACGATATCCATTGCGATCTTGCACAGGTACATATTCGTTCCGACGCCCGCCGTGGCAGTAATCCCGGTAGCCTTCAATACCTCACGCACCAGCTTCATTGCCAGTTCGTGCGCCGTCATGTTGTACATTTTCAGGTAGTTCGTGGCATCTATGAATACCTCGTCTACGGAATAGACATGGATATCCTCCGCCGCAATGAAGCTGCGGTAAATGCCGAATATCTGCGTGCTGACCTGCATGTACCGATCCATTCTCGGCGGCGCCACGATATACGCCAGTTCATAACTCGGATCCGATGCCAGCTCATCCGCATTATAGGATGAGGCACGGAATTCCCTGCCGCCGTTTTTGTTTCGGCGGATAGCATTGATCGCCTCAGCCTTTTCGATCACATCATACAATCTCGTGCGTCCCGGGATCCCGTAAGCCTTCAGCGACGGCGACACCGCAAGGCATATCGTCTTTTCGGTGCGGCCCTCGTCCGCCACCACCAGATTGGTCTTCAGCGGATCAAGTCCCCGCTCCATGCACTCCACTGAGGCATAGAAGGACTTCAGGTCGATGGCAATATAAGCCCTTTCCATCCCGTATGCCTCCTTGTTTCGTTTATTGATTCAGGAATTCCAGCACCCGTTTTTTATAATCCGGTGCTTCGTCATAGACCGCATGGGAATAGTCTGCGTACATGAACAGCCTGCACTGCAGCCTTTCGGCAAGCTCAACGGAGGCCTTTCCGGTCAGCGCCTTATCCTTCCACGAACCCAGCACGAACACCGGGCAAGTGATTTTGTCAAGCCGGTCATAGATGTCAAAATCCAGACATGCCTGTGCGAGTATCTCCGTGCGGCGGAATTCATCGTCATTGACATCATTTTCAGCGGCTCGGAAGGCAGCATCAAACATTTTCAGATATTCCTCGGAATATACCGTTTCGCGGAAGCTTCGATTAAGGGCTGCCGCATCCTTCTTTTCCGCAAGCGTGATCCATTCGGTCATGCAGCGCTCTTCCGCTTCGTTCTTCCTTGCCAGTGTGGAACCGGGAACCAGCTTTTCGACCAGCTCCGGATGGTTGACCGCCAGTGCCAGCGCCATCATGCCGCCCTGTGACACACCGAAGATACTTGCATGATCGATTCCCAGCTTTTGCATCGCAATATAGGTATCCTCAGACATATCTTCTGCGGAATAGCCGTATTCCATATCCTTTTTCCGATCAAAAAGAACTACTGTATAGTCCTTCGTGAAGATATCATACGCCTGTGCGATCGCATCCGCCATCGGCACTACGGGCTTGATGCTCATGCCGGGCAGTATCACCAGATTCCTTTTTCCGCTTCCGAAGCGGCAATAGTCCATTTCAAAGCATTCTGTTTTCACTGTACCTTTTTCCATATCGGTTTCCTCCCGTTCTGACCTATTATAACATTTTTTGAACCTGCATGCAAGTGTGGTTGAAATTTTCACAATCAACAGGTATAATATACTTGGTTTATTATGTAGAAACGGGGAGGCAGACATTTATGATCAGTCTGGGAATCGATATCGGTACAACGAGTATTTCCGCTGCCGTACTGGACGGAAAAGAAGAGCTCGAATCGTTCTCCGTACCGAACAATGCCGCCGTTCCCGGACTTCCTTATGAGCGGCTCCAGTCCCCGGAGATTATTACCGATACTGTTTTCCGCCTTGCAGAGGAGCTCTGTTCAAAATATAAAATCGGCAGCATTGGTCTCACCGGACAGATGCACGGCATTATCTGCACAGATAAAGCCGGAACCGCCGTAAGCTCCCTCTATACCTGGCAGGATCAGCGGGGCGCCATCGACGATTTTTATCTTAGAATTGATGCCGGTACAAATCTGGCGCCGGGCTTCGGACTCGTCACCTACCTCTATAACAAAACGCACGATCTGAATGACAAAAGCACTGCCTGCATAACCACAGTGGGTTCCTACGTCGCCATGAAGCTGTGTAGGCTGAAACAACCGTATCTGCATATTTCCGATGCGCATTCCCTCGGCGGATTTGACATCGGAACTCTTGCGTTCACGGAAAAAGCGCAGCTCCTTGCGGGCGATGTATTGCCGGAGCTCAAAGACGGCATCATCGGCGAATACAGAGGCATTCCGGTTTCGGTATCCGTCGGCGACAATCAGGCAAGCTTTCTCGCCGCAGCAGGAACCACAGAAGGCAGCACCCTGATCAACATCGGCACCGGTGCTCAGCTTTCGGTCTGTATCGAAAAACCGATCACCTGCGAAGGGCTGGAGGTACGTCCGCTGCTGAGGAACAGTTATCTTCTCAACGGATCGCCGCTTTGCGGAGGCAGAAGCTATGCCATCATCGAGCGATTCATCCGCTCGTGTCTGGAGGAATGCGGAACCCATGTTGAAGGGAAGCTGTATTCCGTTCTCAATCAACTGGCCCTAAAAGAGCAGGACGACCTGCCCGTTACGGATACCCGCTTCTGCGGAACGAGACAGCATCCGCAGCTTCGGGGCAGCATCACCAACATTTCGGACACCAACTTTACCTGTTCCTCGCTGGTGCGTTCCACACTGATCGGCATGGCAGAGGAACTGTATGGCTATTATGCATTGGCTCTGCCGCATATCACGAACAAGCCGTCCGCAGCCAATGCCTCCGGAAACGCCGTCAAACGCAATCCGGCATTGCAAAAGATCCTCGAAAACCGTTTTGCACTGCCGTTGAGGCTTTCACCATACGGTGAAGACGCCGCAGCGGGAGCCGCATTATACAGTGCAATGAATCTGTGAAATCATCGGAATGAATGAAGGGAGCAAATCGACCATGACTGATTTTACTGCAAGAGTACTTACCGCAAGGTCCGGCAAAACGCATATTTTTTCGGCAGGTCAGGCAGGCTATATTATCAAAAGTGCCTCTGGTGAGCTGCTGGCCATCGACCTCTACCTCTCCGACTGTGTGGAACGGAACAACTCCTCCATCGGTATCGGTTACAAGCGGCTGCTGCCCCGGCTTTTCGATCCTTCGGAACTTGCCTTTGACGTCGTTGTCACTACACATCCGCATGACGATCACTTCGATCCCGACGCCGTGCCGCATCTGATGTCCTGCAAAAAAACGCAGCTCTACGGATCCGTTGACTGCGAAAAACTGGCAGATAAGCTGGGACTCAAAAAGGACAATATGCACTTCATGAAACCCGGCGACCATGCCGTCTGCGGCGATTTTACCATTGATTTTATCAACTGCGACCACGGCACAGGTGCACCGGATGCCTTCGGCGTCATCATTACCGTGGACGGAAAAAAGATCCTTGAAACCGGCGATACCTGCCTGCGGCTTGACCGGGTACCGGAGTATTCCTCCTTCGGCAAGCTCGATGTGATGATCGCCCCCATCAACGGCGCCTACGGAAATATGAACGAAGAGGACTGCGCCGTTCTCGCCGAGGCCGTCCGTCCCGGACTCACCATTCCCTGCCATTACGGCATGTTCGCCATTCAGGGAGGAAACCCCGGTCTGTTTTACCGTCTGATGAAGGAAAAACAGCTCCCGTTTTATCTTATGACCTACGGCGAAGATTACGAACTGTAAATCAAGGAGGAAAACATGTTCAGACTGAGCAGACTTCCCGAGGAAGAACGGGCTTATTCCGGCCTCTCTGTCAAGGTTAACGGTGAAAAAGCCGACCTTTCCGTGATCCGTGTTTCCGCCATGCCCTTTGACACCGTTTGGCCCGGCTGTCAGCGGCCGCTGTGGCAGACCGAGCTCTGTCCGATGCTCCATGTCGAGGCAGACGAAACGCTGCACTTTGAAATAGACTTTGGTATGGAAATAGTCAAAGCCGTTGTACGTCCCCTGTCAAAAAATGTAAAGGCCGAAAGCTGCGGCAGTATTGTCCGGTTTGATATTGAAAAGTGCGGCGCATACACCGTAGAGATCAACGGCTTCCACCATGCACTCCATCTGTTTGTCGATGCGCCCGAGACCTTCGGTATTACGGAAAATGATAAGAATGTACTGTACTTCGGCCCCGGTGTACACCATGTGGGCGGTGTTTATCTTCATACGGGTCAGACCGTATACGTCGATCGGGACGCTGTCGTCTACGGTGCATTCTCCGCACTTTGCTGTGAAAACGTCCGCATCTGCGGCTACGGCATCATCGACGGCAGTTGGGAAAAACGCCGCAGCGGACAAGGCTTCTATCTTACCGATTTTGAGCGCCGTCTGCCCGGAATGAATGCTGAGCAGCTGAAAAACGAGCTGAAGGAACAGGAACAGCTCTGGGGCAATGTGCGCTTTCTCAACTGCAAAAACGTGCGGCTGGAAGGCGTTACCCTGCGGGACAGTGCTTCCTTCAGCGTGATCCCGGCTGCCTGTGAGAACATCGTCATCGATAACGTCAAGACCGTCGGCATGTGGCGCTACAACTCGGACGGCATCGACATCATCAACTGCAGCGGCGTAACCGTGCGCCGCTGCTTCCTGCGTGACTTTGACGACTGTATGGTCATCAAGGGCGTCATGGGCTATGACCGCCTGCCCAATAAGGATATCAACATCAGCGAATGTGTCATCTGGTGTGACTGGGGACGGGCTCTGGAGATCGGTGCCGAAACCTGCGCCACGGAATATGCGAATATCCGTTTCACCGACTGTGACGTGATCCGCGGCTGCCATATCTGTCTGGACATCCAGCACCACAACCATGCGCTGATCCATGACGTAAGCTATGAGAACGTCCGAATCGAATACCCCTATGACACACTCTGCCCCGTCTATCAGAATACATTGACCGACCCCTATGACGAAACCAACCGGGACTTCCCGCCGGTGGCAATGGGCATCTATATCTACAACATGGGACTGTTCTGCAAGGACTACCGCAACGGCTGCGTCCGAAATATCCGCTATAAGGACATTGCCGTCACCGTGGAAGACAATGCACCTTACAAGGTGATCGAGCTGATGGGTCTCGATAAAGAACACGACATCAGCGGAGTATCGTTTGAAAACATCACGCTGAACGGAAGCAAGATCGATAACAAGGCTATCCGCCTGCTGAACGAATACGTGAGTGACGTCACAATCAGATAAAGGAAAACAGCTATGGACAAGACAGTATTTGACGAGTTTCTTTCCTATCCCTGTACAAAGGGCGTATACTACAAAAACCTGACCACCGGAGAAGTGTTTTCCTATAATGAAAACCATCCCTTCTCCGCTGCCAGCGTCATCAAGCTGGGCATCATGACCGAGCTGTTCCGCCGCTTTGAGGAAGGCACCCTGTCTCCCGATGAACTGATCGAGATCCGGGATGAGGACCGGCTCCCGATCTGCGGCGTTGCCACGTTTTTCCACAGCGGATGTACGCTGACGCTGACGGATCTGTGCTGGCTGATGATCACCATATCCGACAACATGGCCAGCAACCTGCTGATCAAAAAGCTCGGTCTTGAGAATATCGAAAACACGCTGAAGACAATGGGCTTTACCGGAACCGTACTGCGGCGCAGGTTCTTTGAGGATCATCCCGAAAAGAAGCATCTGGTCAACACCGTGACCCCGGCGGAGATCGGCAGTCTGTACGAAATGCTGTACAAAAAAGAGCTCGTCTCCGAAAAAGCATCGGAAACGATGCTTGACATGCTGGCAAGCCAGCAGTGCACCAACAAATATCCCCTGCTGCTGAGCTGGGACATCGATGTGTGGCACAAGACCGGCGAGGACAACGGGATCACCCATGATTGCGGCATTATCGGTGCCGATGAGCCCTTTATCCTCTGTACCTTCACCAATGACGTGCCTCACGGTAAATCCGGCGAAGTCAATCTGATCATGGGTAAACTCGTCAAGGCACTTACCGACCAAAACAGGAGAGCCGCAAAATGAACAAGATCAATGAGTATCTGAAAAAGAACAGTGCACGCATCATTATGAGCGTGGTAGGCGTCATCATTCTGGGTATCAGCGTCGGCTTTTTCAAGGCGGCTGCCTTCGGCGTCGATCCGTTCCAGACACTGATGAGCGGACTTGATGCGATGATCCCGATGGGCTACGGCACGCTGTATGTCGTATTCAATGCGCTGCTGCTGATCTTCACGCTGGTGTTTGACCGGCACAAGGCGGGACTGGCCACGATCCTGAACCTTCTGTTTCTGGGCTACATCATCGAGTTCTGTCTCAACCTGCTGCTGGGGCTGTTCCCGAATCCGTCCGTTGTACTGCGGGCATTCTACCTGCTGGCGGCAGTAGTGCTCAACTGCGGAGCATCCGCCATGTACTATGTGGCGGACTTGGGCGTTTCCACCTATGACGCCATTGCACTCATCCTCTCCGAAAAGAAGCATGTGCTGCCCTTCCGCTTCATGCGCATCGTCACCGACTTCGTATGCGTGCTGATCGGCACCGTGATGTATTATTTCTGCGGCCATACCCTGCTGGAATGCACCGAGATCGCCGGTATCGGCACCATCATCTCCATGTTCCTCACCGGGCCGCTGATCGAGCTGTTCAAGAAGCACATGGCACAGCCCATGTATGAATCTCTTTGCAGAAAGCTGAAAAACTAAGGAGTCCGAAGAATATGAGCAGACTGTGGATTCGCCAGATCAAAAATCACCGGATCGCCGAACAGTGTACCGTGCCCTGCGCCTGGGGCGAACAGCATGACGCCCTGCGTGAAGCCTGCCGGGACATGGATATGCCCTGCCCCATCTGGCTGGACAAGCACGAGAACGAATTCGAGAATTTCAGGCGCACCGCATTTACCGCCGACCACTTTGTGGAATCCATCAACTGTGACCGGCTGGAGATCGAATTTCTGGATGATACGGGAAAAAAGCGCAAGAGCAACGACCCGAGAAACGACTTTTCTTTCTGACGGAGGCAAATATGACATTCGATAAAGCAACCGAGAATAAGCTCTGCACCGCCTGCAAAAACATCCTTGCAGGAATTGACCTTGCCGAGAACAAGCGTCTGCTGGACGAGGCATTGAGAAACGGCGGAAAGAGCGAGGACATCACCGCCGTGTCCTGCATTCAGCTGCCTTCCTCCGGCGACACCGTAGAGCTGATGAACAGTGACGGCACGCTGAAGGACGGACTGCGGGAGAAGGGCATTGCGGCACTGAAAAAATATCCCGCCGCTTTTGTCATGCTCTCCGGCGGTGCAGGCACCAGATATACCGATTCCGCAAAAAACCTCAAAAAGGCACTGGACGAGGGCACGATGACCGACGAACAGTCGCAGACCGTTGCCGCCTTCCGGAAGCTTTCCATGAATGTGGACAAATGCCTCTCCACCGGCAAACTGTTTGCCCCGATCAGCTGTATCCGGGAAAAGGGACCCTTTGAGCTGAATCTGGAAGCGGTAGCCGAAGTCATTTCCGCCTGCAAGATCGACCTGCCCGTGGTGGTATTCACCGGCGGCACCACGAGGGACGACGTCCTCTCCCTGCTGAAGAAAAACGAAAACTTCGGCATCCGGCACATCGCCGTGTGCGATCAGGACGAGCTGCCCTTTGTCAGAGAAGATGACTACACCTTCATGCAGAGAAACGGTGCTAATGCCACGGGAGCCAACGGCGGCGGAGGCATCATCTACTCCCTCGGCAGCGCAAAACCCGTGTCCCCCGACGGAAAAATGCTGTTTGACGGCAGTGTTTCCGAATGGCTGACAAATATGAATATCGAAAACGTGATATTCTCCCAGACCGATGATGCCAAGCGCAGCGACATTTATGCGGCTCTGGCAGGCGTTTCCGAAAACGGGAATAACGAAATGGTGTTCACTCAGCTCTGCGGACACTACCCCACGGCCACGACCAACGGCAAGCCCGATTTCAAGCTGGGCAGTATCTGGACAAACGGCGAAGGCGCCTTCGCCTGCTGTGAATTTGCCGAGCTGAAAGCGGAGCAGGTTGCTCAGCTTACAAGCGGCGCTGCGGTCTCCAACACCGGCATGTACCTGATGAGCCTTTCTCTCATCAATGAAGTCATTGAAAGAGGACTTCTCAAGATCCATTGTCAGCACCATAAAAAAGAAGACGGCAGCCCCGTCACGAAGTTTGAATACTTCCTTCCGGATATGCTCGCCGTCGCTTCTCATGAAAACGCCAAGTGCCGTATTGCAATGCTGCGGAGCACCGAACACCTTGATGCGCCGCTGACCAACCTTACTGTCGACTCTCTGCCTGCCAAGGACATCGGCAAGCTCGCACTCGCCCAGCTGGCAAAGCTCCTCTGCGATAAGGCCCTGCTGAACGCCAACGGGATCACGATAGAAGATGGTGCACTCGTCGAGATCGCTCCCTTCGCCGATCTGACCAAGTACAGGGGTACAATTGTCAGAAACGGCGAAAAGAAGCTGTTTGACTAAATATCAATCGATATAGAACTCCTTCAGATCGTCCAGTCGAAGCAGCATGGGACTGCCGCCTGCGGCAGCACCGGTATCGATGTCGATCCATGTCTGCGTGCGGTAGGCTCGATTCGGCTGTGTAGGATCAATATACTGCACCGGTGTATGGCCGAATACCGTCAATGTCGTGGTAAAGTAGCTGTCGGCAAGCTTCGGCCGGTTCCAGGTGAGGTCATGCGCCGAATAATCCGAGAGCGGTCTGCCCTTCCGGAAATTGCCCAGACCCGCATGGCACAGCACGAATGCCTGCTCTCCGCCCATGACGGTGGCATAATAGGGCGCTTCCTCGATATAGTCGATCAGGTCGTTATACGCGTCCCTGTCGGAAAGCGCCAGCTTCTTCAGCGAGTCCATGGTCGGTTCAGCGCCGTTGCCCATCCAGTTGAGCAGACTCATCAGCGTATCCGAATTGAGCCTGTCGATACTGTCATCGGTCACGTTCTCAAACACAAGACGGCTCGCCAGCAGCATATCCTCGTGATTGCCCCGCAGAAGAGTAATGTTGGGCTGCTCCATCATCCAACGAAGCATTCTGATACCGCCGTCTCCGTTGCGGTCGATCACATCGCCCAGCACGTACAGGTCATCATCCTGCGAGAAATGTGCTTTGTCCAACAGCCGCAGAAAGCCTTCCGGAGAATAACCGTGAATGTCCGAAGTCGCATATACCATGAGAATCGCCTCCTTTTCGGGTAGGGATATTATACAGGATAATTATTAAGATTTCAACACAATCAGGAGAAACTAATCAATGGCTAAGAATATCAATATGACCGAGGGAAAGCCCATGCGGCTTTTGCTGCAGTTTGCAATGCCGCTGATGCTGGGCAACGTGTTCCAGCAGATGTATACCGTCACCGATACCGCTGTCGTCGGACAGGGTGTCGGCATGACTGCGCTGGCTGCCATCGGCACTGTGGACTGGACCATATGGATGGTATTCTCCATTGCACAGGGTTTTGCTCAGGGCTTTTCGGTACGCATGTCCATGAAAGTCGGACAGCGGGATACCGAGGGATTAAAACATACCATTGCCTATTCCGCAAGGCTGTGCATATTTATCACCGTACTGCTGGTCGCCGCCGCTTTTGCGGGACTTCCGCTGCTTATGCAGCTGCTCCACGTCTCCGATGAGCTTTATCCGTATTCTCATCTGTATGCCTCGATCCTGTTTGCCGGAGTGCCCGCCGTCATGTTCTACAATTTCAGTGCCTCTGTTCTGCGCTCCATCGGCAACAGCTCCACCCCTTTTATTGCAATGGTCATATCCTCGGTCACAAACATCGTATTGGACATTATCGCCGTGTTCGTGCTGAAAACCGGCATAGCCGGTGCCGCCGTCGCCACGATCATCGCCCAACTGGTTTCCGGCTTCTTCTGCCTGAGAGTACTGATCCGCAGCACCGATACGCATTTCCGTGCTGCCGACATGCTCGCCTTTGACAGGCAGCTCGGCAGGGAGTTGATCCGGCTCGGTGCGCCGGTCGCCGGTCTGAACCTCGTCATCTCCGTCGGCGGCATCATCGTACAGTCGGTAGTCAACCGCTTTGACACCTCCTTTATCGCAGGCTACGCCGCCACCAACAAGCTATACGGTCTGCTGGAAATCGCCGCCCTCTCCTTCGGCAATGCCGTTGCCGTATATTCCGGACAGAACATGGGATGCGGCAATATCCGAAGGATCGAAAAGGGCGTCAATGCGGCGCTGCTGCTGTCCCTCGGCACGAGCGTTGTCGTCGGTGCGGTCATGATCGTTTTCGGCCGCAGCATCACCGGCATCTTCCTGAATGCCGATACCCCCGAGATGCTGAAAGCCGCCTCCGACACTGCATACACCTTCCTGTTCGTAATGAGCGCACTGCTGCCGATCCTTTATCTCATTTATATCTATCGCAACGCCATTCACGGCATGGGCAACACCTTCCTGCCCATGTTCTCCGGCATTGCCGAAAGCGTATGCCGTGTCATCGTGGCGTTCGTCGTCGCCGCTGTCGGCAAGCCGAACTGGATATTCGCCGCCGAGGTATCCGCCTGGGCCTTCGCCGCAGCCATTCTCATGCCTGCCTACTACATAGAGATCAAGAAGGCCAAGAATAAAACATTTGTTTGATTTATTGACATCCCCAATGTGCTATGTTATAATATATCTGCTGAAAATCCGGTATGTCAGGAGGATAAGGATATGTCACTTTACAGCTTTACCGTAAAACGCTATGCCACCCGCAGTGAGATGGGCATGGATGCCGAGAAGGATGTACGTGAATGCATCAAAAAGCTCCTTGCCGAAAAGGATGAGATCACGATGATCTTTGCCGCCGCTCCCTCACAGAACGAATTTCTGGCCGCACTGGCCGCCGACAAGGAGATCGACTTCAGCCGTATCACCGCCTATCACATGGATGAATACGTGGGTCTGCCCGCCGACGCACCGCAGGGGTTCGGCAATTTCCTGCGTGACAGACTGTTCGCACTGGCTCCCTTCAAAGCCGTCAACTACATCAATGGCGGCGCAGAGGATATCGAAGCCGAATGTGTGCGTTACGGCGAGATGCTGAAGAACGGCGTGGACATCGTCTGCATGGGCATCGGTGAAAACGGACATATCGCCTTCAACGATCCGCACGAGGCAGACTTTAACGACCCCAAACCCGTCAAACGGGTCTCCCTGGACGAGGTATGCCGCATGCAGCAGGTGCATGACGGCTGCTTTGCCTCGCTCGATCTGGTACCCAAGTATGCCCTGACGCTGACCGTTCCCACGCTGATGAACGCCCGGTATCATTTCTGCATGGTTCCTGCCGCCAGCAAGGCTGAGGCTGTCCGCCGCACCGTATTCGGCGAGATCGGCGCTCACTGCCCCGCCACCAGTCTGCGCCTCTGCCCCAACGCCATCCTGTACGTGGATGCCGACAGCGGAAAGAACATCTGATACGGAGGAATACAGCATGAATATCGCTTTTGTCGGCTTCCGTCATGCCCATATCATGGGTTTATATGAGCAGTGCTTACATTCGGATGAAGTCAATGTCATCGGTGCCTTTGAAGAAGACGAAGCTGCCCGCAAGGCTGCGATGGATACTGTCAAGGTCCCCTTCTATTCCTCCTATGAGGACCTGCTGAAGAATGAAAACGTCGAAGCAGTCGCCGTCGGAGACTATTACGGCATTCGGGGACAGCGCATCATCAAGGCGCTGGAAGCGGGAAAGCACATCATCGCCGACAAGCCCATCTGCACGAGCTTGGACGAACTGGCGGACATCGCCGCACTTTCACAGAGAAATTCCCTCAAGGTCTGTTGTATGCTGGATCTGCGCTACGGATCTGCCATGAGGACCGCCAAGCGCATGATCGAGGAAGGCAAGCTCGGCCGCATCCATGCCGTCAATTTCACCGGTCAGCATCCGCTCAACTGGGGCACCCGTCCCGGCTGGTACTTTGAAGAGGGCAAGCACGGCGGCACGGTCAACGACCTCGCCATTCACGGTGTAGACGCCATAAGATACCTCACCGGCAAGGATTATGTACGTACCATCGGCGTACGCACCTGGAATGCCTTTGCGGACAAGGCACCCGAATTTAAGGACTGCGCCCAGTTCATTGCCGAGTTTGAAGACGGGATCGGCATAACAGCGGATGTATCCTACTCCGTCATCAGCGGACTGCCTGCATCCATGCCCGGCTACTGGCGCTTTACCGTTTGGGGCACCGAGGGAACGCTGGAATTCCGCTACGGCGATAACGAACTGGTCTATGCCTCCAATGCTTCGAAAAAGATCGAAATGATCCCCGCAGACGAAGTGACCGACAGTATCCTTTCCGATTTTCTGAAGCCCTATGACAAGGCGGAAGTCGAGAACACACTGCTCTCCTGCGCCGCAGTACTGAATATCCAGAAATGTGCAGACGCTTAAAAGGTAAACTATGAATGATTATATCAAGGTCGTCGGGGCACGTGTCAACAATCTCAAAAACGTATCGGTGACACTGCCCCGCAACAGGCTCATCGTCATGACAGGTCTCAGCGGCTCCGGAAAGAGCTCGCTGGCCTTTGATACGCTGTATGCCGAGGGACAAAGACGATATGTCGAGTCCCTTTCGGCTTATGCAAGACAGTTTCTCGGTCAGATGGACAAGCCTGATGTGGACTCCATCGAAGGACTCAGTCCCGCCATCTCCATTGACCAGAAGACCACCTCGCACAATCCCCGCTCCACAGTAGGTACCGTTACCGAGATCCACGATTATCTTCGTCTGCTGTACGCCAATATCGGCATACCGCACTGTCCGGTCTGCGGCAAGGAGATCTCTCAGCAGACCGTAGATCAGATCATCGATCAAGTGACGAAGCTGCCCGAGCGAACGAGGATCTATATCCTTGCTCCCCTCATTCGGGGCCGCAAGGGAGAATATGTCAAGCTGATCGACGACCTGCCCAAGCAGGGATTCGTCCGGGTACGCATCGACGGCGAGATCTACGACATCGGCGAACAGCCCCAGCTGGACAAAAACAAAAAGCACACCATCGAAGTCGTTGTCGACCGCCTCATCATTCGGGACGGCATCCAGCAGCGGCTTACCGACTCGCTTGAAACAGCCATGAAGCTGGCAGGCGGGCTGGTTGTAGTGGGCGTTCAGGACGGCGAAGACATGTTGTTTTCCCAGAATTACGCCTGCCCCGACTGCGGCATCAGTCTGGAAGAGCTGACACCGAGAATGTTCTCTTTCAACAATCCCTACGGCGCATGTCCTACCTGTTCGGGACTGGGCGTATTGACCCGTGTCGATCCCGCAACAGTCATCAAGGATACGAATCTCTCCTTCAATGAGGGGGCACTCAGCGTTTCCGGCTGGCGCTCCGGTGACGACGGCGGCAGCATGGCAAAGGCCTACCTCGATGCGGTTTCCAAACAGTACGGCTTTTCGCTGGATACTCCGGTCAAGGACCTGACCGAGGAACAACTCAATGCGGTACTGTACGGAACAGGAAATCAGAAACTGAAGATCGAATACACGTCCGACAGAGGAAAGAGCAGCTTTACAGCGCCTTTTGAGGGCATCCTGCCGAACCTTACCCGAAGATACAATACCGCCTCCTCGCAGAATGCAAAGGAAGAACTTTCCCAGTACATGGCAGAGCTCCCCTGTCCCGAATGTCACGGAGAACGCCTGCGAAAGGAAGCACGGGCAGTCACCGTCTGTAATATGTCCATCTCAAAGCTCAGCGATCTGCCGATCAATGAGGCAAGAGAAAAGCTGCATTCGCTGGTGCTGACCGAAAAGCAGGCTGCCATTGCCAAGCAGATTCTGAAGGAGCTGGAGGCACGCCTCGGCTTCCTCGTGGATGTGGGACTGGACTATCTCACATTGTCCCGTTCTTCCGGCACGCTTTCCGGCGGCGAAGCACAGCGCATCCGTCTGGCTACACAGATCGGTTCCGCACTGACAGGCGTACTGTATATCCTCGATGAGCCCTCCATCGGCCTGCATCAGAAGGATAATCAAAAGCTGCTGGCCACATTGAAACGCCTGAGAGATATCGGCAACACGGTCATAGTCGTGGAGCATGATGCCGAAACCATGCTGGCGGCTGACTATCTGGTGGATATCGGTCCCGGCGCCGGCTGTCACGGCGGCGAAATCACTGCCTGCGGAACACCGGAAGAGGTCATGAACAATCCTGCCTCACTCACCGGCCAGTACCACAGCGGCAAACGCACCGTGCCGATGCCGACCATGCGGCGCTCCGCTTCGGGAACCATCACCGTAAGGGGCGCACGGGCGCACAACCTGAAAAACATCAACGTGACCTTCCCGCTGGGCGTCATCACCTGTGTGACAGGCGTATCCGGTTCGGGAAAGAGTTCACTTGTCAATGAAATTCTGTATAAAGCGCTGTCCCGCAC
>JAZLHZ010000019.1:0-3669 GCA_045617085.1 Clostridia bacterium
AGCTGCTCAAGCACGTCCACATCAGCCATTCGATGGGCGATGAGGGCGGCAGAGACTGGCCGTACCCCGGCGACGACAACGATTACGATGCGGTCTTTGAGGCGCTCAAGGTCGGAAAGTATGACGGCAGGGTCAGCATCGAAGCCGGCTGCAAGGATATGCTGGAGGACGGCAAGAAGGCGTTTGCCGTTCTGGACGGACTGCGCAAGAAGTATTTCGGCTGACGAAACCGGACTCCCCCGTTATTTGATGGGGGAGTTTTGACTTTTTTAGGAACGAAATTGTGGAGAAAAGTATTAATCCGGTTGCCCAAAGTCCTTCCCCTGCTCACAGGGGAAGGGGGACCGGCGAAGCCGGTGGATAGGGCTGATAAAGGAAGCTGTGTTGGCAGAACACCTCTACCGGTACCTATCATGCCCTATCCGTCGCCTTCGGCGCCACCTTCCCCACTGAGGTGGGGAAGGACTCTCATAAAAAACAAATTTACCCGATCGTTCGGTTTTCGTTTTTCATTCTGTAATACATAAACAGACACATAATGATCTGCACGATGGTGGAGCAGGGCGTGCTGAGTCCCAGATGGAACAGCGTCGACCATTCAAAGCTGTTCATCAGCAGCACCACGGGCACACGCACACAGAAGGCGCCGATGAGCCCCTGCAGCATCACGAACAGGGTCTTCTCGCAGCCGTTGTAATAGCCGATAAAGCAGAACAGGAACGGCGTCAGCAAACAGTCGATGGAATACGCCCGCAGGTATGAGAACGATGCCGCCACGACCTGGGCATTCTCGTCAAACAGAGCGCTCATCCTGTCGCCGAAGAAGAACGATGCAGTTGCCATAAACAGACCCACAGCCACGGATGCACCGATGCCGTACCACAGCGCCCGTTTTGCCCGGTCCCTGAGACCTGCGCCCATGTTCTGCGCCACGAAGGCGCACATGGACTGGCCGAAGGCAGAGGGCACCAGCATGATGAAGCCGGTCAGACGGTTCGCCACGCCCACGCCTGCGGAGGAGATCACGTCACGGGAATTGACCACTGCCTGAATGATCATAAAGGAAATACCCACCAGCAGATCCTGCATGGCGATCGGCATGCCCAACTTGACTTCCTTGAAAGCGATGCGTCTGTCGGGACGGAGCGACTGCTTCGTGACCGTGAACGGCAGCTCTCTTTTGCTGATGATAAGCAGCGAAATGATCACGCTGATGGCCTGTGCGCCGACGGTGGCATATGCCGCACCGGCTGCGCCGAGACCGAACACCCGAACCATCAGGAGATCGCCGAAAATGTTCACCACACAGGCGATCGCCACGGTGAGGAACGGCGTTTTGGAGTCTCCGATGCCGCGGAACACAGCGCCCAGCACGTTATAGGCAGTAATGAAGAGCAGGCCTGCACTGCATATCCGCACATACGATGTCGTCTGTGCAAACGCCTCCTCGGGCGCCTGCATCAGCTTGGATATGCCGCCGGAGAACGCCGTAAAGATCAGCGTCATCACGAGCCCGACAACGACGAACACGCCGATACCGGTGCCGATGGCATCGCCCGCTTTCTCCTTTTCCCCGGTTCCGATATGCTCTGCCACAATGATCGTGATGCCCATCGAAAGGCCGGTGATCACGCCGGTAATTGTGCTCATAATTTGGCTGCCGGTGGCGACACCGGACACGTCCGCCGTGGAGGCAAACCGTCCGACGATCATCAGGTCAACTGCGCCGTACAGCGCCTGCAGCAGCAGGCTCATCAGTACCGGCAGAGCAAACGTGATCAGCGATTTCAGGATGTTTCCCTTGGTAAAATTCTGTTCCTTGCTCATCTCTTTACACCTTTTCGATATGGAATGCCGCCGCACGGCCCAATCGGTTCATGACCGCCAGCCCCACACCGGTGGCGGCAATGGCCTCGGAGAAGATCTGATCGACATTCTCATCGTCCAGCTGCCTCAACACCGCAAACAGCGCCTGTGCCACGCCCGATGCCGTATCGTCGCTGCCCAGCAGCAGTACTCTGCGGCTGCCGTACAGGTGCTTATGCTCCGGCAGACACAGGATGGCGGCGTTGGGACATTCGTCATACCGCCCGCAGATGGTCTTTGCCACCGCCTCTGCCTCGCCTTCAAACAGCGTCAGCGTGCCCTTGGGAGCGTAATGGCGGTACTTCATGCCGGGGGACTTGGGCTTCTCGCCCTCCTTCAGCGGACGCAAGACGGCGCCGTCCACCTCGCAGCTGCCCACGGCTTCCAGGATCATTTCCGGCGTGATGCCGCCGGGACGGAGCACTCTGGGCACGTCTCCGGTCACATCGATGACCGTGGACTCCACGCCGACCTGACAGGCGCCGCCGTCAAGTATCAGCGGGATCCTGCCGTTCATGTCGTCCATCACGTGCCTTGCCGTGGTGGGGCTGGGCCGTCCGGAACGGTTGGCGCTGGGAGCGGCGATGGGACAGCCGCTCTTTTTGATCAACAGCCTTGCCGCCTCATGGGACGGAAGGCGTATGCCCACGCTGTCAAGGCCTGCGGTCACCACATCATTGAGGTCGTCACACTTCTTGAAGATCAGCGTCATGGGGCCGGGCCAGAAGGCATCCATCAGCTTCTTTGCCATATCCGGGATGCCGCCCCTGATGAGCCTCGGGATCTCCTCCACACAGGAAACGTGTACGATCAGCGGATTGTCCTGAGGTCTGCCCTTCGCCTCGAAAATATGTGTTACCGCTTCGGCGTCCAGCGCATTTGCGCCGAGGCCGTATACGGTTTCGGTGGGAAAGCCCACAAGGCCGCCCTCCCGAATGATCTTTCCGCCCTTTTCAATACTCTCTTCGCTTACCGGAAGAAGCTCTGTCTGCATGTTCAACACCTTCAAATCAATTCTACTCTGTTGGTCGTTTTGCCCGCTGTCCAGTCCGCAATGTTCTTTGTCACGATATCCAGCAGGCGGATACGGGCTTCCTTTGTCGCCCAGGCGATATGCGGGGTGATGATGATGTTCTTTGCGCCGAGGAGCGGATTGTCGCTCTTGGGCGGCTCGCCGTTCATCACGTCCACGGCAGCTCCTGCGATCACGCCGTTATCCAATGCCTTCCGCAGGTCGTCGTCCACGATCACGCCGCCTCTTGACGTATTGATGAGGAAGGCCGTCTTCTTCATCTTCGCAAATGCTTCGGCATTCATGATGCCTTTTGTCTTATCGGTCAGCGGACAGTTGAGACTGATGACGTCGCTTTCCTTCAGCAGCGTGTCAAAATCGACCATCGTAATGCCCTCGATCTGCTTCTGCGTGCGGCTGCAGGCGATCACCCTCATCCCGAAAGCCCTTGCGATCTCGGCGATCTTCGTACCGATCCTGCCGAGGCCGTAGATGCCCATGGTCTTGCCCGCCAGCTCGATCAGCGGATAGTCCCAGAAGCAGTAATAGGGCTGGCTCGCCCACTTGTTTTCCCCGATCACGCTGTTTGAATGTGCGCCTGCGTGATGGCACAGCTCCAGCAGCAGCGCAAACGTCAGCTGCGCCACGGAATCGGTGGAATAGCCCGCCACATTGGTGACTGCCAGGCCGTGCTTTCTTGCGGCAGCCAGATCGATGTTGTCATAGCCCTTCGCCAGCACGCCCACATACTTCAGCTTCGGCAGTGCATCAAACACCGCTTCGGTCAGCTT
>JAZLHZ010000020.1:0-6896 GCA_045617085.1 Clostridia bacterium
CTGTCCGTCCTTTGTCATCCGCACATCGGTCTCGATCATGTCGACACCGGCAGCCAATGCTCTTCGGAAGGCGGTCATGGTGTTCTCCATATTGCGGATCCGTTCACCCCGATGTCCCGAAACGAGGATCTTCTCTCCGAACTCCATCGTCATTCATCCTTGTCGTCATTCATTTTCTTTTTCAGGAGCTTGCCCGGAATCGAACTGAAGGCGCTGATCAGCAGGAAAAGCACTACACCGACCCCTATGCCGATATACAGGCTGATATCACCGAATTCGCCGGAATAGTACCAGCCTGCCCCGGCCGCCAACAGCGCTATGACCAGCGCGCCGGAGCGCATATACATCATGGCCGAGCGCAGCAGCTCCGCCTCGTCCGAATGCTTACTCATATTTCAGTACCCGTACACCGTAGGGCTCCACCGTCAGCGTGTCCTTGACCGTGCCGCCGCCGATGACGTCCTGCATTTCTTTATTCAGCTTTATGGATGCGGCTGTATTTCCGATGTTCACCATCATCCACCCGTCTCCCGCCGTTCCGCTGCGCTTTGCCAGCATCAGACTGCCGGTGATCTGCGGCGTTTCGATTCCGGCGGTTTCGAGAGCGAGCCGGATGAGCTTGTCTCCGTCCTCCGCCGAGGGCACGGAGCCGACCAGTATGACATTGCCCTTGCCGACCCTGCACTTGATGACAACGGCCTTGCCGACGATGGCGGAATGTCCCTCCGTAACCTTCACAAGGGCTTCATTGTCGTTTTCGTCGCTCAGCTCGTACCACCAGCTGCCGCTGAATGCCGTGCCGTCGCTCCACTGCGCCTTGATATTGCCTTCCCTGTCGGGGATCCCGTAGCACCAATGGATACCGGTGAGCTTTTCGAGCATGCCGTAGAGGCTGTCGGTATACCGGGCGCCGATGCTGTTGCGCACGTCGGTCAGAGGACCTGCGACCCAGGTGCCGCCGTTCTTCACCCACTGTTCCATGCGCTCCGGAAGTCCTGCCTCGTCGATAGTCATCATCTGCGGCGAGAAGATCAGCTTATACCTGTCGAGCTCTTCCACGGCATCGATGATGTCAGGACGCACGCCCTGCATCGTCAGGGGCTTATACAGCTTGTCCGTGACGTGCTCGGTATACGGCATGTCCCAGACGACCTTCTGTGTCTCATGCATCCGCCAGTTGAGGGAGGTGTAATGAATGGCGACATCAGTTATAACCTTTGTCCCGTTGATGAATTCCGCCGCCTTTTTGAAGCCGTCTGCGGTCTTCATGACCTCGCCGACGGTATGCATATCCCGTCCGGTGGAATCGATCACTGCGCCGTGGGTCAGTTCGTGACCTGCCCAGTGAGTACGCCACAGCCAGTACATGTTCGCCTCGCCGCCCAGAACGATGGGCAGCCACGAATTTGCGACACAGTAGCCCTCGGGCTTGATGGACTGGGGCATTTCAACAGAGCCGTTCCAGTTGGTCGCCGTTTCGGTATTCCAGAAGGGATGCTCCTTGAACATTCTGAGATAGTCGAACCAGAAGGCGCAGCAATGCAGGTTATCCGGCGTGTTGTAGTGGTTGAACTGGACGATGTCCAGTTTGTCGGTCATTTTCCGGTAATCGATACCGTTGAAGGGCATGGTATCGGTTCCCACGGGCACCCTGACATACTTGTGCAGGATATCCGCCTGACGGTGGACGAACTGCACCTGTGATTCGCTCTGGAAGGTCTCCCATTCCAGCTTGATATGCGGATTGTGCCAGGCACGCCTCGGCTCCGGGATCTCCTCAAAATCGTCATACCACTGGCTGAAGAGGTTCAGATTCCATGCCTTGTTCAGGTTGTCGATGCTGCCGTATTTGTTCCTCAGATAGTCATGGAACTTCGCCACGCATTCGGGGCAGAAGCAGCCTCCGCCAAATGCATAGATCTCGTTGTCGATCTGCCAGCCGACGATGCCGGGATGATCGGCGAAAGCCTTTGCCTGCTCCTCAACGATGCGCAGGGAATACTCGATATAGTGCGGATTGTTGGAGCAGCAGTGCCTTCTTCCGCCGTGATAGGAGCGCTGACCGTCCTTGCTCTCGCTGAACACATCCGGGTATTTCCTGCTCAGCCATATGGGCGGCGTAGCAGTGGGCGTGCCCATCACCACGGCAATCCCGGCGGCATACAGCTTGTCTACGACCATTTTGAAGAAGGAGAAATCGAACTCGCCGATCTTCGGCTCCATCCGGTGCCATGCAAACTCGCCGATACGGGCACAGTTGATGCCGATCTCCTTCATGCGCTTGATATCCTTGTCGATCTCGCATTCATCCCAGTCTTCGGGATAATACGCTACGCCGAGATACGGAGCTTTCAGTTCCATACGTTCCGCCTCCTGTTATCTGTTCTTGAAGTCCTCGTCTGCCAGAGACGCAAATTCCTTTATGATTTCAACTTCCTTTGCCTTATAGGGCAAGCCGCTGAAGCGGTACAGATCGTGCTGCAGCGCCGTCAGGTCGTGCGGCCCGTTGTAGTTCGGATCGGCGATCTCCGCATTGTAGCATCCCCAGGGCTCGTAGGTCTGGGAATATCCCTGAATGAGACCCCAATGGTAGCTGCCCACATGCTCCAGATACAGCAGCGGGAACACCTGCTCCACCAGATTGCCGGTGATACGGTTGAGCCACTCGGTACAAAGCAGAGGTCTGCCGTAGCCCTGCATATTCTTCAGCACCCGCACGAAAGTGCCGAAGGAAGAATAATTGTGGAAGCTGATGACGTCCGAAAGGGCGATCGCCCGATCCTGCACACCCGTCACCGGCTTACATTCCTTGGTATATGTCCAAACATCCACGGTAATTGGCTGGATCTGGTCATGGGAACGGATGATCTCGCAGGCTTTTTCCATCACCGAAACGCTCATCGCATGGCGGTGGGAGTTGCCGAGCTCGTTCCATACGTTCCAGATCTGAAGCCGCTCGTCATGAGCATACTTTGCCGCCAGCTCCTCGACCATTTCAAAAAACTTTTCCCGGTATTCCGGCTCGTCGATCAGCTCATAACCTACATTGGAATGAGTGTTGGAGTGCTGTCCCCTCTTGATGCCGCTGTGATATCCCCAGTCCACATGCTGCTCGCCCAGCTTGAAGGCATAGAAATCCTTCGGCACCCGGCAGTCATTGCCCAGCACCAGCATCACCTTGAGGCCGTATTTATCCGCCAGTGTGAAGTACTCCTCGAGGTTGTTCATAAAGCTGTCATGCTCATACAGCCACACCTCGAACTCAACGATGGTGCGCACCGCATTGAAACCGGTCTCCTTCGCCAGTGCAAACTCGTATTCGAGCTGTTTGAATACTTCCCCGTGATTATAGCTCTGCCACATGGCGACCCGGTTCACGCAGTTCTGCGGATAGCCGTTAAAGCCGCGGATCCACGGACGGGCATTGACCCAATCCCACGCCTGTTGTTTCGTCCAAACGCCGCTCATATTTATCTCCTCACTTTACTGTTCGTTGTATTTATCCAGCTCAGTCAATTTCCTCGTGATCGCCTTTGAACGGGCCGAGGCGCTGTCCAGCTCGCCCGAGGCCTGTTCCAGCCTCGTCCGCATCTTTTCCAGCGATTCGCCGAAGCGGTAGAACTCGCCCTTGAGAGTCGCCAGCAGCTGCCACACCTCTCCGGTACGCTGTTCGATATTCAGCGTGCGGAAGCCCAGATTGAGACTGTTCAGCACCGCCGAAAGCGTGCCGGGGCCGGTGATCACCACATGGTATTTCTTCTGTATCTCCTCCGCCGCATCCTGAAGCTTGATGACCTCCGCATAAAGGCTCTCCATCGGCAGGAACATGATCGCAAAGTCGGTGGTGTAAGGCGCACGAATATACTTTTCAGAGATCTTCTTCGCCTGGATCAGCACGGCATTTTTGAGCTCCGCCTGCGCCTTCTCGACGGCCTGCCTGTTTCCGTCCGCCGAAGCATCCACCAGCCGGTTAAACGGCTCCAAAGGGAGCTTGCTGTCGATGGGCAGCAGCAGACCTTTTCCGTCCCTGCCGGGCAGTTTGACCGCAAACTCGACACGCTCCTGAGAATCCGGCACCACGGCGACGTTCTCCTCATACTGTCCGGCGGTAAGAATGTCCTTCAGCAGCACCGAGAGCTGGATCTCGCCCCAGATGCCCCGGGTCTTTACGCCCTGAAGCACCTTTTTGAGGTCACCTACACCCCCGGCCAGCGCCTGCATCTCGCCGAGGCCCTTGTGTACCTCTTCGAGACGGCGGCTGACCTGTTCAAAGGATTTTCCCAGCCGCACATCGAGCGTTTCTCCTAACTGCTTTTCCACAAGCCCCCGCATCTCGTCCAACTGTTTCCGGTTCTCGCCGACAAGAGCATCCAATCGGTTTTCCAGCCGGTCACTCAGCTGCTGGGTGCGGCTTTCGGAGTTCTGCATTCCGTTGGCGGTGATCTGAAGCACCGTATTGACGGATTCCACCAGCTGCTTCTGCTGGCCGGTGATGCGCTTTTCCTGCTCGCTTATGCGGTAACGGATGCTCCGCTGCAGCTTGTTCATCTTCAGAAGCAGCACTGCGATCACCAATACAGTACACATGAGCGCCGCTGCCATCAGCAGCAGCGCTCCGTTGGAGTTCATGAATTCATTCATATTCTTTTTCGGATATGCTTATCTGAGGAAGCCCGCAATGATCTTGTTTTCGGCCTCTTCTTCGGTAAGGCCCAGCGTGCGCAGCTTGATGATCTGCTCGCCGGCGATCTTGCCGATGGCTGCCTCGTGAATGAGGGAAGCATCGATATTGGCCGCATACAGTTCGGGCGTAGCGTTGATCTTTCCGTTGTCGGCAATGATGCCGTCGCATTCGGAATGGCCCGTGCAGCGGTTATTGCCCCGGATGACCGAACGGAAATCCTGCTTGGAATCGCCCTTCGCCACGGAACGGGAGACCAGATCGATGGCGCTGTCTTCTCCGTCCATGCTGACGTCAAAATCGCTCTTGGCGTACTCGGTGCCGTTGGTCATGATGCGCTCCCGAATGACCAGCTTGGCCCTTGCCTCCATCTTGGCGGTGGTATTTCTCGTGGATCTGGTCACGCCGCTCAACTGCAGCGTATCGATCTCCATGTACGAATCCTCGCCCATGTAGATATCGGTCACGGGGTCAATGACCTTATTGCCCTTGCCTGCACCGGTGCCGATATGCTTTTCCTGATAGACAACCCTTGCGCCCTTGTCGATGAAGAAGCGGTGGATGCCGTTGTGGCGTGCTTCTTCCTCGTCCTCGCTGTGAATGCCGCAGCCTGCCACAATGATGACGTCGGCGCCGGGCTCCACAATGAAGTCGTTGTAGACCAGATCATTCACACCGCCGTGGGTCACGCAGGCAGGAATGTAGACAGTCTCCTTCTGCGCCTTGGAGCTGATGCGGATGACGATACCGGGGTTGTCGGTCTTGTTTTCGATCTTGATGTTTTCGGAATTCTGACGGCCTGCGCAGCCGCTGTCCTCACGGATATTGAAAGCGCCCTTGAAATCCTTCGGGATGGCCGATACCACATTGAGCAGTTCATTCGTTATGTTGTTCATATCGTTCAGCCCTCCTGCTTGTCCATGCCCCTGGGGCAGCGGATCGCCTTGTCGGATGCAAAGAGTTTGGGCAGCACCTCATCAGCCTTGCCGCTCGTCCGCACTTTGCCGTCGGCGATCACCACGATCTCATCGGCGATCTGCATGATACGCTCCTGATGCGAGATGATCAAAAGCGCCTTGTCGGTGCCGTTCTTCAGCCGCTCAAAAGCGGAAATGAGGTTGGAAAAGCTCCACAGATCGATGCCCGCCTCGGGCTCGTCGAAGATCAGCATTCTGGCATTGGCTCTGGCCAGCACCGTGGCGATCTCGATACGCTTGCTCTCGCCGCCTGACAGCGTAGCGTTGACCTCACGGTCGATATACTCATTGGCGCACAGACCCACATCGCCCAGCAGTGTGCAGACCTCGCCGTCGTTCAGCTTTCTTTCGGCGGCCAGCTCCAGCAGGTCACGGATGGTGATGCCCTTGAAGCGCACCGGCTGCTGGAAGGCATAGGCAATGCCCTTCTTTGCACGCTCGGTAATATCCAGTGCGGAAATATCCTCGCCGTCCAGAAGGATCTGTCCCTCCTGCTGCATATAAAGACCTGCGATGACCTTCGCCAGCGAAGTCTTGCCGCCGCCGTTGGGGCCGGTGATCACGGTGAGCTTGCCGCTCTCGATTGTCAGATCGATCCCCTTGAGTATCTGTCCGCCGTCCGGGAATGACCATTTGATATTTTTCAGTTCCAGCATTATTCTCTGCTCCTTAGTTTTTCTCAGAATGTATCGGCACTCGTCATATAAAACGGCAGCGGCGCCCAGTTGTTTCCGTCATCGTTTACGGCCAGCTTGCTGAGGGGGAAGAAATATCTCGTCGCCTGCATGTGATCCATCACGACGGCGTTATCGGTCTCTTCCTCGGTCACTGTGACCTTGTTGTCCTTTACGCTGATGCAGTACGGCTTGCCCTCGATGATATAGCCTTTTCTGCCTTCGGTCAGCTTCATGTATCTTGCCTTGTAGGTCAGAAGCGCCTGCAATACGTTCTTCCAGTTCAGCACGTTCACCATCTCACAGCAGCCGATATCGTAGCCTTCGCAAAGAGCTTCCATCTTCGCACAGCGCTCCCTCTCCTCGGGAGAAAGACGGATGGTGATATGATCCTCGTTATAGCGGTCAAAGAGCTTCTTGACCACTGCGAGATAATACTCGTCGTTCACCAGGGCAATCTCACAGCCCGCACCGTAGGCATAACCCGCCAACTCGCCGTTGATGCGGATGATGTCACAGTCCAGATTCCAGCTGTGCATGCAGCGGATGAAATCCTCCCTCGTC
>JAZLHZ010000021.1:0-5499 GCA_045617085.1 Clostridia bacterium
CGCAAGAGGTGGGTGGATTGAAATTTCCTGCCGCTCGCGGGCTTCTGCCTCAATTTCCGTCCCACTTCGCAAGAGGTGGGTGGATTGAAATTCGGTGCCCGAAGCGTGTATAATCTGCTCCGTAAGAGGTAGGTGGATTGAAATTGGAACCCGCCATACTCGCCGGTCTCACCGGTTAGTGCCACCTCGCAAGAGGTGGGTGGATTGAAATTATTTCCATCAATAACGCTTTATTGCACTACTTTGATACAGTGTTATTAAGATATCTTGTACGAACAAAACAGAGTTTATTCAATCCGTCCACAGCGTGAACAGACCCTGTAGTACTTTGTATATGTTGTGGATTCCAAGAAACACATATTTTCGGTACAGGGATCGATACCTTCCGGGAAATATGTATCGGTTACTTCCTCACTTTCTTCCCGCCAGATATGTCCCTGTTGTTTACAGATCATAGCAGGCATATGGTCAGTTGCTTGTGCTTTGATGTAGGCACTTTCTGTATGGTCTATGATGAACTGAAGTGTTTCGATGTCATCAATCAGGCGGATGAGATGCTGGCCGACTGTTTGGTATTTGCTGCTGAAGGGAATATAATAGTGCCAATGGTCATTGCTTTCAAGGAGAAGCTCGGTCAAAGATTGTCGGGTGAGTTTATCACTAACGAAAACGAAGCTGTCATAGTTCATAGCGTGTTTAACGTATTCCTTGAAAAAGCCCTGTAGCCTGTCGATAATGACGCTCTCCTTTGAATCCATTGCAACAAGCACAGCGATACGGTTTTCGGCACATTCATCATTCATAGCGACATGAATCAGTGTTTCCCTTTCTGCGGGATAGGGCAGCTTCTGAATGGCGGCAAGCCGGACATCTGAGTCCGGATCATGCAGTGCTGCGGTAACCAGGGTATCCTTTTCGTCCGGGTAGGGGAGCTTATTGATGCAGATTCTACGGCATACGGCGTCTTTGTCAAACAGGCTTTTTTTGACAAGGAGACTATTGTCCTTGGGATATTGCATCTTGCGCAGACAGGCTGCACGGATCACGTGAGAGTGTGATGTGACATAACGGATCAGAATGTCGTGATCTTCGGGAATGGAGAGCCTTTTGATACAGTCGGCACGAAGATTGTTGTTATTGCAACTGTGGATCATGTGAAGCAAATACTCTCTTTCTTCGGGATAAGGCAGTTTGAGCATACAGTCTCTGCGGTGCAGATAACTGTTGTATGCGTCAATAATGCCAATGATCTCAGCTCGGTCTGCCGGGTAGGACAGATTATGAATATACCAATCATCCAACCATTTACCGCAAACGATGCACCTGTCCTTGAGCCACTGATGCTCCTTGTTGCGGACGACTCCGCAGATGCTGCACTTGCATCCGTTCCATGTATGGCGGTTGAACAGGCAATGCTTCTTCATAATATGACCTCCTTTTTGAATACGGTTGATTGACTTATCCTTTCTGTGCATATTATAACATAGAGTATTCGTGACGTTTTGCCTCAAGTTTCCATGAAAAAGACCATCCGGTTTCAGAATACGTTCTGTCCGGATGGTTTTCGGTAAAGCAGAAATCAGTTGTAAATGTCTCTGAAGACAGGGGCATCCAGGTAGCAATCCTTCAGCGTCAGGTCGGAATTCAGAAATCCCCAGTGAGCACCGGGTGCTCCTTCTGCTGTTGTCTTCCAGTTTTCATCGATACACTCAAAGTAACAAACTTCAATGCCGGTTTGTCGGGACCATTCATATACCTGAGAGTAATACAGAGCGGCGGTTTCACTGTCTGTGAGTTCTCCGGAAAGGCTTGTTCCGTCAGTGGGATATCCGGTTTCGGAGATCATGATCTGCTTATCCGGGTATTTGGTTTGAAGTGACTGAACGGCACTGTCCAGTGCAGGCAAGGCATTGGCGATGTCGATTCCGGACCAGTAGGGATAATAGTTGACAAAGAGAATATCACAGGAATCGGCAATGTCCGGATACTTCATGAGACAGGAGATCTCATCGGCGGTGGTAATCGTGATGTTGTATCCTTTCAGTGCATCCCGAACATACTGAATATAACCTGCCAAAGTCTTTGCGTCGAGGTCGCCTCTCAGGAGGGTCTCACTTCCGATACAGGCTGTTTCGGCGTATCCGTTTCGGCAATGTTCAATGAGGGCGTCAAGCTCCTGCCGGTCGTTGATTTCATTGCCGTTGAGCCATGCGCTTGCGATAATATCAAATCCGTCAGCGTGTGCCAGAGGATAGACTTTTGCAAGTTCATCGGAAGAAGCATACAGACGAAGAGTATGAGCAAACGGTTTGACCGCATCCAGGATCCGGTGAATCATCGTTTCATCCAGCTTGTCACCGGGAACCATATCGTTGATATAAAAACCGATATCTACAGAGAGACAGGCAGTTCCGTCAGATGGGTTTGCTGTATTTTCCTCCGCATTTGCCTTATCTGTATTTTGTATAGGCTGGATCAGGCTGACCGATTCGGCATTAACAGAAAAGAAGGACATGATGATCATGCAGAGCATGATCAGGTAACACTTTTTCATATTCATCTGCCTTTCTTATAGAACAGGCGCCAACCGTGAGATCGGCGCCTGTACGTATGGTTTGTGTATCCGGGAATGACGGTTAATCGAACATGGGATCAACATGAATGGTACCGTCAGGCTGTCTGGTCACCTGCACGTAGTCAAGAGCAACAGCCTTGGTTGCTTCAAAATCCCCATCGGGTGTGTAGCTTGCGGGGATCAGCAAGATGTGGATGACCGTTGCTTCGTCATCCCGGCTGCCGGTGGCATAGCTGATGGAGAAGCTGCCGTCAGGCTCCACGATGGCATACGGAGTTTCATACGTGGGCTTGGGCCAGCAGGTGTCGCCGGGTTGGAGCTGCAGATACAGGGAGATCCGGTAGTCGAGGAAATCATTGCCGGAATCTTCGCCGAGCAGAACGGTACCGGTGAAATCGGCGTCGGAACCGTAGACAGGTATATCCTCCAGCAGGAGCTTGCCCGTGCCGATGTCGTCATGCATCATGTCCTTTACTGTAATGTCCTGACCGGGGAGACGGGTAACGAGGATGTAGTCCAGGGCATCTGCCTGAGTGTGATTGAAGTCACCGTCAGGGATGCAATCTGCAGGGAGGAGGAACAGATGCAGGTACTGAGCATCGATATCATTGCCGCCGGTCGCATAATTAAGAGAGAAGTGACCGTCTGCATCGACCTTTACATAGGGCATAGCGTATGTCGGCTTGATCCACAGGTCGCCGTTTTCATACAGCTGGAGATACATGTTCACGATGTAGTCCGAAGGATCGGCGTCCTCGCCGACGGTGACGATACCCTCGAAGCATGCAGTCTCGCCGAGCTCGGGGACGTAGGTCAGTTCAAAGGACGGAGCTTCCGTTTCGGCATAGGCAGCAAGACACAGGACAAACAGGATCATGGTAAAGGAAATAACGAATTTCTTCATGGAAAACACCTCCGATGTTTGATGTATTGTGTCCGGAAATCGCTGCGCGCATTGCTTTTTCCGTTTACGCACTTAGTATAGCATATTCGGTGATCAGGATTTTGCCTTAAGTTTCCGTTCCGTATTCCGTCTCAATGGTACCGCTGCTGCTGCGGAGGATATGGATGGCATACAGGGCCTTTTCCTTCGCAGACTCTATGTTATTGGTCGGTCTGAAATCGCCGGGAATCAGGAAAAGATAGAGCTCTACGGCATTTTCATCATTGAGACCGCTGACATAATCGATACTGAATGTGCCGTCGGCTTCAACGGGGACATAGGATTGTTCTTTTGTCGGTTTGACGTAGAACTCTGTGCTGTCTTGAAGCCGGAGATACAGCGTGACCCGGTAGTCACTGGGATCATCGCAGCTGAGTGTGCCGAGGAATGGAGCATCGGAACCGTATTCCGGTATTTGGGTCAGGTGTATGGATACCTTTTCGATGACCGAACCGGAGATCATTCCCGGTGTACCCTGTTCAACAGGCGGTATGGTTCGACCAAGCAATGCCCAGATCCCGATCAGGAGAACGGCACAGATGCAGGCGCCGACGAGAGCGGCCCTGATGCGGGTACTTTTCAGATGCAGCATGGTTTCCATATATTCGTTTCGGGCAATACATGTCTTATCGTCGGAGACTGCACGCTGCAGGTCCTCCAGCATCTCGACGGCGGAGGCATAGCGCTTTTGCGGGTCAAAGGATAGGCCTTTCCAGATGACACATGCTGCGGCAAAAGAATGCAGATGCGTATTGGGCAGAGGAATATCGGGGCATTCGCATCTCTGCTGCTCGATCGTTTTCTGACCGTTTTTGCCCCAGGGCATTTCCTTATCGTTCAACAGGTAATAGATGACAAGGCTCAGTGAATACACGTCTGACCGCATATGGTCGATATTCGTTTCCTGCATGAGGATCTCCGGTGCGGCATAGTATGCAGTACACTGATCCCGTCTTATATCGCCCTTTATATCGTTATCCGCCTGAAGATAAGCCGATATGTCGAAATCGCCGAGTTCATAATGACCGTCTTTGTTGCGGAAGATGTTCTCCGGCTTGATGTCACGGTGAGCCAGCTTTTGTTTGTGGCACTCCGAGAGTCCCTTCAGCAGATCAAACGCCAATCGGATCACTGTCTCATCATCCAACGATGTTTCCATCATGATGTCCTGAAGCGGAGTGAGATGATCCATGAGCATTATGAGTTCAAAGAGATTGTTCTCATACCGGTAGGGATAATCGAGCAGCTTCACGATGCCGTCATATTTGGAGAGGGAGGCGGCGATCTTTAGCTGCTCGTTGATCCGCTCCGATTCGTCGAGCTCGCAAACGTGACAGAGATACTTCACGACAAAATGCTGATCTGTCTTTGGATTGTCCAGGGGATATATGCGGGTCATTGGGTCTTTATCCTTGTTTGCATAGATCAGTTCACCTAATGTGAAATCAGGATAGTACTTCTGTGTGTAATTCTGTATAAAGATAAGCGGATCCGTGGTAGGCATGATCACACCTCCGTTTCATGTTCAATATCGGCTTATTCGTTAAGGTATACTATGCCGGCTGTCGTACAGTACTTTTCAATCGCTTCCGGCATATTGAGCCGGTCAAACACGTACCGGACATATTCGCCTACACTGGAGTAATCAGACTTTGCCAGATGATCCATGTCGATGCTCTTTGATTCCTCCAGCACGGCAGTGCAAGCTCTGCGAATATCTTCGTTGTCGGTTTTGTTCAGAATGTTGTCGGCTGCGTCACAGTCGAGACGGATGTTGTTCAGATGGGCACAGCCTATGGCATAGATCAGCACCATTTCGTCTGCTCTGTTGGCACGAAGAATATCCATCTTGGCCTCTTCCAGAAGAGCATCTATCATTTCAACATTCATGTCGTTCGCGATACCGAGAGCGATCAGGTCATCCCTGGGCGGTACGTCGTGTTGGGAACGGAGACGGGAAAGAAGCGTATCGAATTTCGGC
>JAZLHZ010000022.1:0-12988 GCA_045617085.1 Clostridia bacterium
CTGAGCTACAGCAAGCTGGGCGTGGCGATGAAGGGCACCACGATGACCTACACCGAAACCAAGACCGACAGCCGCGGCGTTGTATGGTACCACGTGACCCTGAACAAGATCAACGGCTGGGTATCCTCCGCTTACGCAAAGAAGGCCTGATAAGAAATCAAAAAACTCCCGTCCGAGTGGCGGAAGTTTTTTTGATAGTAAGCAGTTGGGCAGCTGCGCCGCATTTATTGAAAACAATAGCCGACAGCATACGCTGTCGGCTAACTGCTCATTGAATAACTTATTCCTCAGCGGGCTCTGTCATCTTGATGGGATCGAGGGCCTTATCCAGCTCATCGGGATCCATCAGCTTCTTTTCCAGTGCCAGCTCACGGATCGATCTGCCGCTCTTGAGTGCCTCGGTGGCGAGATGGCAGGCGGTCTGATAGCCGACGAAGGGGCTCAGTGCGGTAACGATGCCGATGGTGCGCTCCACCTCGTTGGTGCAGGCGGTCTCATTGGCACGAATGCCCTTGACACAGTGCTCGATCAGCGTGCCGATACCGTTGGCCAGCTGATTGACGCCCTGATACAGGCTGTCGAAGATGATGGGCTCGAAGGCGTTCAGCTCCAGCTGACCGGCTTCCACGGCCATTGCCACGGTGACGTCAAAACCGACGATGCGGAAGGCGATCTGGTTGACGACCTCGGGAATGACGGGGTTGATCTTGCCGGGCATGATGGAGGAGCCGTTCTGACGGGGAGGCAGTACGATCTCGGCCAGACCGTCTCTGGGACCAGAGGACATGAGGCGCAGGTCGTTGCAGATCTTGGAGATGCTGACGGCGCAGCTCTTCAGCGCACCGGACACGGTGGTATAGCAGTCCAGATTCTGGGTGCCGTCGATCAGGTCGGCATTCTGCACGAAGGGGATGCCGGTGATGTCGGCCAGCGTCACAACGACCTTGGAGATATACAGCTTGGAGGCGTTCATGCCGGTACCGATGGCGGTGCCGCCCAGATTCAGCTCCAGCAGGGTATGCTGTGCCCGCTGCAGGCGCTTCATCTCACGCATCAGCACGGCGCTGTATGCGGCGAACTCCTGACCCAGACGGATCGGGACTGCGTCCTGAAGCTGCGTTCTGCCCATCTTGACAATATTGTCGAACTGAGTTGCCTTCTCGTCGAAGGCATCCACCAGATTGCTCACCTGAGCGATCAGCCGCTCCATGGCGGAGAACAGGGTCATCTTGATGGTGCTGGGATACACGTCGTTGGTGGACTGGCTGCAGTTGACGTGGTCATTGGGATTGACGATCTTATAGTCGCCCTTTCTGCCGCCCAGCAGCTCGATGGCCCGGTTGGCAATAACCTCGTTGGCATTCATATTGGTGGAGGTGCCTGCGCCGCCCTGTACGGGATCGGTGAGGAACTGGTCATGCAGCTTGCCCGCAATGATCTCATCACAAGCCTGCGCAATGGCATCCGCACGCTCTTTGTTCAGGGCGCCGGTCTCGCAGTTGGCGATGGCGCATGCCTTCTTGATCCATGCAATGCTCTTGATCATTTCTTCCGGCAGCTTGCGTCCCGTGATGGGAAAGTTCTCCACCGCTCTTGCGGTATGCACGCCGTAATACGCATCTACAGGAATATTGCACTCGCCGACGAGATCATGTTCTGAACGATATTCAGCCATAACGCTACCTCCATGCAGGAAAACCTGTCATTTTTTATCATCCGTATTGTAGCACATTCTCCCGGAAAATGCAAGCATTCCTGCAAAATACAATCTTTATTTAACCGTGCCCGCCATTTTGTGCATATTATCCGCAAAAAACTGCCCGAAGCAGGAAATACTTCAAGCAGTCTGATCGTTTTTCACCGTTTTTGAATCATTCGTACCATTCCATCCGCTGGTCCACATAGTCGGAGATGGTATGCAGCTGTCCGACGATATATTCGTCCCAACGCTCGCCGGTGACCTCATTGAACGCCGCAGCAAACTGTTCCGCAGAAGCGATCCGGTACCGGTTGTCCCCGACATACCGGCGCAGACCCTCGATGAAGGTGTCCTTTCCCATCAGGTCCCGCATCTCGTGCAGCACAGCACAGCCCCGATCCACACAGGCCAGCTCGTATTCCGCCCGGGAGGTAAATCTTCCGGCATCGCTGTCCACGGTGAGCCCGCCGGGAAGCGTGATCTGCAGGGAGTCCAGTACCCGGTCATTGAGGCGTTTGAGATATCCGTCATAGCCCTCGCTCTGTTCAAAGTACAGAAGCGGCAGATATCCGCAGATCGCATCCCGCAGCCACGGCTCAAACTCCGTGTTGCAGCCCACGGTCTCGCCGAACCACAGCACGGCGATCCCCCGGGCCAGCGCATCCTCCAGCGCATCCCGATCCTTCAGCAGCTTTGCACTCACCTGCACCACGCCGCCGGAGGCCGTCATACCCTCCGGAATATCCGACTGGATGATGTACAGCTCTCTTTCGCAGGCGCCCAGCATGTCCGTATACGCATCGTAAATACGTCTGCCCATGCCCAGCAGCATTTTGGCGTCATTGCCTCTGTCCGCCGAGGCGGTAACGGCGCCGTTTTGGGCGGTGTTCGCATTTTTCCTCAATACGAGGCTGAGGCTTCTGAGGTTTTCCGCATCGACATGCCAAAATGTAATACCGTTTTCGCTGCCGGTAACGGCAATGTTTCCCGCAGCCGCCAGCGTATATCCGCTCTTTGCCGCCACCGTGACCGAAAACCCGGCACAGTCGGCGATCAGCGGATCCGTCACTGCCGTCCAGCTGTTCAGCATGAAGTCCCGCAGCGTGCTGTCATACACACAGACCGAGGGATAGAAATTCGTCAGCCGCCAACCGTTCTTTCCGGCACCCAACAGCCATGCATTGTCACTCATCAGCAGGTAGTATTCAAAGCCGAACTCACACTGCTCGCCTTCCTTTAGATGGCATGCTACCCGCAGGCACTGCTCGTTGTCGCCGCTCAATGCCCACTCGGCATTTTCGCCGTTGACGGTCACCGAAGAAAACACAACGCCTCCCGGGGCAAATCCGTCCGGAAAGGCGCTGTCCCAGTCCTCCACGGGGATCCCGCTGCTGCGGCGAAGGACGTTGGCATACAGATTGAACATCACATATTCCAGCTCCCGCCCGGTGGAGTTGGTATAAATTACCCTCTGACTGACGCCGCTCAGCATCGACTCATCGTCAATGCTGAGCGTCATGGAATATTCGGTCTGTGTTCCTTCGGCGTCCGCAGTGATCACCGTGGAAGCGATGATTCCCGCTACCAGCAGTCCCGCCAGCACGAGCGCCATGACCCGGACCCATGTCTTGCGCTTGTCATTCCTCTTTGCCACCGTGCAGCACCTCCTTCCGGTATTTTTCGAGCAGCTTTTCCAAGTCCTCGTAGGTTTCCGTTTCGTTGATCGCCAGCCGCAGCTTTGCGCTGTCCCGCATGCCCTGCGTATACCATGCCACATGCTTTCTCATTTCCCGCATGGCGGCGGTGTCCCGCATGAAGCTGCACTGAAGCCTTGCATGCCGCAGCGCCGTCTCCAGCCGTTCCTCATTCGTCGGCGGGATCCATTCCCTGCCCTCGACAAACGCCTTGATCTCGCCGAACAGCCACGGGTTGCCTCTGGCCGCCCTGCCGATCAGCGCCGCATCACAGCCGGTTTTTTCGATCAGCTCCCGATAGCTCTCCACGCTCGTCACATCGCCGTTGCCGATGACCGGGATCTTCACGGCGTTCTTCACGTCGGCGATCACCCGCCAATCGGCCGAACCGGAATACAGCTGCGCCCTCGTCCTTGCATGGACGGCGACTGCCGCCGCACCGCTGCCTTCGGCGATCTTGGCGATCTCCACGGCATTGATATGCTCGCTGTCCCAGCCGGAGCGGAATTTCACCGTGACCGGCACATGCGCCCTCTGTACGGCAGCCGATATCACACGCTCTGCCTGCACCGGCGACTTCATCAGCGCCGAGCCCTCGCCGTTGTTGACGATCTTCGGCATCGGGCAGCCCATATTGATGTCGATGAACTGAAAGCCCACGCTGCTGAGCCGGTCAGCCGCCTCGCCCACCAGATCCGGCTCGCTGCCGAAAAGCTGGAGACCGAGTATGCCTTCGTTTTTGTCCTTTCTCAGCAGGTCGTCCATCGCCCTTGTGCCGCCGGGCGCATACAGAAATCCCTTTGCCGAGAGCATCTCGCTGACGCCCCATGCGGCGCCCTGTTCAAAGCACAACAGCCGCATGGGCATATCCGTGATCCCCGCCATCGGCGCAATGCCTGCCCCGGCGGGGATATTGAGTTTACCTATCTTCATGGGTCTCAGCTCTCAACGATCAGCTGGGTCTGCTGCAGCGCATCGATCTTCCATCTGCCGTCGATGCGAACCAGCTTGACGGTATACCTGCCGCCGTACCAGGCCGGAGGATCCTTGGAGATCGTGCCGTTCTTGACAAGGCTCGTCCGGTCGCTCAGCACTGTGCCGGTGATCTTGGGCACCTTCTCCACGATGGTGGCAGTGGCGCTGTCCTCCCAGGGCCATGCCCACACCCATTCCAGATTCATCTGATACGTGAAATCGGTAATGTTATAGTCGATATACGGGGAAGCCGTGCTGAGGCCGATGTTCAGTGTCTCGTCGGTATTCAGGAAATCATCGGTAAAGTAGTTCGTCAGCTCCACGGCATCTTTCCTTGTCAGAATGACCGAGGTGCGCATCGTCATGCCGTCGTCCAGCAGGATATAGATATTCGCAGTGTTCATCGCCAGATAGAACACCAGGATCAACAGGGCGCCTACCAGCGTCACGATGACCAGCCTTGTGGCGATGAACGACAGAAATCTGCGTATATATTTCATTTGAACTCTCCGAAAACCAAATTATCTTTTTTATACTCCGATTATTTGATGCTCCACTTGAAGGAATACATGCCGGACTCCAGCTCCACCATGACGTCGTTCTCGGACTGCCATGCCCGGATCACGCCATCAGTCTCGGTCAGGATTCGGCCGTTTTCCGTCACCTGATACAGCTCGGCATCCTCCAGCACCAGCATCGCCGTCACGCCGCCGGGCACCTTGCAGTTGACGTTCATCTGGCCGTCCTCAATACGCCATTCGATACGCACTCTGCCGTAGGGCGTCTTCTGCCATGCGGAAACAAAGCTCAGTCCGTCGATGGGACGGGGATGCAGCACCAGTTCACCGTAGGCGGGCTCGGACATGTCGATGCCTGCCAGCGCCCGGAACATCCATTCGCCGATGGCGCCGTAGGCATAATGGTTGTAGCTGTTCATATCCCTCGACCAGAAGGAGCCGTCGGGCTTGATGCCGTCCCAGTGCTCCCACATGGTGGTAGCGCCCTTGCGGACGCTGTACAGCCAGGACGGATATTCCTCTCTCAGGAACAGCTTGCCGGCGACATCGTGCAATCCGTTCTCGGACAGCGCCATGCACAGATACGGCGTGCCGACAAAGCCCGTGGTCAGATGATTGCCGCTGTTCTCGATCAGCTTCTCGAAGTCCCTTGCCAGCCTCGGCCGGTCTGCTTCATCGGCAAGATCGAAATACAGAGTCAGCGCAAATGCGGTCTGCGTATTGACAGCCAGCCTTCCGTTGGGAGTCATGAACTCCTTGCGGTAGGCTGCACGGATCTTGCGCAGCAGGTTCTTGTACTTCTGGGCATCCTTTTCATAGCCCAGCACCTCGGCGGTCTTCATCGTGAGGCGGGTGCTGTATGCCCAGTATGCCGTGGCGATCAGGGTCTTGTCGGTGGAGCCGAGATAGCTGCCCTCAAAGGCGTCCAGACCCAGCCAGTCGCCGAAGTGTACGCCCTTGCTCCACAGATAGTCCTCGGACTGGGACTTGATAAAGCTGAGCCAGCGGCACATGGCGGGATAGCTCTCCTCCAGTACCCGCTTGTCGCCGTAGCACTGGTACAGCGTCCACGGCACGATGGTCACCGCATCGCCCCAGGCAGCGGAACCGTAGCAGTCGTCATTCAGCACATGCGGAATGACGTGCGGCACGGCGCCGTCGCTGCGCTGGTCAAAGCTCAGATCCTTCATCCACTCGCTCAGCATCAGCGCCGAGTCCATATTGATGCAGGCAGTGTGTGCAAAGGCCTGACAGTCGCCCGTCCAGCCCAGACGCTCGTCACGCTGGGGACAGTCGGTGGGCACATCCACAAAGTTGCCCTTCTGACCCCAGATAATATTGTGGAACAGCCGGTTGACACGCTCGTCCGAGCATTCAAAGCCGGAGGTCTGCTCGATATCGGAATGGATCACCACGCCCTCGAAATCGTTGAGGTCAATGTCGCCGCACCAGTCGTCAAGCCGTATGTATCGGAAGCCGTAGAAGGTAAGGATCGGCTCATACCGCTCGGTGCCTTCGCCCTTCAGCGTATACATCAGCTTCGCCTCGGCCAGGCGGGAGTTTTCCATATAGAAATTGCCGTCCTTGTCCAGCACTTCGGCATGGCGCACGGTCACGGTATGTCCCTTTTCGCCGCGGACATTGAAGCGCACATAGCCCACCATGTTCTGACCGAAGTCCAGCACGGTCTCGCCCTTGGGCGTTTTGATCAGCTGCACGGGCTTCAGGATCTCGTGCGCCGTCACCGGATGGTCGATCTGGCTGACCGGCTTATGCTTGTCGGTCAGCAGCTCCGTTGCCTTCTGCCAGCCGCTGTCGTCAAAACCCGGCTTGTCCCAGCCCTCGGTCTCCAAGTTGGCGTCGTAATGCGTGCCCATGTAATAGTCGCAATAGCGGATGGGCGTGTCGGAATTCGTCTTCCAGTCGCTGTTGGTCTTTATGATCTGCTCGCTGCCGTCCTCATAGCGGACATACAGCTGTGCGATCAGCGCCAGCCGGTCGCCGAAGATGTTCCTGTGATCCTTATATGCCAGCAGGCCCCGGTACCAGCCGTCCGCCAGTGTCGCCGCCATCGCATTTTCGCCCTCGTTGAGCTGCTTCGTCACATCATAGGTCTGATACTGCACGCAGCGGTCATAGCTGGTCCAGCCGGGAGTCAGCATCGCATTGCCGACCTTTTCGCCGTTCAGGCGCAGCTCGTAAACGCCCAGAGCGGAGGCATACAATCTCGCCTTGACAATGCCCTTTTTCAGGGTGAATTCGTTCCGCAGCCGGGGCGCAGGCTCCATCTTTTTGATGTCGCCTCTTTCGGCAGGGCTGATCCAGGCGGCACTGAAGCCGGCGCTCAGCAGTCCGGTCTCAAAGCCCGCCGTCTCGCTGAAGCCCACGTCTCTGCCCTTTTTGTCCCAGATGCAGACCTTCCACATATATTCCGTTCTCGGAGCCAGCGCCTCGCCCTCATAGGGGATCAGCACCGAATCACGCTTGTTCACCTTGCCGCTGTCCCACACCGGCTCGTCGCTGCCCTTTTTGCAGACGATGATCCGGTACGCACCCTGTATGATCCCCTTTCCGGCAGCGATCTGCCAGGTAAACCGGGGAGTACAGTCGATTCCCATCGGGTTCTTGCAGTATTCACAGGTAAGGCTCGTAATTGTTGCCATAAGGCACGCCCCTTTCAGTTTTTCTGTATTATTCCATATTTTCAAGGATAGTCAGCATGTTGTTCACCATATCCTCGTCGTTCATGCGGAACTTGATAACGACCCTTCGGGAAGCCGCCTTGTTGACGGTGCCGTCGTCGTTATAGATCAGCTCGCTGGACGAGCGGCCGTTAATGGTGACGATCTGCTGCAGTCTCCGCTTTGCCGCCGCTGAAATGCCGGTGAATTCATCCGAAAGGATATAGGTCAATACGGCTCTTGCACGGTTCTGGGACAATGCCATGTTGTCCAGATACTCGCCGTCGTCGTCCGTGTGGCCTTCGATGATGATCTGGCTGACATAGCCGGAATACTCATCGCTCATCAGTACCTTGAGATAACTCGGTATGAAGCTGTCAAGGAAGTCCTTGCCGACGTTCTTGAGGTTCGAGCGGCTCACGTCGAACAGCATTTCGCTCTCGAACACGATGGCGCCGCTCTCATCCACGGTGGCGCCGCTGATGTCGGAGGCCGCCAGCGCCCGGACCAGCTCCTGCACGATCTCCGTCTTGACGCCGACCAGCTCTTCCAATACGGTCTGCTGATGCGCCAGCTGCGCCCGTGCCGCATCGAGGCCCTCCTGTGCGGTCATCAGCTCGCCCTGCGCCGCCAGAAGCTCCGCCTGCTGCGAGGCCAGAAGCTCCTGCGCCGAATCCAGCGCCGTACTCTGGGCATCCAGCTGCGACTGGAGCAGTATCAGCTGCGCTTCCTGCCGCAGCTGCTCCTCCTCGGCAGCGGTGAGCTGTGCCGCCTTGGCGTCCAGCTCCTCCTGCTGGGAGGTCAGTGTGGTCTGCGCTTCGGAAAGCGCCGTTTCCTTATCGCTCAGCAGCGACTGGGAACGAAGCAGCTCCACCTGCATCGTGTCCAGCTCCGCCTTCTGTTCATCCAATTCCCTCGTTTTGGTTTCCAGCACCTCATAGTACTGGTACACCGCAAAAAACATGATCAGTACGAATATCAGCATCATGGCGCTCATCAGATCGGAAAATGTGATCCACATGGAGCCCGTATCGCTGTTCTTTCTTGTTATCCTTCGCATATCGCTCCGCCTCTCTTCCTCTTCCTTACACCTCTTATCTCTGTCCCTTTACGATCGCATCGATATTTCTCGAAAGCTGCTCCATATACCGGGTGAACTGCTGCATCTGATTGGCGTACTTGACTGCCGACTCGTTCATGATGCCGGGCATCTCCTCCACGGAATCGGAAATGCCGTTGATGATGGTCGTGAGCTTGTCGACGATGTCGTTCATGTTCTGATCGAACATGTCGAAGGTGTGCTGAAGCTCCTTGTCGGTGCGGGCAGCGAACCGATCCTGCGCATCCAGCAGGTTCTTTCCGCTCTCTTCGAGCCCGTCCGAGACCCTGCGGATCGCCTCGGCAGACGAGGCGGCGTTGTCGGAGAAGCTCTTGGACAGGTCCTCCATGCACATGCGGAAGGAAGCGACCTCCTTCATGAAGTCGGTCTGCAGCTGGCTGATCTTGGCGATATAGTTCGCCTGCTGCCTTGCCACGGCCTCCATGCTTTTTACGTTGTCGCTGACCAGCGCATAGCCCTCGGACAGACCCTGCTGGGCGTCGCCCACCTTTTCGGTATACTCGCCGAAGCTGGCGGCGATCTCCGAGGCCTTCTGCTCGATCTTCATCATGTTGAGGGACAGCGCATGCAGGCCGGCGACATTCGCCTCGATATCCGCCATGGCGCCGTGCTGCGTCCTTGCCATATCGCCCATCGCATCGCCCAGCTCCCGGAAGTTGCCCTCCAGCGCCTCGTTCATGCGCAGGATGAACGCATCGACGATCCGGTCAATGCCCTCCAGCTGCCGCTTGGAGGTCACGGTAATAAAGCTGTCCAGGCTCTCCTGGATCGGCTGCAGCGCCATTTCCACGGCGGCGCCGATGCGGTTGGTGAGCTCGCCCGTGATGTCCTTTGCCAGCGAGGCCATCATCGTGGTCTGCTCCTGCTGGTAAATGGCGATCTGGGTAATGGGGTCGACGGTGCTCAGCTGGCCCTGCTGCTGCACGGCCTTATAGAATTTGCCGATGGTCTTTCGTGCCGAGCCGTGGGCAGTCTTCAATACGATGTTGAACGTGACCGAGCACAGCACGCCCACAATAGACGTGCCGAAAGCGTAGCGCATGCCGCTCATCAGCGTGCGGATGGCCTCCATCGTGGTGTCGGCGCTGTCCATATTGAAATCCACCAGACCCATGACGATACCGATCAGTGTGCCGAGGAAGCCCAGCGACACCATCAGACCCGGCACTGCATCCGCAAAGCCGGTAAAGCCCACGTCGTTGATCACCGTATCCTCATTGATATAGTCGCTGACGGGGCAGGCGTTGTTGTAGGTCTCGTCCGCAAACCGGCGGCTGTACAGAAACTGCACCCACGAGGCCGAAAGCGGACCGTTGCCCAGGAAATTGGGATCCTGCCATGCATTTTCGCTGCCCTGTTTTTTCAGTTTTTTCATGCCCCGCCGCAGCTGGGCATTGGCCTTCCGCACGGGAGTCACGCACTTGACCCAGGCGATCACCATGATCGTGATCGTGGCGATCATCAGCACCCACTCCGCAAACGCAGCAAAGCCGGACATAAAGCCGGTCTTCAGCATTTCAAGTATTTCTGTCATCCGTTTTCGCCTTCTTTCCGGGAAGTAAGTAATATAAGTTGCCTGATTTAGACGATGAAAAAGGCTCATATGTTCCCATCCTGTATTAGGATACCATAAGTTTGTTAATTGTACAATCTTGACTTTACGGCTTTTGCTTAACACAATCTGTACTATACAAAAAACACGGTTTGTGGTATAATTACCTTGACAATATATCGTTCCCGAAAGGATTCTGAAAATGATTCTGAAAATAAAATTAAGGCTATCCAAACTGCTGACTTCTCTGCTTATTTTATGCCTGCTGTTCTCCTTTGCGGGAGCATCAGCCGCTCCCACGCCCACGCCCGCACCCACGCTGCCGCCCTTTGACGAGAGCGTTCCGGTCTATGACGAAGAGCATCCCGAAAACCTTTCCTCCGATCAGCTCTATTCTCAGGCTTTCCTTTTGATGGACTGGGACAGCGGCAAGGTATTGATGGAAAAGAATGCGGACGTGCGCATGAATCCCGCCAGCACCACCAAGGTGCTCACGCTGCTGGTCGCCGTCGAAGCCTATGAAAAAAACGACTGGTCGCTGTACAATGTCATCACAATCCCCGAGGAAGCCTCTCAGATCGCCAATGACTCCTCCGTCGTACCCGTGACCGTCGGCGAGCAGATGACCATGCTGGATCTGATGTACGGCATGATGCTGCGCTCCGGCAACGATGCCGCCATGGCGATCGCAAAGATCGTCGCCGGCGACGTGCCCACCTTCGTGGACATGATGAACCGCAGGGCGCAGGAGCTGGGCTGCACCGGCACCCACTTCTCCAACCCCCACGGCTACACCTCCGATGACCACTATACCACCGTGCGGGATATGGCGCTGATCACGCAGGCCGCCATGCAGCATCAGGTCATCCGCAAGATCGTCGGCACCGGTCAGTACACCATGGCCGCCACCGACAAGCGCAAGGAACTCATCATCGAGAACTCCAACCTGCTGGTGGTCTACGGCAGCAAATACCGCTATTCCGGCGCCACCGGCGTCAAGACCGGCACCACCTCGGCAGCGGGACAGTGCCTTATCAGCTCCGCCGAAAGAGACGGCATCCGTCTGCTGGCGGTCTGCTTCAAGAGCACTACTTCCTTCGTCAATGCCAAGTGGCAGGATGCGACCCGCCTGCTGGACTACGGTTATTCCCGCTACAAGACCTACTCCTTTTCCGACCTGTACGGCATGACCACGGTCTCCGTACCGATCTCCGGTGCAGCCGAGGAGGATCCCTACGGCGGCGTAGTCAAGCTCAATGCGCTGGTCAACTGCTCCGGCACGTATGAGGTCACGATATTCGACGAGGATATCGGTCTGCTGCTGAAGGATTTCACCTCCCCCGAAAAGCTGAAGATCGAATACACCCGGGAGCTCACCGCCCCCATCGATGCCGGTACCGTCATCGGCAAGCTCACCTTTGATCCCGATCCCGAGGATCCGGCCAACGACGTCATCACGGCGATCCTCGTTTCCGACCGGGCCGTGGAAGCGGCTCCCAGAGCGGAAAGCGACTTTCTCGGCAAGCTCTTTGCCGCGATCCCCACATGGGTCTATATCCTGATCACCGTCCTCGCAGCCATCCTGCTCTTCGTCATCGTGCTGAAGATCATCAACTATATCCAGAAGGTAAAGCGCAGGAGAGCCCGCAAAAAGGCAAGAATGCTGGCGGCAAAGAAGAAGAAAATGCAGAAGAAATAAACCACAGCATCAAAACGGCGGGAGAATCTCTCTCGCCGTTCTGCCTACCGACAAAGGACTGCTGTCACATCAAAAAGGTACAGTCAATGATGACAGAGCACGTGAAGACGGTAGTTCTGATGTTTCGAATCAGGTTGGAACTACAGGATTGTTGTCAGTGCGATAAATTGGAATTTGATGAAGTGAGTTGTGTAAAACTCGCTGAATAGGGGTATTGATTTATGAATTATCCAATCTAATTTTTGTGCAATACAGGAAACGCTGTTCAGACGCCTGCACATCAGGCGTCCGGTTGTTGTACAAAAACAGAAAGGACTTTTATGAAAAGAAATATAAATATCATGTATATCATAACTCTGTTACAGGGCATGGTTTTTTACGGCCCTATCGCAACCTTGTATCGACAGGCTCGGGGAGTTTCGGTTTTTCAAATCACAATTATTGAGGGAATCTCCTTAGCATTGAGCCTGATTTTGGAAGTTCCATGGGGTGTTGTCGCTGACAAAATCGGGTATCGAAAGACGATTGTTTTCTGTTCCTGGCTTTACTTCATATCCAAAATGGTTTTCTGGCAGGCTACGGATTTCAATGCTTTCCTTGTTGAGCGGGTGATGCTCAGCGTGATATTTGCTGGCCTTTCGGGGGTGGATTCCAGCATTCTTTATCTTTCCAATCAAGGAAAAGATATGCAGAAAGTATACGGGCGTTATAATACGATGGGTATGCTTGGCCTTTTGCTTGCTGCCGGCGTATTCTCTGTATTTATTCGGGATGATTATTCATTGGCCGGACTGCTCACAGTAATCAGCTATGGAATTGCTGCACTGCTTTCTTTGGGAATCAAAGAAGTGAAGCAACCAAAATCTGAACTCGCAAATCAGGAGCCATTTTTGAGCATATTGCGTGAAACCATTCACAGCAAAACGCTGATTCTATTCTTAATTGCTGTGGCATTCTTGTCCGAGGTACATCAGACGATTACTGTTTTTCTGAACCAGTTGAAGTATGAAAGCTGCGGACTGGATAATTCCGCAATCGGAGTGATTTACA
>JAZLHZ010000023.1:0-19205 GCA_045617085.1 Clostridia bacterium
ATCGAGCTTGCCGGTCAGGTATACGATGAAAACATCATCGCCTGCGACTGGTGTATCGAGCTGCCTGCCTTGCCCTACGGCGGCCCGTATGAGCTGAAGGCAGAGCTGGACGGTCACAAAAAGATCATCAAAGACGTATACCTCGGCGATGTGTACCTGCTCAGCGGCCAATCCAACATGGAATTCAAGCTGCATGAATCCGACTATCCGAAGGACGACTACAAGTCCTTCCCGAACATGCGCCTGTTCACCGTAGAGCGCATGGAAAGCGGCGAGGCCTTTGCGCCCTCCGACGGCTGGGTCAGCTGCACGAAGGAGAACGCCGGCGACTGGTCCTGCATCGGCTATATCGTCGGTCAGTACCTGATGCAGAAGAGAGATACCGCCGTGGGCTTCATTGCCTGTTATCAGGGCGCCGCACAGATCGAGACCTTCCTGCCGGACCGTATCTTTGAGAAAGAGGGCTTCACCCTGCCCGATGCCGAGCGCTCCGACCAGAACTATCCGTGGAACATCGGCCATTCCGTGCTGTACGATTTCATGGTAAAGACCTTCGTGCCCTATTCCCTTGCCGCCGTGCTGTGGTATCAGGGCGAGAGCAACACCAACTCGCTGAAGGAAGCCGCCGTCTATGAGAAGCAGCTGAACGCCCTCATCGACACCTGGCGGGAAGACATGAAGGATGCCGCCCTGCACTTCGTCATCGTACAGATCGCCGACTACCTGCCCTCCTTTGACGACGCATGGCGGCTGGTGCAGAAGATACAGCTGGACGCCGGACAGCGGGAAAACGTGGACACCGTCATCTGCTCCGATGTCTGCGAGAAGGAGATCATCCATCCCACGAGAAAGACCGAGCTTTCCCGACGCATTGCTGAACTGCTGTAATAGTGCGCAGTCTTCAATTAAGCTTCGCCGTCTAAACTCTGCGAAGCAGAAATCAACTGCCGCAGGCAAATCGGCCTTCATCTCGATCAACTGCAATAAAACAACAGATAAGCTCCGAAAGCGGTGCCATAATAGTCAAATTTCCATCTTGCAAATCACTTCAGAATCGGTTATAATAGAGTCAAACTACCAATAAAGGAGAGAAAAACCATGCTTGCACAGAAGCCGCCTATGGGCTGGAATACCTGGAACACCTTCGGTGAGAATATCAATGAACAGCTGATCAAGGAAAGCGCCGATGCTTTCATCAAGCTCGGTCTGAAGGATGCGGGCTATGAGTATCTCGTCATCGACGATTGCTGGTCGGAGTATGACAGAGACCCCGTGACCGATGAGATCGTTCCCCATCACGAGAAGTTCCCCAACGGCATGAAGGTCGTGGCGGACTATGTCCATTCCAAGGGCATCAAGTTCGGCATGTACTCCTGCGACGGCGTACGCACCTGCGCCGACTATCCGGGCTCCTTTGACCACGAGTATCTGGATGCCAAGACCTTTGCGAAGTTCGGCGTGGACTTTTTGAAGTATGACAACTGCTACAAGCCCGACACCGCCCAGTGCGAGAACCTGTACCGCCGCATGGGCATGGCGCTGCGGGCCAGCGGCAGAGAGATCCTGTTCTCCGCCTGCAACTGGGGCACCGAGAACGTATGGCAGTGGATCCGCTCCACCGGCGCCCACATGTACCGCTCCACCGGCGACATCAACGACAGCTTCGAATCCTACCGTGACATCGCCTTCAGCCAGCTGGACAAGCTGGGCTATTCCGCTCCCGGCTGCTATAACGACGTGGATATGCTCACCGTCGGCATGTACGGCAAGGGCAACGTCGGCACCACCGGCTGCACCGATGCGGACTACCGCACCCAGTTCTCCATCTGGTGCATGTTCTCCGCTCCCCTGATGCTGGGCTGCGACCTGCGCACCATGAACGAAGAGACCCTGAAGCTGGTCACCAACAAGGAGCTCATCCGCATCGATCAGGACGAAGAGGCCCGTTCTCCCCTGTCCATCAGGGAATGGGACGGCCAGCATCTGATCCTGTTCAAATTCCTCGCAAACGGCGAGTATGCTCTGGCTCTGTACAACCTCAGCGAGCGGGAGAGCGGCGTCAGCGCCAAGCTCACCGATCTGGGTCTGCCGGTCAATTCCGGCCTTGCAATGCAGCTCACCAACGTGTTCACCGGCGAGACCGAGGGCACCTATAAGGAATATGTCCGCCGCAAGCTCGCCCCCCACGACTGCGTGGTATTCTGCTGCAAGCTGGTAGAGGCATGAGCGTCTGCAAAAACTGCGGAAAAAATATCGGTCTGGACGAGATCGGTCTGACAAAAAAACTCATCAACAGAGGAGCCACCGAGTTCCTCTGTTTTGAGTGTCTGGAAAAGGAATTCCGCACCACAAAGGACAAGCTGCTGGAGCTCATCGAGCGGTATAAAAAATCGGGCTGCACATTGTTCAATTAAGTTGTAGCCGTTTCCTCCGGATGTACGTATAAAGATATGTAAGGAACATCATAGGAGGAAAAAAACAATGAAATACAACAATAATGATCTCCTCTCCGCCGTAACCGGAGGCACGAAGGCCTATACATCGAAATACGACATCGGCCAGAAGATCCGGGTGATCGACCACTACGGAAAAGAATCGACGGGCATCATCACCGACGCCATATTCTATGGCAGCAGCATGACCTGGATCTACATGATTTCCGACGAATCGGGCAATCTGATGGGCTCTTTCCGCGAGGATACCATCCTCGGTGCCGCCTGAAAAAAAAACAGAAAACGGAGGAGGAAAAAAACATGAATAATCAGATGAACGAACAGCTTCTTGAAAACGTATCCGGCGCCGGCATTACGCCCGCCGCATCCAAATACAATATCGGAGACTATGTGGATTTCAGAAAACCCAACGGCCACGTTATATACGGCACCATCCTCGAAATGTTTTACATCACTTCGAAAAGCCACTGGGAATATTACATCAAAACCGGCGAGCTGGTTCCCTACCAGATCCCCGAAAAGGATATCATCGGGCTGAGCCGCAGCTAAGTATATAACCGACGGAGCATCAAACGCTCCGTCTTTTTTATGCCGAAGATAATTCATTGGACAAATGCGATCATATGTGGTATAATAAAATCAGTATAAAACGTGATAAGCCATAAAAGAGAGGGAAGACCATGGAATACAGAAGGGAAGACATTCTCCTGTCCGGAATGCTGGAAAAGGAACAGATGCTGTTTACGGACATCGACCACATCAAAAAGTGCGATGTGCCTGCAGTCGACGTCTGGATGCCGGACGGAGATTATTCCTTCGTCCACGAGGCGGCAGTAATTGAATTCCACGGCACCCTGTTCGCCTCCTGGTACAACTGCCCGAAGATCGAGCTGCTCGGCGACACGCCCATCCGGGAAAGGCGCTCAGCCGACGGCGGAAAGACCTGGTCGGAGGTGAAGATCATCGAGCGTGACGAAACCGGGACGATCCTGTACTGTCCCCCGGTCTACGGCATCTGCGATGACAAGCTGTATCTGTTCCTCAATGAGATGGTCTCCGCCGACCATATCCATTCCCTCAACCTCTACCTCTACGACGAAGCCGAAGGCGTGTTCCGTCTGCTCAGAAAAACGGCTCTGCCCTTCAAGCTGAACACCAACGTGGTCAAACTCTCCGACGGACGGCTCGTGCTGCCCGGACGTATGGCGCCCGCCCCGGACGAATTCCCGAACATCCCCTCGCTGCTGATTTCCGACAGCGGCAGGATCGACGCCGACTGGCGGCTCGTGTACATCCAAAAGAACTGCCTGCTGCCGGACGGCGAAAAGCTGGTGCATCCGGAGCTGACGCTGATCGAAAATGACAAGACCCTGTACATGTTCTCCCGGGACGACCTGCGCAGAGTTCCGCTGGTCTATGTATCCGGGGACATGGGCGAAACGTGGGATACGGTGCACGAGCACAATATCCCCTTCTCCGCCTCCAAGATCTACGGCGGTACGCTGTCCGACGGCAGAAACTACCTCATCGGCTGCCTCACCGAGCAGCGGAAAGAGCTGGTGCTGTTCCTGTCCGAAAAGGGAACCATGCGTTTCACCGATGCCCTGCTGCTGGCGGATGCGTCCATGCAGAGCGGCACGGCATTCCACTATCCCTTTGCCCATGACGACGGCGAGACCCTGTACATTGTCTATACCGTAAACACCGACGGCGGACGAGGTGTAAGAATGACCGCCTATCACTATGTCTGAAATGCCCCTTTCCGAGATCAAAGGCCTCGGCCCCAGCCGCATCAAAGCGCTTGCCGATGCGGGCATCACCACGGTACGGGAGCTGCTGGCATACCTGCCGACGGAGTACCGGGATCTTGACGATGTCAAGCCCCTGTATGCGCTGAACCCCGGCGATACCTGCTGCATCAAAGCACGGGTCAACGGCGGCGTAAACGTACGCCGAAACGGCAAGCTCACCGTCATTACCTGCAAGCTCACCGATGGCACCGACACCATACAGGCTGTATGGTTCAACCAGCCCTACCTCAAGGACAAGCTCGTCCCCGGCAGGGAGCTGTTCCTGTACGGCAAGATCGAAGAGCGCTTCGGAACAAAGCAGCTGGCTTCTCCGGTATTCGAGACCGGCGAAGGTCTGAAGCCCGTGTACAAGGGCATCCCCGGCATCACGCCCAAGGTGCTCTCGGACGTGATACAGACCGCCATCAGGAGCTGTGACGGCCAGTGGGAGGAGCCGCTGCCCCTTTCCTTCCGTCAGAAGCACAACCTCTGCGAGCGCAACTTCGCCGTTGCCAATGCCCATTTGCCCGTGAACCGGGATGCGCTGGAGGCCGCACGGCGGCGGCTGGCGTATGAAGAGCTGCTCCTGTTCCAGTTAGGGCTTTCGATGATCAAGGGCACCAAACGCAAGGGCATCGTCATCAATGCCCCGGCGGGAGCTGCAGACGAGTTCTGGCGCACCCTGCCCTTCGCCCCGACCAATGCCCAGCGCCGGGTGCTGGACGAAATACTGACCGACATGCGTTCGCCGTATCCCATGGCACGGCTGGTGCAGGGCGATGTGGGCAGCGGCAAGACTGCCGTGGCCTTCGCCGCCATGTACGCCGCCGCCAAACAGGGCTTTCAGTGCGCCCTGATGGCGCCCACCGAGATCCTGGCGAGCCAGCACTATCAGAGCGCCCGACAGATGCTGGAGCCGCTGGGCATCAAATGCGGCCTGCTGACCGGCTCTCTCACCGCCAAAAACAAAAAGACCGCCCATGAAGCGATCGCTTCGGGCGAATGGCAGGTGGTCATCGGCACGCACGCCCTGATCACCGAAAAGGTCGAATACCGCAACCTCGGCCTTGTCATCACCGATGAACAGCACCGTTTCGGCGTGCGCCAGCGGACGGTCCTTTCGGAAAAGGGCGACTCCCCCAACGTATTGGTCATGAGCGCCACGCCCATTCCCCGGACGCTGTCGCTGATCCTCTACGGCGATCTCGACCTTTCCATCATCGACGAGCTGCCGCCGGGCCGCACGCCGGTCAAGACCAACATCGTCCCCGAGTCAAAGCGTCAGGCGATGTACGGCTTTCTGCGGGACGAGGTGCATAAGGGTCGGCAGATCTACATCGTCTGCCCGCTGATCGAGGAGAGCGAGGTCATGGACGCCCTGCCCGCCGAGGTCATCTATGAACGGCTGCGGACGCAGGATCTTCCCGACCTGCGCATCGCCCTCGTCCACGGACGGCTGAAGCCCGCAGACAAGGACCGGATACTGAACGATTTCCACGACGGGAATATCGACATTCTGGTCTCCACCACGGTCATCGAGGTGGGCGTCAACGTGCCCAATGCCTCGGTCATGGTCATCGAGAACGCCGAGCGCTTCGGTCTGGCGCAGCTCCATCAGCTGCGGGGCCGTGTCGGCAGAGGCTCCGCCGTTTCCTACTGCTTCCTGATGTCCGAGCCCAACAAGCGGCTGCGGGCCATGACCCAGACCAACGACGGCTTCAAGATCGCCGAGCTGGACATGCAGCTGCGGGGCCCCGGCGACCTGTTGGGCAGCCGCCAGTCCGGCCCGATGGCGCTGGGTCTGGGGGCGCTGGACAACACCGCCCTGCTGAAGGAGACCCACGACGCCGCAAGGGACCTCCTGAAAAATGCCGACACTCCCGAATCCAAACAGATATTAGACCTCGCCGAATCCGTGTTCGCCGGAAGGCTCGAACAGGTGGCTATGAATTAGCAATGTGCAATGAGCAATTAGCAATTGGGAAACAAAAAGGGATCAATCACATATTAACGCCATAATGAAGAAAAACACATCAAGAATTCAATGCTTAACTTAAGTAGTATGTATATATCTATTCTAAAAAGCTTGTCTTGCTGATTGATATGTTTTGCAATCATAAACTCCAACTCACTTCTGCATGATTGAAAACGTGAACAGAAATCACGGATTTTCTCTTCTCCAGAAGAAAGCTCTTCTCCATTGATATATTTTCCTTCAATTGCATAAAGTGTCCCCGAAATACTATCAATATACTCTTGTATACTGATAATGCATTTCCTGACTTCCTCAAACAATTCGTCTCTGTTTAGTGTAAAGTTCATAATCGTGCCACAGGAATGGCACACTCTACAACTATAAAATCTCGATGTAGGTTTATCACAGAAGATGCACTTGGTTTCCATTTACATAATCTCGCCTCCTTTCCATTAGTTCTATTCTGTACTAAATATACTAAAAAACCAATATGCAAAGTTTTATTAGTTAATATTAGCAAAATTGGTGGGATGACTAATAATTGCTAATTCTTACACGTACTCTATATATTGCGGCGGAATGTTGTTGAGCAGCCTCGTTGCCTTATTGCCGCAGACGATGACCAGCTTCCTTTTCGCCCTCGTGATCGCCACATAGAACACCCGCTTTTCCTCCTCGGGCAGCTCCTGCTCTGCGGAGGAAAAGCTTTTTTCGTCCATGTCGGTCAGGAACACCGTATCGAACTCGCAGCCCTTGGACTGATGCACCGTCAGGATCGGTATCCTTCCGGAGTTCCTGATCTGCTCCTCCATGCGGCTTCCGGTCAGCAGTGAACCGGAAATGAGCTCCGCCATCACCTGCCGTGCATCCTTCTCCCCTTCCGCAGTCAGCCGGGTCATAAAGCTCCTCAGCGCCTCCCTGCTTCCGTCGTCTGCAAGGCGGCTCTTTTTGATTATCTGCTCCGTCATTTCGGCAAGCAGGTTTTTGTCAAGGTATTCCGTCCGCAGCAGCGAAAGGAAATCGAACAGCTTGCGGTATTTCGGCGCATGTCCGGCGATGAATTCCCTTCTCTTTTCCGTATTCGGGATCAGATGCTTTTCCAGCAGCGCCCACAGCAGTCGGCCGGTGGCGGTAATGTCGCCGAGGGCGTTGTGGGCATCGGTATTAACGATGCCGAACCTGCGGCACACCGTATCCAGCTTGTGGTCGGAGAGCTTGGGCAGCAGCTCCCTTGACAGCAGCAGCGTATCGTACTCCGCCCGTATTCGTGGCATTTCCGCTCCGCAGCGCCGGTGCAGGCTTTTGATCAGCGGCGCATCGAACCCCAGATTGTTGTGGCCGACCAGCACGCAGTCCTTTGCGAAGGCGTCAAATCTCTCTATTGCCTCCCGCTGGCTCACGGCACCGGCTGCACGGATATCCTCTATCGTCTGATGATGGGTCGCCTGTGCGCCCCGGGAGATCGGCACCTGCGGCAGCACCATGAGATCCAGCGTGTCCGCAATACCGCCGTCCTTTGAAAGCCGTATCGCCGAGATCTGTATCAGCTCGTCCCCGTCGGTATCCAGTCCCGTGGTCTCGGTGTCATATATGACGATGCTGCCGGTTTCCTTCGCCTTCAGCAGCTCCGTCAGACAGTCGCCGGTTTCGTAGGTCTCATTTTTCAGAAAATCGGCGCTGCACAGGCCCAGCACGCCCGCACTCCGCACCTGTGTCAGCTCCTCCGCCGTGATGTCACCGGAGCGGTTCTCGCAGATGCGGTCGAGGCTCTGCACGTCATAAGGGTTCAGCAGCAGCCGATAGAACGAAAGCACCACCCGCACGGCCTCGTGCTTCAGCGGCTGTATATCCCTTTCGTTGCTGAAAAAGCGGAAATCCAGCCCCCTTTGCCTGCATATGCGCTCCATCCGGTCATGCAGTCGCAGGATCGACGCATTGTTCCGGGCAAGGATACAGGTCCTTTCCGGATCGCAGGAGTTCTTTTCCAGATAGTTCAGAATATAATCCGCATTGTCCCGAACCGATGCCACGGAGATCTCTTCGCCGTCCTCACTGCTGCACACCTCTATGGTATCGGGGCAGCAGGTGCCGATCAGCTCCGGGAACGTCTTTTTGAGATATGCAAACGACGCCCTTGTCAAAAGCCTTGTGGAGCGGTAGTTTTCCGAAAACATGAACTGCTGCGCCGCAAAGTTCTCCGCAAAATCCTTCAGATTCCTTTCGGGACAGGAGCCCCGCCATTCGTAGATGGTCTGAAAAATGTCGCCGCAGAGCATTACGTGATTGCCGTGGAACAGCTGACGGATCAGATCGTATTCCAGCTCGCTGGTGTCCTGCATCTCGTCGATAAACAGGTATTTGTACCTCGCCCGGTACTTGCTGCGGATATCCTCCTTCTGAAAGAGCCGCCTCGTCATGCAGATGAGGTCATCATAATCCAGACGGTTGGACTCCTTCAGCCGCCGGTCATACTCCGCCATGAAAGCGCCGCAGTGCGTTTTCAGCAGCTCAAAATAAGCGCTGTCATGGCTCCGCTTTCCCTTTTGTCTGTCATAATACATCAGGGCGCTGCGCAGCTTGTCGGACTTCTCCTCCACCAGTGCGTTGAACACCAGCTGATAATCCATCACCGGAAGGTTGGAATAGATGCCTCTCTTTTCCCGCTCGTGCTTCAGCAGGCTCGGCACATTGGGAAGATTCTTTTCATATTCCGGCATCAGTATGCGGAAATCCGTTTTGTCGATGCCGTTCTCCTCCCCCAGCTCTGTCAGTATCCTTCTCAGCAGCGCCGCCGTTTCCACCTCGTCGCACACCGTGGGATATGCCTGCCGTCCCAGGCTCAGGATATACTCTTCCTTCAGAACGCTGTACGAAAAGCTGTGGATCGTGCAGACGTCCACATCCTTTCCGTCTTCGCCGGTGTAGTTCAGGATATCCTCCTTCATCTCCTGCGCCGCCTTGATGGTAAACGTCAGGCACAGGATCTCGTCCGCCTTTGCCCGACCCGAGGCGATGATGCTCGCCGCTCTTTTGGCTACGGTGAATGTCTTTCCCGTGCCCGCCGAAGCGTACAGGATGATATTGCCGTCCAGCTCGTCGATGACTGCCTGCTGCCGCTCATTGGGGATTCTTTCCTGCATTTCATTTTCCTCTTTATTCCACGATTACCACTGTGCTCATGCCGCTGCCCCAGTTTGTCCCGTCACAGGACGCACGGAACGAAATCGTCCGCCTGCCGCCGCTGACAAACGTGTAGGAGAGCGTCCACACCTTCGTATTTCCCGAAACGGCATACCCGCCCGACCAGGTCTTGACAACGCCGCCGTTTTCGGCATACATCCGCACATATTTCGCCGCCGACGAGGTCTTGACCGTAACGACTGTGGGCACGCCTTTTTTCGTGCCCTCCGCAAACGAAGCCCCGCCCACCGCAGGCGTCACATTGACCGAAGCGGCACATCCGCTTCCGTAATTCTTGCCGTCCGCAGATGCCCGGAATGTCAACTTTCTCGATCCGGCGCCGGTAAACGTATACGATATCTTCCACGTTCTCGTGCTGCCGCTGTCGGTATATCCGCTCTTCCAGGTCTTCACCGCCGCCCCGTTTTCGGCGCACAGCATCAGATACCCGGCACTTTTGTCCGTCGTCACCGTAATGCCCACGCTCTCGCCGACACTGCAGCCCGAGGCAAAGGAAGCGCTCTTTACCGAGGGACAAACCGTCGTTTTCACCGGTACCGCACCGCCGAACACGACATTGTCCTGTGAGGCACGGAAGGAGACCGTCCGGTTGCCGCAGCCGGAAAACGCATACTTCACCGTCCATGTCCGCTCGTTTCCGGCATCCTTATAGCCGCCCGTCCACGAAGCGACCCTGTATCCGCCTTCCGAATACATATTCAGATATTTGGCGCTCGTCGAGGTCTTCACCGTAATGACGGTATTCACGCCGACGGTATTGACGGAAGCCATATTCGCCTGCAATACCTTCGGGCAGACGTTGATCGATGCCGTCACGCCGTTGCCCCAACTTTTGCCGTCCGCAGACGCCCGGAAGGTGATACTTCGGCTGCCGACACCGCTGAAGGCATAACTCAGCGTCCATGTCCGCACGCCGCCGTTGTCCTTATATCCGCTGCTCCACGTTTTCACGACAGCGCCGTTCTCCGCCGACATCGACAGGTACTTTGCATCGGTGCCGGTCTTTACAGTCATCGTGACCGTGTTTCCCACATCCGCAGCCGAGGGCACATTTGCCGCCGATACCGAGGGCAGATTGTTACCGACCTTCACATTAGCCTTGATCTCCGAAAGATACTCGCTGCCGTCCGCAGAGACCCTGAACGAAAGCTTCCTGTCTCCGGCAGTAACAAACGTGTATTCGAGCCGCCACGTCCGCACGCCGTCCGTATCGGTATAGCCGGTATTCCACGTTTTCACCGTACCGCCGTTTTCCGCATACATCCGCAGATACTTTGCCGAAACCGAGGTCTTTACGGTGATCTGCGCCGCCCTGCCGACGGTAACGCCCGACGAAAACGCCGTACTGTCGATCTTCGGCAGCACCTGTACGGTCTTTACCGCCGTGATGCCGTCGCCGTAGCGCACGCCGTCCCTCGATGCCCGGAAAGTGAGTTTGCGGTCCCCTGCAGTGACGAACGTATATTTCACACTCCAGACCCGCAGCCCGTCCTTCTCGGCATATCCGCCGTTCCAGACCTTGACCCTGTCGCCGTTTTCGGCATACATGGCGACGTATTCCGCATCGGCGGTGGTGGTCAGCCGCAGCGTCGTTTCCCTGTTCATCAGTACACTGCCTGCAAAAACGACCTCCCGAACCGCCGTCGGAAAAGCCGCCACCACTACGGTCACTGGATAATTGCTGCTCCACGTGTTTCCGTCCCGGGAGCCAGAAAAGTATACCGCATATTCGCCGACGACATGCAGCACCGCCTCGCCGTCCCAGATGCGTTTGTCTCCGTCCTCCCGATATGCCGTCCAGCTGCCCAGCACCTTTCCGGTTCCGTCGCACATCCGCAGGGCACTCACCGCCGCCGTGGTCTGTGCCGTAAAATGCGCCGCCGTGCCCGATTCGAGCTCGCCGTCAAAACGGACATCCGTCACCGCTGCCGTGACCTCCTTCACGGTCAGCGTCAGCTGCTTTTCGGCAGTTCCCGACACAAATGTCAGGTCATAGCTGCCCGCCTCTGCAAAGGTATATTCCCCCGTCCATGTCCGTACATCGTCCTTATCCGTATACGAGCCGAATGTCAGCAGGACCTCGTTCCCCCGCTTCATGACGGGCGCATCCGCCGCCGTGTTCGTCGTCACCTTGATCGTTATGCGGCTGTTTTCGGCGCAGGAGAGCGGACTGACCTCATAGATCTTCGGCTGTACGGTGACAGACGTACTGCGGCAGTCGATGCCGTTTTTCCGGCAATATTCCGCCGCCGTACTGCCTTCGGGCGTGTATACGGTAAGCAACGGGCAATCGGCAAACACCTCGTCTTCGATCACCGTCACGGAGGCGGGAATGCTTGCGCTGACAAGCGCCGAGCAACCCTTGAAGGCGGAATTTTCCAGCACCGAGACGCCGCTTTCGACAGTCGCTTCGGTAATGCCGGAGCCCACGCAGAAGCCCACCGGCACCGAGGCGTAGCTTCCCGGCACGGTGACCGATGTCACTGCCTTGTTGCCCTCCATCAGCCATGCGGCAATACCGTCTGCTTCGGAGGGCAGCATCACGGCGCCGCCGTTTCCGGTGTACCCGGTGACGATGCCGTCCGTGATCACAAAAATGCCGCCGCCCAGTGCCGATGCAACCGCCAGCATCAGGATCAGCAGTACCGCCGCAGCCGTCTTTTTCATAACAAATCTCCTCGGTGATTTTTTCATCATTGTACAAAAAATACGGAGGGATTTCAAGAGAATTCCCTCCGATAATACGAGATTTAACAAATGAAGCGGGCAGTTCGCCTTATCCTCCCATTTCATCCTCCCCGACGATTACATCCTCCGCCTCGGCATAGGGCACCAGCTCGCCCTTTTCGTTGTAATAGCCCTGCTCGGTATAGCCCTGCGCATAGGGGCCTTCGCCCTCGCCCATGCTGTAGACCGTACCCTGCTGCTCCTGCACCTGTGCGCCGGTCAGCTTCATGGCCAGTTCGGAAAGGATATCGGGATTGCGGACATAGGAATACACCTCAAACGCCGTGACCGCCAGCGAGACCGCCAGCCCCAGCGTGCAGACGGTTCGGATGATGACCTGCCTGCCCTTTTTCCGCCGAGCCAGGCAGCTCAGCGCCTTCACGAAGCCGATGCTGCTCAAAATCACGCCCAGAAACGGCACCCACGACAGCACGATGCCGCAGATCCCCAGGATCAGTGCGGAATTGAGCCGATGCTGTTCGTCCCGTTCAAAGCCTCTGTTATACTGTGACATCGCCTATTTATTGAGGAATATGCTGAACCTTGAGCCTGCGCCGGGACGGCTCGCCACTTCCAGCCTGCCCTTGTGCGCATCCACATAGAACTTGACGATGCTCAGACCCAGACCGTGGCCTTCCACATTTCCCCTCGCATCGGGGGCACGGTAGAAGCGCACGCCGATATTCCTTACTTCCTCCTCATTCATTCCGGTGCCGTTGTCCTGCACCCACAGGCAGCAGGCATCCTTCGTGTTTTCGCAGCCGACGGTGATCACGCCGTCATCGCCGGTATACTTCACCGCATTGTCGATCAGGTTGCGCATGCATTCCTTGATCAGGTCATAGTCGCACCGGGCATATACGTCCTCGTCGATCTTCCCCGCAGCGAAGGTCTTTTTGCGATACTTCGCACATTCGGGGCGATCCGACCGGCTCAGTGCCCGGTATTCCCCGATCAGCCGCTCCACGCCCTCGGAAAGGTTGTACTCCGCAAAGCGGATGGCATCCAGTCCGGCATTGGCTCCGGCATAGGGCTTCAGCACATCGATCATCTTGCGCAGCGAGCCGACCTCGTCAATGATCTTCCCGGCGGCTTCCTTCCGGTACTCATCCGAAAGATCGTCAAAGTCCCGCAGCAGCCCCGCATAGTTCATGATGACCGCCAGCGGCGTCTTCTCCTCGTGAGAGATATTGGAGATGAATGTGCGCTCGTTCTCGGAATCGCGGTCGATCCGCTCCATCAGTGCGTTGATGCTCTGCGCCAGCTCCCGCAGCGTGTCGTCGGCATAGTCCGCCGGCAGACGGTCGCTCTTGTCCTCCAGCTTTTTTGCCTGCGCATTCAGCTCCTCCAGCGGCTTCAGCACGTCCTTGGTGATGTCTCTTGATGAGCTGCGCCATACCGAACCGCAGGCGGGGATCAGCAGGAGCATCAGCACGAAGAACACCGTGTATGCCGTGAAGAAGTCCCTCAGACAGTACGCTGCCGTATAGCCGTCCGATGTCCGGACGATATAGCGGGCGGAGCCGATCTTCTGCGGGAAATGACTGTCTTCCCATTCTCCGCCTTCCACCGGCTGCAGGCTGATATCGTCGGCAATGTAGATGCCCTCTTCCGCCTCGCCGATCACCAGCTCGTCCAGCACACGGTTGCACTTGACGTTGCCGATCACAGTCACTGCGATGAAGAACAGCAAGGTATAAACCAGCAGAAAAGCCAGCAGCAGCGATACCGTTTCCGCTGCACACATGGACAGGATGCGGTGCTTCAGCGTGCCCTTCTTCGTCTTCGGGGCATTGATGCCCAGCAGCGTGCTTCCCCACGTTTTCAGGACCGTGAGCTTGTCCCTGGCCGGATTGTTACTCATACCGGAACCTGTAGCCTACACCGCGCACAGTCTCGATGCAGGTCTCCGGGCCGTTCTCCAGAGGCAGCTTGTGCCGCAGTCCGTTGAAGGCCACGTTCATGGAGCCGTTGGCTGCGGTATCGTACTCATAGCCCCAGATCTCTCTGCAAAGCTCCTCCCTCGTGATGACACGGCTGGAACGGGTCCACAGGTACAGCAGCAGGTCGTATTCCCTTGCGGTCAGCTCGGCATCATTGCCGTCCACGGTCACCTCATGGGTGTCCATATTGAGGACCAGCCTGCCTGCCTTCAGGATATTGGTGTTGAGGTTCCTCGTCTGCACCTTGATCCTTGCCACCAGCTCCCGGCTGTCAAAGGGCTTGGTCACATAGTCGTTGGCGCCCTCCTCCAGGCCTTCCAACTTGTCGCCGATCTCGCTCAGTGCGGTCAGCATGATGATCTTGATGACGCCGTTTTCCTTGCGGATCTCCTTCAGCACCTCAAATCCGTCCTTGCCGGGCATCATCACGTCCAGCAGGATCAGGTCGATGCCGCCCTTTCTGTATTCCGCCAGCGCCTCATTGCCGTCGTAGGCATTCAACACCTCAAAGCCGCTGAGCTTGAGGTACATCGTCAGGGAATCCTGAAGCTCTCTGTTGTCGTCCGCCAGAAGTATTCTCGTCATGATGCTTTTCCTCCCCGCTTCTTCCTCTTTGTTACCTGATCACTCTTCTGAAAAAACCGTTGTCGTCGGTCCTGACCTCGGCCTCATGCGCCTCGGAAGCCGCCTGTTCCGGCTTGCTCTCCGGCTGCTCCTCTGTTTCTTTCGGCGTCTCCTTTTTTCTGCCGTCAAAGCGGATCACCGGAAGGCTGACTCCCTTCAGAAGCCGGATATGCACCCGGCAGCCCGCCAGCAGCACGATCACCGCCGAGATCAGGCACAGCCGGAATCCCAGCAGCAGCGCCAGTATCACATACAGCGCCGGCAGCGATGCCACCGTCTTTTCCCTGCGCTCGATGACCAGCTTCACGCCGCAGCCGATGCGCCACCACTTCAGCAGGAAGCTGCGGATGCTCTCGATCTCGTCTCCGCCGTCCTCCCGCTCGATGTCGATCACCTGCTTCACGGTGCCCGTATTCATCTTTCCCTCGGACTCCAGCTTCACCATCGCTTCCACGGTGTCGCCGTCCACCTCGTCCAGCAGCGCCGCCGCCTCGGCATACGTCATGCTGCAGCGGCTGCGGATCAGATCGATGGCCTCGGTCGTATAGTTTCTGTGAGCCATTTTTCTCACTCCTTCTCGGTTTTCCGGCTTGCCCGTTTTCGGGCTTCTTTGTGTTTGAACTATTATACTCTATCTCATTTCGCCTGTCAAGGACGCTAATACAATCCTAATCTCAGTGTGTATAGACGTATAAACAACGATTTTTGTTCCGAAAACCTGCCTGTTCACAAAAACAGTTTGATACCGTTTTCAAAACTTAACAGTGTTTTAATCTCGATATGCTAAAATGAAGCAAACTATCTTTGGAGGCGGCACAATGACAGGCGACACCATCCTCATCCTCGATTTCGGCGGGACATCGGCACAGCTCCTTGCAAAACGGCTGCGCCGTGCACAGGTATACAGCGAAATACTGCCTGCCGATACCGCCGCTTCCGAAATCGCCTCGCTCGCCCCGAAGGGTATCATCCTCTGCGGCAGCAACAAAAGCGGCGCCGTCACCGAAGCGCCCTTCTGCGACAAAGCCGTCTGGGACCTCGGCATCCCGGTGCTGGCCATCGACCACGGCGCCCGCAGCATGCTCACCTCCCTGGGCGGCAGACTCAATCAGACCTTCATCGAAGAGCAGACGCTTCAGGTGCACTTCGTCGCATCCTGTCCCCTGTTTGAAAACATGTCCTATGCGGACAGGCGCATCACGAGAATGGACCAGGTGGAGCTGCCTGCCGGATTTACGGTGGCCGCCCACGGTCACGGCGTGGCGGCGGCGTTTGCGGACGCAAAGCGGAACCTGTACGGCATGCAGTTCGGCATCGAGGCCAACGACCCCGAGGGCATCGAAATCCTGAACAACTTCATGTTCGGCATCTGCGGCTGCGAAAAATGGTGGACGACGGAGACCTTCGCCGCCCGCATCATCGACGACATCCGCAATACGCTCGGCGGCAGCCATGTGATGATCGCCCTGTCCGGCGGCGTGGACTCCTCGGTCTGCGCAGCGCTCATGCATAAGGCTGTCGGCGACAACGTGCACTGCATCTATATCGATACCGGCCTCATGCGCAAGGGCGATACCCGTATCGTGCGGGAGCTGATCGGCGAGCAGATGGGCATTCCGATCAAGTGCATCAACGCCAGAGACCGCTTCCTCGACCGGCTGCAGGGCATCACCTCTCCGGAGGGAAAATGGGAAGCCATCATCGACGAATTCCAGAAGATCTATGCAGAACAGTCCCAGGCGCTGGGCAATATCGAATACATCGCCAAGGGCACCATCTATTCCGACATTCTCAACTTCGAGGAACAGGAGCAGGAGCTGCATAACCTGATGGGCTGCAAGCTCATCGAGCCCATCCGCACCCTGTTCAAGAGCGAAGTGCGGGAGCTGGCGCAGCTGCTGGGCATGTCCGAAATGATCGCCTACCGCCAGTCGCTGCCCGGCGCAGGCCTTGCCATCCGCATGAGCGGCGAGGTCACCCGGGAAAAGGTGGAGATCCTGCGGGAAGCGGACGCCATCCTCAGAGAAGCCGCCTTCGATGCGGGCATCGACGTCAAGCTCTACCGCTGCTTTGCCTTCCTGGCCGAGACCACATCCACCGGCGGCAAGCCCTGCAAATACGTCGTCGCCCTGCGGGCTCTCACCAATACCAAGGCCTGCTACCGCCTCCCCTACGAGCTGCTGGAAAACGTCAGTGAAAAGATCATCACCGACATCCCGCAGGTGGATCGGGTCGTGCTGGACATGTCGCCCTTCCCCAAGCGGGCCATCGAATGGGAATAATCATGTAAGTTATATACCAAACCGGACAAATAATCGGAGGAAAACATAAAATGGACAACGGAAACAAGCAGATCATCCTTACCGGCGACCGCCCCACCGGCAGACTGCACATCGGCCACTACATCGGCTCTCTGAAGCGCCGTGTGGAGCTGCAGAACAGCGGCAAATTTGATGACATCTACATCCTGATCGCCGATGACCAGGCGCTCACCGACAATGCGGACAACCCCGGCAAGATCCGTGACAACATTATCAACGTGGTGCTGGACTACCTGTCCGTAGGCCTCGACCCCAATAAGGTCACCTTCTGCATCCAGTCTGCGCTGCCGGCGCTGCATGGCCTGACCTTCTATTACATGAATCTGGTCACCACCGCACGCCTGTCCCGCAACCCCACCGTCAAGGCGGAGATCCAGATGCGCGGCTTTGAGGACGAGGGTCTGCCGGCCGGCTTCTTCTCCTATCCCGTATCTCAGGCAGCGGACATCACCGCCTTCAATGCCAATGTCGTTCCCGTCGGCGAGGATCAGCTTCCCATGATCGAGCAGACCCGTGAGATCGTCGAGAAATTCAACCGCATCTACGGCGACACCCTCGTAATGCCCAAGGCCGTTATTCCCGAGAACGAGACCCAGCGCCGCCTGCCCGGCGTGGACGGCAAGGCCAAGATGAGTAAGTCCCTGGGCAACTGCATCTACCTCTCCGACACCACCAAGACCGTCAAGCAGCAGATCAACGGCAAGATGTTCACCGACCCGACCCATCTGCGCATCGAGGATCCCGGCCACACCGAGGGCAACGTGGTGTTCACCTATCTGGACGCTTTCTGCACCGACGCCCACTTTGCCGAATTCCTGCCCCAGTACGCAAACCTTGACGAAATGAAGGAGCACTACCGCAAGGGCGGCCTCGGCGACGGCACCTGCAAGAAGTTCCTCATCTCCATCATGGAGGAGCTGCTGAACCCCATCCGTGCCGAGCGCGCCAAGTGGGAAGCAGACATCAACTCCGTCTACGACATCATCCTTGCCGGCACGAAGAAGGCGCAGGAGACCTCCGGCGCCACCCTCGCCCGTGTCGAAAGAGCCATGCGCATCAACTACTTTGAGGATCGCTCCATCATCAAGGACTGGGAGAAGCTCCTCAAGGCACAGAAAAACGGCTGATCTATTCTTGAAAGGAAGTATTTGAACTATGAAGATTGCATTCGGCTGCGACCATGCGGGCTTTGTACTGAAGGCCCCCGTCATCAAGCATCTGGAAGAGATGGGCTTTGAAGTCGTCGATATCGGCTGCTACAGCCCCGAGCGTGTGGATTATCCCGTACAGGGCGAAAAGGCCGCCCGCCTCGTCGCCTCCGGCGAGTGCGAGCTGGGTGTTCTGATCTGCGGCACCGGCATCGGCATCTCCCTGGCCGCCAACCGTGTCAAGGGCATCCGTGCCGCCGTCTGCTCCGAGCCCTACTCCGCCGAGCTGACCCGCCGCCACAACAACGCCAACATGATCGCCTTCGGCGCCCGTGTCGTCGGCGAGGGCACCGCCTGCGCCATCCTCGACGCCTTCTTCAACGCCAAGTTCGAGGGCGGCCGCCATGCCCAGCGTGTGGCCATGCTGGATGACATCAAGCCCGAAATATAATAATATCTCCCTTGACATTCCCGCATCCCGCTGATATAATAACCACGAAAAGCAATGAAGGGGAAGAGTAGCATAGACAGACCGGTTCCAGAGACGCCCTGCCGCAGGCTGAAAGCAGGCGATCGGCAACCTATGTGAAGTGCGCCCCCGAGCCGCAGTAAGCAAATGTACTGCCGGGTCTGCCCGTTATCGCATATCAAGAGGAATACATATTTTTGTGTATTCAATCGGAGTGGAACCGCGCACTGCGTCTCTGAATGGGAGGCAGTGCCTTTTTATATAGTGTGCAGTTATTAATTAGCAATGTGCAATCAGCAATTAATTGACGATCATTGCCCGGCGAAGCCGGCGGATAGGGCGGATAAAGTCAATACAGTTGGCAAAACACCAATACATCAGCTCAATCGGCGGCGAAGCCGCCCAACTGCTCACTGAACACTGCCAACTTCCAATAGCGAATATTCATAAAAAGAGAGGAAATAACAAACCATGAAGATCTACAACACCATGACCCGCCGCAAGGAAGAGTTCGTCCCCGTCCACGAGGGCAAGGTCGGCATCTACTCCTGCGG
>JAZLHZ010000024.1:0-13689 GCA_045617085.1 Clostridia bacterium
GTCGCTTCCGGCGTGGATATCGTGACGCTGGATACCGCGCACGGCCATTCCGAGGGTGTTCTTCAGGGACTGAAGACCCTGAAGGCTGCTTTCCCCCGTCTGTGCGTCATCGCAGGCAACGTCGCCACCGCAGCCGCTACCAGAGCGCTGTTTGAGGCAGGCGCAGACGTGGTCAAGGTCGGTATCGGCCCCGGTTCCATCTGCACCACCCGTGTTGTTGCCGGTATCGGTGTTCCCCAGTTCACCGCCATCTGCGATTGCGCAGAGGTGGCAAGAGAGTTCGGCAAGCCCATCATCGCCGACGGCGGTATCAAGTATTCCGGCGACCTGACCAAGGCTATCGGCGCAGGCGCATCCGCTGTCATGGTCGGCAGTCTGCTGGCCGGCGTGGAGGAGAGTCCCGGAGAGATCGAGATCTATCAGGGCCGTTCCTTCAAGGTGTACAGAGGCATGGGTTCTCTCGCTGCCATGGAAAAGGGCAGCAAGGACCGCTACTTCCAGGAGGGCGCAAAGAAGCTCGTTCCCGAAGGCGTCGAGGGCCGTGTTCCCTTCAAGGGCCCGCTGTCCGACAGCGTGTTCCAGCTGATGGGCGGTCTGCGCTCCGGCATGGGCTACTGCGGCGCACACACCATCAGGGAGCTGCAGGAGAAGGCACAGTTCATCCGCATCACCAACGCAGGTCTGCTGGAGAGCCATCCCCACGACATTTCCATCACCAAGGAAGCTCCCAACTACACCACCAAGTAATATCCAAGCCGAGAGAGGCTCCGAAAACGGCGGAGCCCCTCTTTTTATTGATTAGTTTTTGATAAAACCGAGAAAAAACGTGGTTTTGTTCATATTTTCTTGATATTTATATGGTATGATAGAGCCGGAATAAAAAAGAGAGGAGTGTGCGGCATGTACGGCTATGTGCGGACGAATACCGAGGCGCTGACGGAAGACGAGAAGAAGCGCACCAAACAGGTCTACTGCGGCCTGTGCCGGACACTGGGCAGGCGCTACGGTCAGCTGTCACGGTATATCCTGAGCTACGATCTGACGTTTGTCGCCCTGCTCCTTTCGGGACTGAACGAGCCGGAGGAGGAAACGCAGTCGGCACACTGCCCGAGCCACATTTTCCGCCCGTACCGCTGCGTCAGTTCCCGCATCATCGACTATGCGGCGGACATGAGCGTCGTAATCGCCTATTTCAAGGCAAAGGACAACTGCAGCGACACGAAGAATCCCCTGTGGAGCGGAGTCACCGGGGCACTGGAAGCTCCGTATCAAAAGGTAAAAAGCCGTTACCCCGATAAATGCGGCAGGATAGAAGCGGCAGTTGCAAGGAGCAACGAGCTGGAAAAGGGCGGCGGTGCCGGGATCGATGCGTCGGCGAATTGTACCGGCGAGATCCTTGCGGCGGTCTATGATTACGAGGAAGGCTTTTTTTCGCCGCTGCTGCAGAGCTTCGGCAGGGCGCTGGGCAGGTTCATCTATATCATGGATGCCTTTGACGACATCAAAAAGGACGAGAAGACGGGCAACTACAATCCGCTGCTCGAGATCTGCGGGAATGCGGATTTTGAAGAGACGGTGTATCGGCTGCTGGAGCAGGAAATGGCGATATGCTCCGCTGCGTTTGAAAAACTGCCGATCATTCAGGATGCTTCCATTATAAGGAATGTGCTGTATTCGGGCGTGTGGAGCCGCTTCCTTCAGAAGTCGAAGTTCAGACCCGATGAAACCAACGGAAAGGAATAGACAATATGGATCCTTATCAGGTGCTGGGCGTTTCCAAGGACGCCACTCCCGACGAAATAAAGAAGGCCTACCGCAAGCTGGCGCTGCAGTATCATCCCGACCGCAATCAGGGTTCCAAGGCGGCAGAGGAGAAGATGAAGCAGATCAACGAGGCGTATGCCATGCTGACCGATCCGAACTATCGGCCCAGCAATTCCGGCGCCGGTGCGGGCTCGCAGGGATATTCCCAGGGGTACTCGCAGGGCTACGGCTATTCGAGAGGCTTTGACCCGTTTGAGGGCTTCGGTTTCGGCTTTGGCTTCAACCCCTTTGGCGGAGGCGCCTACCGGCGGACGAGCTATTCGCAGGGCTCGCCTGAATTTCAGGCGGCGAGAAGCTATATCGCCAACGGCTACTATCAGGAGGCGCTGAACGCATTGAACGGGATCGCCAACCGCACGGCCGAATGGTACTTCCTCAGCGCACAGGCGAATGTCGGCATGGGCAACCGGGCGCTGGCGCTGGAGCATGCAAGGCAGGCGGTCAGTATGGCGCCGGACAATGCGGAATATGCACAATTCCTGAATGAGCTTCAGTCGGGTACCAACGGGTATAAGCGGACGGCGAAGCAGTACGGATTTTCGACAAGGCTGTGTCAGGATCCGTGCGTGAGCTGTGTGCTGTTGAATCTGCTGCTCAATTGCTGCTGCGGCAGATGCTGGTGCTGAGAAAAACAGAGGCCGAACCGGGTACAAATGCCGGTTCGGTGCTTTTTTTGCGGGAGTTTTCGGGCCTATTACATAATTCTTAACTTTATTCATCCGTTTCTTTATCAAAAGGAAGAAAAGTTTCACAGTGAACCCTTTTACAAAAATCGGGGAATAGTGTATAATATAAACGTACAGCTATACAATAAAAAGTGAGGTGAGCGGCGGATGGTTTATGACTACAACGGGCTGAAAGTCCGGTATGAGGTCTTCGGCAGCGGCGGGCAAAACGTACTGACACTGCACGGCTGGGGCGGCTGTATCGACAGCTTCAAGCCGGTGATCAACAGACTGAGTACGGGCAAACGGGTGTTTGCACTGGACTTCCCCGGCCACGGAAACACCGCCGAACCGCCTGCCCCCTGGTCCGTCACCGAATATATGCAGATGACCGAGGCGTTCATCCGGGACGTCATCGGCGGACAGACCGATATCGTGGCGCACTCCTTCGGCTGCCGTGTGGCGATCCTGCTTTCCGCAGAGCATCCTCAGCTGGTGAACCGGCTGGTGCTGACCGGCGCTGCGGGCATTCCCTCAAAAAAGACCGGGAAAAAGACCTTCAAAAGCAGATTGTATAAAACACTGAAAAAGCTCGTCCTTTCTAAGCCTGCCAAAATGCTGCTGGGCGGAAAGACGACGGACAAGCTGCAGGAGGCACTGATCCAAAGATTCGGATCGCCGGACTACCGGGTGCTTTCAAAGAACATGCGCATGACGTTCAACAGAGTCATTGCGCAGGACCTGACCGGGAAACTGAAGGACATACAGGCTTCCGTCATCCTACTCTGGGGCGAAAACGACACCGAGACCCCGCTGTGGATGGGCGAGATCATGGAAAGGGAGATCAGAGACTGTGCGCTGGTAAAGCTCAACGGCGGACATTTTGCCTATCTTGACGATTTCGGAAAGTTCATTGCAGTGACGGAGAGCTTCCTGAACTGATGAGATAAAACCAAACGGTATTCCCCCGAAAAAACGAAAGGAAAACGCTATGAACATTTTCGTACTCCTGATAAACTGTGCGGTGATGTGCTATGCGGAGCGCTATTGGCTCCACATGCTCCAGCTGGAGAGCTATCAGCTGGACGGCTTCGTCCGCTTCCTCAAAAAGAATTACACCTTAAAAGATGAACGGCTCCTCCGCATCCTTTTCGTGGCGGTAGGTGCGCCGATCCTCGACATCGTGCTGCTGCTGATCCTGCGGCTGTGCCGGGTAAGCAGTGCGGCAATGACGGCAGACATCATTGCATCGATCGCATTTATCTTCGGCGTGATGAGCTGCGATGCCTTCCTGCACAGACAGAAGGCGAAGAAAAAGTTTGCACTGACTGCAAGAATGAAGCGGCTGTATGCGGCTTCGGCTGTACTGATCGTCGGCCTCGGTCTGCTGCTTAGCCTGCTGCCCGTTGCGGCGTTCTGCCTGTTTGCTGTGCTGCCGCTGATCACCTATGCGGCGGGCTTCGTAATGCAGCCGCTGGAAAAGGCGGTCTCCAATTACTACCTCAATGACGCCAGACAGAAGCTGAACGAGAGAAACGACCTCATCAAGATCGGCATTACCGGCAGCTACGGAAAGACCAGCACCAAGTTCATCCTGGCATCGATACTTTCCGAAAAGTACAACGTACTGGCAACTCCTGCCAGCTTCAATACGCCGATGGGACTGACCAGAGTCATTCGGGAACAGCTCAAGCCCGAGCATGAAGTGTTCCTTGCCGAAATGGGCGCCCGCCATGTGGGCGACATTGACGAGCTGGTGGAGCTGGTGCATCCCGGATACGGACTGATCACGTCTGTCGGGCCTCAGCATCTGGAGACTTTCGGCAGCATCGAGACCGTGGCCAGCACAAAGTATGAGCTGATCCGCGGTCTGCCCGCCGACGGCGTGGCGTTCTTCGCCTCGGACGATGCGTATGTCGATCAGCTGTACCGCAATACAAGCATCAAGAAGTACCTCACCGGCATCAACAGCCCGAATGCGGACCTCAGTGCCGACCATATCACCGCCGGGCCCTCCGGCAGCACCTTCCGTCTGGTGGACAACCGAAAGAACGAGAGCATCGTCTGCGTCACGAAGCTGCTGGGCACCCACAACATCAGCAACATCGTGCTGGCCTGCGCCGTGGCAAGAGAGCTGGGTCTTTCGATGAAGGAGATCGCTTCCGGCGTAGCGAGGATCGAGCCCATCGAGCATCGGCTGCAGCTGATGAACAACGGCAGCATCACGATCATCGACGATGCCTTCAACTCCAACCCCGTGGGTTCCAAGATGGCGCTGAACGTGCTGAAGGATTTCGGCGGCAGGCACATCATCGTTACCCCCGGCATGGTGGAACAGGGCGAGCGGGAATCAGAGATCAACAGGGAATTCGGCAGACGTATTGCCGATGTCTGCGATGAGGTCATACTTGTCGGCAGAAAGCACACGCTGCCCATCCGGGAAGGCCTGGACGAGAAGCAGTTCCCCGAGATGAAGATCCATACGGTCGGCAACCTCGACGAGGCATCTTCCGTACTGGGACAGATCTGCCGGGCAGGCGACACCGTTCTGTTCGAGAACGATCTGCCGGACAATTACAATGAGGCAAAATAAAGCGGAGGCATAATCGGAATGAAGAAGAATATCGGCGTAATATTCGGAAGCAGAAGCTGCGAGCATGACGTATCCATCATCACCGGCCTGCAGGCAGCACAGAACATGGACAGCGCCAAGTATGACGTGACGAGGATCTATATCGACAAGCACGGCGAGTGGTATATCGGCGAAGAGCTGGACAAGATGACGTTCTTCATCGATTTCGATCCCGCCAAGGTGCAACACGTGCTTCCCGTATCCCGGGACGGCAAGCTGCTCCTGATCGAGTATCCCACCGGCAAGAAGAGGCTCTTCGGTGCGGACGTCAACATTCTGGAGACCGTGGACGTGGTCATGCCCGCCCTGCACGGACTCAACGGCGAGGATGGCTCCCTTCAGGGTATGCTGGACATGCTGAACGTGCCCTATACCTCCTGCGGCATCCTCGGCTGTGCCGTCGGTATGGACAAGATCACCATGAAGCAGGTATTCCGGGGCTGCGGCTTCCCGGTACTGCCCGATATCAATATCACCCGGGACAGCTGGCACGAAGACAGAGAAGCGGTGCTGGACAGAGCCGAAGCGGCGCTGCCGTATCCCATGTTCGTAAAGCCCGCCAATCTGGGTTCCTCTATCGGCATCAGCCGTGCCGACAACAGGGAGTCCCTTGCCCATGCCATTGACGTGGCCGTGGCGTATGACAAGCGCATCCTCATCGAAAAGGGCGTCAGTCAGATCAAAGAGGTCAACTGCTCGGCACTGGGCTATGGCGATGACGTGCGCATCTCCGAGACCGAAATGCCGATGAAGTGGAGCGATGCCGAGTTCCTGGACTTCGTGCAGAAGTACATGGGCAACGGCGGCGGAAAGGGCATGCAGAGCGTCAAGCGCAATATGCCCGCCCCCATCAGCGATGAGCTGACGGCACAGGTCAAGAGCCTCACCAGGCAGATCTTCATGGCGCTGGACTGCAAGGGCGTCGTCCGCATCGATTACATTATCGATGAGAGCGACAACAGCCTGTATGTCGGCGAGATCAACACCATTCCCGGCTCGCTGTCCTTCTACCTGTGGGAGCCCGTGGGCATCAGCTTCCCGATGCTGCTGGACAACATGGTCCAGTACGCTCTCAAGGCATGGAAGGACAGGAACAACAGCACTTATTCCTTTGAGTCCGGCATCCTGAAGAAGGTGCACGACGGCGCAAAGATGGCCAAGGGCGGCAGATAAGGCAGTTTGTCCGGATTACCGAAATAACCTTTATTTCACAAACAGCATATTGCAAAAAACCGGTTGCTGTGTTATAATCATAAAGTATGATATTCAGCGGCATGAAGCCGCATTAGGAGGCAAATTCTATGGCAGCATTGCTCGTTCTCGTACAGATATTCCTTATCATTGCAGTCATCGTTCTTATCGCATCCGTCCTCATGCAGCAGGGCAACAGCCAGGGTCTGGGCGTGATCGGCGGCGCCGCTGAGAACTTCATGGATAAGAATAAGGCAAAGAGCATGGAAGGCAAGCTGGAGCTCATCACAAAGATCTCCGCCATTGCTTTCGTCGTTCTCGCTCTGCTTTACTGCATCCTTCAGTAACAGATAACAAGGAAAGCACCTCTGCGGTTCGCCGCAGAGGTGCTTTTTCTGCTTGAACAATAACGAATATTTGAAATGTCAGACTTTTATACTCGATTATCTATTGAAATGTCAGTCTTTTGCGTTCGATTTACTATTGAAATGTCAGAGAAAATGCCGGGAAAAAGTATTGAAATGTCAGAGAAAACGTGCTATAATATGATTGAAAAGTTGCCCGGGAGGTGCAGGGGATGTTTTACAGAAAAGTCGAAACGGAGATCGAGGAGCATTTGAGGTCAGATTCGTCTAAAATACTGTTGGTGGACGGTGCCCGTCAGGTCGGGAAGACGTTTATTATCCGTACTGTCGGGAAAAGGTTGTTTGCAAACTTTATCGAGATCAATATGATCGAAGATGCAGACGGTGCAAGGCTGTTTGCGGATACCCGAACAGTGGAGGACTTCTATCTGCAGGTCAGCATGATCGCCGGAGACAAAATGCATGAGAAGGAGAATACACTGATCTTTATCGATGAAATACAGGCGTATCCGCATCTGCTGACGCTGCTCAAGTTTCTGGCACAGGATAACCGGTTCACCTATATCGCCAGCGGTTCGCTGTTGGGTGTCACGCTGTCCGAAACATCCTCGATCCCGATGGGAAGCATTCATAAACTCAAAATGTACCCGATGGATTTTGAGGAGTTCCTTTATGCCAACGGAGTGAACAGGCTGGCGGTGGACGCCCTGCGGAAAAAGTATGAGCGGCTGGAAGCGCCCGAGGAAAACATACACAATAAGATGATGGATCTGTTCCGCAAGTATCTGCTGGTGGGCGGCATGCCGGATGCCGTCAAGGCATTTGTTGAGGAAAAAAACATTCAGCGGGTGCGGGAGGTCCAAAATGAGATCCGCAAATATTATGCGGTGGATGCGTCAAAATATGATACCAAAAGAAAACTGAAGATCCGCAGAGTGTACGAGCTGATACCTTCCAACATGGAAAACAAGAAAAAGCGGATGGTTGCCCAAAGCATTGAGAACAAAAGAGGAAAGACATTTGCGGATTACAGCAGTGAGTTCGAGTACCTTATCAGTGCCGGTATCGCATTGAGTGTGCAGGCGATTTCCACCCCGGTATTTCCTCTGATCGAATCCTGCGGAAAGAACCTTTTGAAGCTGTACCTGAACGATGTGGGCATATTGACCGGCATATTGTACGGACATAACATACGGGCGGTGCTGGATGACGAGAGCAGCATAAATCTCGGCTCGGTCTATGAAAGCGTTGTGGCAAGTGAGCTGGCGGCTCACGGGCATAAGCTGTTCTATTACGACAACCGCAGCAAGGGCGAAGTGGACTATTTGATCGACGACTACGACAGCCTGTCCGTCGTTCCGATAGAGGTCAAGTCCGGCAAGGATTACACGATCCACAGTGCGCTCAACCACTTTACCGCCAACGAAGATTATCATATCAAAAAGGCGTTTGTCGTATCGAATGAGCAGACGATAAAAAAAGACGGCAAGATCATCTATCTGCCGATATATTACGTGATGTTTATGTGAGTGCAGGAAGTTGATTTCTGTTTCGCAGAGCATTCAATTGCCAATTGCACATTGCTGATTGCAAATAAAAAAACGCCTGATCTCGCACGGGAATAATCGCGGCGCACGCCAAAATCTGCTTATTGCTGCTTCCTTCCGGACCTGACAAGGTTCACAGCATGACGCCGCACGAAATCCATATGTGGTCATTAATCAGACGCAAGGTTTATTTTATCATAGTTTCGCCGATTATGCAAGGGTTATGGCGAAATTTTACATAATTGTAAGCGCAGTGAGGAATCGGGTTTGAAAAAATACCGAAGATGAAATTTCGCAAAACAGTTGCAAACAAGGCTAAAATGTGGTAATATAAGAGAAGTACGGCGGATACCGTACAAATACACATATGGAGGAATGGATATCTATGAAGAAGTCCATCATTGCCATCATCCTGTGCCTTGCCATCGTCATGATGCCCATGTTCGCATGCGCTGACGAAGCAAAGAACATCTACATTCTGACCCCCACCGAGGATCACGGCTGGACCGGCTCTGTTGCCACCTTCGCAAAGAGCATGGCAGACGAGATCAACGCTGCCGGCGAGTACACCGCCGAGGTCATCACCGCCGATGACGCCGCTGCCCAGATCACCCAGATCGAGGACATCCTGGCCAGCCACGCAGGCGAGACCGCGGGCATCGTCATCCTGCCCCAGGACGACACCGTTGAGTTCGCCATCCAGCAGATCGTCGACGCAGGCATCCCCTACGTTGCTTTCGACCGCATCATTGCCGGCGTCAAGGACGCAGCAGTGGCCAACGTATCCGGCGATAACGAGGGCGTAGGCGCCAAGGTTGCCGAGTACTTCGTATCTCTGGGCATGGAAAAGGGCGACGCCGTCATCGTTTTCGAGGGCGACACCTCTTCCGTTACCACCTATCGTGACAACGGCTTCGTTGCTTACCTGACCGAAGAGGCCGGCTGGGCAGAGGAAGACCTTGCCAACGTGACCTACAGCGGCGCCATGAACTGGAGCCGTGCCAACGCCAAGGAGTACTTCGAGTCTCTGATGAGCGATGCCAACAATGCTGCCATCAAGTGGTTCTATTCTCAGGACGACGAGTTCGCTCTGGGCGTCATCGAGGCTCTTGAGGGCTCCGCAATCGACGACGACACCAAGGCTGCCATCCTGGGCAACGGCATCGTGATCTCTGCTGCCGGCGGCGCAGAGGAGCTGTATGCAGTTATCCGCGGCGAGACCCATACCGACGTAGCAGGCACCTTCGCAGGTCTGGCAGTTGCCACCTACAGCCCCGCTATGATCCAGGACGCCATCCAGCTGATGCTCGACTCTCTGGCAGGCAACGAGGTAGCTCAGGACTACATCGTTCCCGTTGAGATCGTCACCGCAGAGAACGTCACTTCTTACGTCGGCTTCAACTGATCCGGTTTGATCTGAACGAACAACCAATATGCCGCAGCGGCGACAAAGAGCCGTCGCTGCGGCATTTTCTTGAAAAAGCAGGATGCGGGATTTTGACATGAGCATACTTGAAATGAAGGACATCTGCAAGTCGTTTGACGGCGTGCAGGTACTGAAAAACGTGCAGCTGACCGTGGCCGAGGGCGAGATCCATACGATCCTCGGTGAAAACGGCGCAGGCAAATCCACTCTGATGAACATACTGACGGGTGTTATCGGAATGGACAGCGGCAGCATCACATTCATGGGCAAGCCGCTGGAAAGACCCACCATCCGGGAGACCGAGGCGCTGGGCATTGCATTCGTGCATCAGGAGCTGAACCTCTTCCCCACGATGAAGGTCTTTGAGAATCTGTTCCTTACCCGGGAATATACCAATAAGCTCGGCACGCTGAAAAAGAAGGAAATGAAGGAAAGGGCGCAGAAGCTCTTTTCGGAAATGGGCGTCGAGATCGATCCGGACGCCGTGGTGTCGGAGCTGAAAATGGGGCAGAAGCAGCTGCTGGAGATCGCAAAGGCGCTGCTGTTTGATGCGAAGCTCTTCATACTGGACGAGCCGACCACCGCCCTGAATAACGAAGAAATCGACAGACTGTTCGCCATCCTGGAAAAGCTCAGGCAGGGCGGCAAGTCATTTATATTTATCTCGCACAAAATGCCCGAGATATTCCGCATTTCGGACAGCTATACCGTGCTGAGAAACGGTGAATTCATCCAAAGCGGCTTTATCAAAGATGTGGACCCGGAGAGCATCGCCCGCCTGATGGTGGGTCAGAGCTACTCGTCAAAGAACGTGTACCAGCCCAGAGCACTGGGTGAAACGGTACTGAAGCTCAATAAGGTATCCGGCAAGGGCTTTTCCGACGTGTCGCTGGAGGTGAAAAAGGGCGAGATATTGGCCGTGACAGGACTTCAGGGCTCGGGCAGCTCGGAGCTGATGCAGGCGGTGTTCGGCGCACTTCCGGTGGAAAGCGGCAGCGTAGAGGTGCTCGGAAAGAACCTGAAGAGCGGCAGTCTCCACGGCGCAATGAAGGCGCATGTGGCGATGCTTCCATCCAACCGAAAGGAAAACTCGGTCATCCCCGATATGACGATATTGGAGAATACCTACGTATCGGAGCACACGCTGAGCAAAAAGAAGCAGCATATCTTCGTGAAGAAAGAACAGGGCAATTACGAGGCACTGAAAAAGCTGCTGAGTATTAAGGCACAGAAGAGCAGCGACGCCGTGACCTCGCTGTCCGGCGGCAATCAGCAGAAGGTGTTCCTCGCCCGGTGGCTCAATACGAAGAGCGAGATCCTGTTGCTGGACAATCCGACGCAGGGTATCGATGTGGGCTCCAAGGCAGAGATCTATCAGCTGATCCTGATGCTGGCGGAGCAGGGCAGAACGATCATTATCAACACGCTGGAGATCGGCGAGATCCAGATGGTGGCGGATCGCTGCGCAGTGTTCTACGACGGAAGGCTGCTGAAGGTGCTTCCCCATGACGAGATCGACGAGCAGACGGTCATGCTGTACTCCACCAACGCAGTGCAGGCGTGAGAAACGGGAGTGAATGGGTATGGAAACAACGAATAAGAAACAGAACGGATTCGTGAAGGCACTGTCCCGCATCTGGTCGGGCTACAGCTTCATCGTGATATTTGCGGCGATATTCATCGGCTATATGGTGGTCAACTCCAGCCTGACCTGGACCGGTGCCATGAACATCCTGCGCCATTCGGCAGTCGTGGGCATCATCGCCCTCGGCATGGGTCTGGTCATCATCACAGGCCAGATCGACCTGTCGGTGGGCTCGATGCTGGCGTTTATCGGCGGGTTTACGGTCATGGCGTTCAATGTGACCGACAATATCATCGTCGCATTCCTGACGGCGATCATCTGCGGCGCCGTCTGCGGATTCATCAACGGCGTACTTGTCGGCAAGGCGAAAATGCCAGCCTTCATCGTGACGCTGGCCTCCATGCTGATCTTCCGCTCGCTGACGAGATATATCTGCCACGAGATCCCCTCGACCATCTCCGGCGGCAGCAACAGTCTGTTTAAGCTCCTCTCGTCCAACTCCATGTACAAGCCCTTCTACAGCTTCGGCAACAACAAGCTGCTGACGATCCCCGTGACGGGCCTGTTCCTGATCGCACTGACGGTCATCATCGTCTATATCACCACCTCCACCAAGTTCGGCAAGCAGTTCTATGCGGTGGGCAGCAATGAGAAGGCCGCAAGGCTTGCGGGCATCAACGTGGACAACGTCCGCATCGCCGTGTTCGTCATCACCGGTATCCTGACCGGCATCAGTGCCTTCCTGTGGATCAGCATGAACGCCTCGGTCGACCCCGCAACCACAGGCGGCAGCTATGAGATGTACGCCATTGCAGCCGTGGTGCTGGGCGGCATTTCGATGGCCGGCGGCAAGGGCAAGTGCGTGGGCATCCTGTTCGGCGTCATGTCATATACCGTTATCGATAAGATCATCGTGGCATTGAAGATGAACACGCTGCTGAACGATACGGTCAAGGGCTCGATCCTCATCGTGGCGATCATTATCCAGACCATGGCTCCGGTCATCAAGGAACGCATCCAAACGCTCAAAAAGAGAAAAGCATAAAACGAAAAAGCACAACAGGAGGAAAAAACAATGTCCAACAAACTGTTTTCGGGAATCATGCCCGCCCTCGTAAGCCCCTTTGATGCGGAAGGCAACTTTAAGCGTGCTGCCTGTGAAAAGCTGATCGACCACGAGCTGGCCATGGGCGTTGACGGTTTCTACATCAACGGCGCCACCGGCGAAGGCGTTTTCCTTTCCGAAAAGTGCCGCATGGATCTGGCGGAGACCGCCATGGACAAGTGCAAGGGCAGGGGAAAGATCATCAACCACATCGGCGCAGTGGATACCATGAGTGCCATCCGTCTGGCAAAGCATGCCGGTCAGATCGGCTGCGACGCCATCTCCTCCCTCGTTCCCAACTATGTATACACCTATTCCGAGGAAGAGATCCTGGACTACTACAAGCGCATTGCAGACGCTTCCGGACTTCCGGTGCTGGTCTATTGCACGGGTCTTGTGAAGGGCAATCCCTATGCCTTCATGAAGGAAGCCATGAAGATCGACGGCGTCATCGGCTGCAAGTACACCATGTTTGACTACTACTCCATGCAGCGTATCACCGAGCTGAACGGCGGCGACATCAACGTCATCAACGGACCCGACGAGATGCTGCTTCTCGGCCTCACGATGGGCGCAGACGGCGGCATCGGCTCGACCTACAACATCATGGGCAAGTGGTATGTCGAGCTGTACAAGGCATTCCGTGCGGGCGAGTATGAGAAGGCAAGAGCCCTGCAGATCAAGATCAACAAGGGCATCACCGTCATCCTCGAAAACGGCGACTGCCGCCAGTCCATCAAGGTCATGCTGAATGCACAGGGTCTGGATGTGGGCTACATGGCATATCCCGCCAAGATGTACAGCGAGGAAAAGACCGCCAAGATGATCGCCGACATGAAGGCCATTGGCGTAGAGTTCTGATAATACAGATAATTTTAAAGTTCTTCACGTTTTTGCGGAATGAAAAAGGATTATTGACATAACTGCCATAAGTCCCTTCTCGCTGCGGCTCGGTCAGGGTTCGGCTCTGACAGCGCACTGCGCTGTCATTCACTCCCGAACCCAACTCGCTTCGCTCGTTCCCTCATCAGAGGGAAGGGGGGAACGCCGCAGGCGGTGGGTAGGGCTGATAAAGTATAGTAGCTGAAGAAAGCACCACTTCCAGAGCTCTATCAGCCCCATCCCCCGCGCTTTCGCTCGGCACCTTCCCCAGTGAGCTGGGGAATGACTTTTGGAAGCTGTGCTAACAAAACCGGTTTTTCGCAACAATTCCGTGATGAGCTAATTTGTAAGGAGGACTGATTTCTCATGAATTCCAAAAAGATCCTGATCGGCTGGGAACAGCTGAGCATCACTCCCGTAAGACCCCTGATCATCGAAGGCCAGATGTATATGCGCTTCTCCCAGTA
>JAZLHZ010000025.1:0-3948 GCA_045617085.1 Clostridia bacterium
TACCAGTCTTCCAGTGTCAGGCCGCTTTCTGCGATCTCCTTTGCCGCCTCGCCCACATACCGCACATGCCACGGCTCATACGCATACCCGGTGCTCTCTGTGCCGTCCTGGGGATAGCGGATCAGGAATCCGTATTCGGAGGCATGCGCATTGAGCCATGCATATGCCTCGGTGTCGGCAAAGGCCTCGGTCAGATCGTGACTATCGGCGCACCCCAAGTCCATCGCCAGTCCCGACTGATGCTCGGAACAGCCCGGCATGGCGATATACACATCCACATATTCCTGACTGGTCTGCTCCAGCCGCTTTTTATAGATGATCTGCTGCGTGCCGTAGGAGCGGAAACCCGATACCGCCAGCAGCTCGATGCCGTCCGCCAGCGCCGCCTCAAACATTTTTTCCAGCGCCTCGGCTGCGGGAGCCCGCATCTGCTTCCGTTCGGGATACACGTTGTCCACGAACGCCACATGAGCCTCCACGAGATCCTCCGGAACATACGTATCCGGAAGCGGATGGGTCTTATTGACCAATATCAACAGGGATTCAGCCACTTTTTCCTCCTCCGCTGCTGCAAAACAACTCGGCAGCAGCAATGCGATCAATACCAGAGAAAGTATGCGGATATGTTGCTTCGCCATAATATCATGCCCTTATCTGTGATTATGCGGATTCGATGGTGCCGTTCTTCAGGAGCTTCTCCACCCGGTTGCACATGGTGCCGTCCAGCATGCATGTAATGACCGTGGCGGTATCGGTATATTCCTCGCTGACCACCACGCCCTGCTCATGCACCAGCGACGCCACAGCGCCCTCGGCATAGGGGATCGTCACCTTCACCAGCCTTCTCAGCGAGGCGATGCGGTTGGATATCTCCTGTTTGAGCTCGTCCAGACCTCTTCCGGACTGTGCCGAGATCACGATCATGTCCTTGGAGGACATCGGTACCTCCGGCATACGGTCGCACTTGTTCAATACCTCCAGCATCGGCTTTCCGGATGCACCCAGCTCCCGCAGGACCTCCAGCACCACCGCCCGCTGCTCGCCGCAGTGCTCGCTGGAGCCGTCGGAAACCATCAGTATCAGGTCGGCACAAAGCGCCTCCTCCAGAGTCGACTTGAACGCCTCGACCAGCTGATGGGGCAGCTTGCGGATAAAGCCAACCGTATCGACCAGCAGGCAGGAACGGTTATCCGGCAGGTCAACATTCCGCAGCACCGGATCCAGCGTGGCGAACAGCTTATCCTCCACCAGCACGTTTGCGCCGCTCATCGCATTGAGCAGCGTGGACTTGCCCGCATTGGTATAGCCCACCAGCGCCACAACGGTCTGACCCGTCTTTTCCCGGCGGGATCTGCGGAGCGTGCGCTGACGGTCCAGCTCTCCCAGCTCCCTCTCCAGATCGCTGATGCGCTTGCGGATATGGCGCCTGTCCACTTCCAGCTGTGTCTCGCCGGGGCCTCTGGTGCCGATACCGCCGCCGAGTCTTGAAAGGACGTTGCCCAGGCCGATCAGTCTCGGCATGTTATACTTGAGCTGTGCCAGCTCCACCTGCAGCTTGCCCTCATAGGACTGCGCCCGCTGGGCAAATATGTCGAGGATCAGCGCCGTGCGGTCGATGACCCGCACTCCGGCGCCCAGAATATCGCTGATGTTTCTCGCCTGTGCGGCAGTCAGCTCATCGTCGAATATCACCAGATCGATCTCCGAAGCCTGACAGATCAGCGAGATCTCGCCGACCTTGCCGGAGCCGATAAACGTGGCGGGGTCGCTCTTCTGCCGCTTTTGCAGCACCCGGTGGATGACGATGGCGCCTGCGGTATTGGTCAGACTTTCCAGCTCGTCCAGCGACTCCTCGGAATCGGTTCCCACCAGCATGACCCGCTCCTGTGTGCGCTCATAGTTGCCCTCTTTGATGGTCTTGAGCACCAGGGAATCTGCGGTCTCGATCTCCTTGAGCCACTTCTCCTGCGGCACACGTCCGGGCTTGACCGGGCCGTGCACGTGAATGGAAAGCTGACTGTATTCGATCTCGCCGAGGAAGGCAGCGGAAATGCCGGTACAGATGCCGTCCTGTACGCCCACCACGCACATCGCATCGAACCGCATCAGCCGCAGCGCCTGCTCGTCCACATCGGACAGCCGGCACGTGCCGTTGGGATGGGTATGGATGCAGCGGATACCGGACAGACGCTCCACATTTCGCCGCATGCTCCGCTCCGGCAGGGACACGTTGGAAGCCGAACCCACGGCGATCTCCAGCACATTTCCGTCCCGGCTCATATAGACCATGATCTCCCGGTTGAGCTGATCGGTATAATGTACCAGCGTATTGAGCAGCCGGTCCGGGATAAACTGATCTCTCGCCCAGTCCGTCTCGTAGAGCCGTTCCAGCTCGTCCAGTGCGCTCTTGCGGATGCCTTCGATATTGCCTCTGATCATGATGAAACCTCATTTGATATACAATTCACGTATTATATAGTTATTATACAGCTTTTTGATGCTTAACGCAAGTATTTCGTATTGATTTCTTGTGCGAAATGTGCTATTATATGAAAAAAGTGGATTTGGACCCCGTTAAAGGAGGAAATATGGACAAGTTTATCGAAGAGCTGTTCGATCTGAGCTTTCTCGGCAGTCCCGCTCCGGGCTTCTCTGTATCCGTCGTCAAGAACGGCAAGCCCCTGTTTGATTATCAGTGCGGCTGTGCCGACATCGGCGAGCAGCTGCCCATCACGGCCGACTCCGTGTTCCATGTGGCCTCGGTCACCAAGCAGTTCACGGCCTGCTGTATCACGCTGCTGGAAAAGGAAGGCAAGGTGGACGTCGGGCGCAGCATCCGTAGCTATCTCCCCTTCCTGCCCGAGTTCGCAGACAATATCACGATCCGGCACCTGCTGAACCACACCGGCGGCATGCGGGAGCAGTGGGATCTGTTCACCCTCGGCGGCCACACGATGGAAGACCTGGCGACCAGCGGACACGCCAAACGCTTTCTGACCGCACAAAAGGAAGTCAGTTTTCTTCCCGGCGAGCGGTATTCCTACTGCAATTCCGGCTACACGCTGATGGCGATGCTCATTCGGGAGCTCACCGGAAAAAGCATCCGGGAGTTCGCCGACGAGCGGATATTCCGTCCCCTCGGCATGACACACACCTTCTACCGAAACGACCACAGCGAGATCGTCCCGCATCGGGTGCGCTCTTACCGTCCCAAGGCGGGCGGCGGCTTCCGGGAATATACCCATACGTTTGACATCGTAGGCTCCACCAGCCTCAACACCACGCCTGCCGATCTGCAGAAGTGGATGGCAAACTTCCGTCATCCCGTGATCTGGGACGAGGAATGTATCCGGCGCATGACAACGCAGGGCATCCTCAATTCCGGCAAGGTCATCGACTACTGCCGGGGCGTGCGGCGGTACGATTTCTTCGGCATCCCGGTTCGGGAGCATACCGGCACCAACTCCGGCTATAAGGCAATCACCATGTGCGCCGGAGACTATGACATCATCATTCTTTCAAACTATGTCCATTCCAATCCATCGATGCGGGCATATGCGCTGCTTCAGCATCTTTGCGGCACGGCAAATGTCATCGGCGAAAAGGAAAACTATGAGGACACGGTGTATCCGGTGCAGTGCGGCAGGTACTATCGGGGCTGTGCAGTCTCCGAACTGAGAGGTGACAGCGACACTGTGATCTACAACGACGGCGACGACCATGTATTCACCCACGTCAAGGGCAACCGCTACTTCTGCCGGGAGAATCAGTGTCTGCTGTATCTCAAAAAGGAAGGCTTTGTTCTGTACGAATCCCTGACGCCGTCGCTGTATCTGCCGATGCCGCAGCTTGCGCTCGGCGATTTCGACCGGAAAGCGGAAGGCCGCTGGTATTCCGAAGAGCTGGGCATCCTCTATGAGACACGCATCAACGGCGACCACATCATAC
>JAZLHZ010000026.1:0-14354 GCA_045617085.1 Clostridia bacterium
TTTGATTATGCAATGCAGGGATATCGGTAAGTATAGAAACAACGTATGTTTTTTTCGGGAAATCGAGGTTGGGGTGGTTGAATTTTCGCCGGAAAAGTATTATAATATCGGCAATAACACAACAGTAAGTGTGAAGGAGGAAGTGCAATTATGGCGAATGAAATTGCAGTCAATACCGAAAAAAAGAAAAGGTTTGATTCGATAGACGGCTTGAAATATATCCTGATACTGTTCGTTATTTCATGTCACTATATGAACAGCTTTGCATGGAGTGCGGATAATGCTCCGGGGTATCACGCAAGTGCGATCTTCTTAAATAACTCGCATATGGCCGTAGAGCTGTTTTTCATGCTCAGCGGATTCGTGTCGGTCTATACCATCGGCAGGAAGAAGGCTTCCTTTCAGGGATACATGACAGATCGGATTAGGCGTCTGTATCCGCTGATGATCATATGGATATTGATCGCCGTAGCTGTTGCGTATATCGATACGTGGACGGTACAGGTATTGAAAATAAACAACAGTCTTTGGAAGTTTATTTACTCTGTAACGGGAATCGGAAGGTGGCTGTTCATATACGCTGTATGACGGTCCGACCTGGTATGTACAGGTGCTCGTGCTGTGCGATGCCGTGTTCTTTATGGTATACAGACTCATCGAAAAGACGGGATCAAAGAGCCCCATTGCCATATATTTGTCGGTGACCGTGATCGCTCTGGGCTTATGGATAAAGAATATTGACGCTCCCTTTGTCAATCAGAGTGTTGCACGCGGTGTCATGAACTACTTTATCGGATGCGTGATCTGTGCGGCTGCGGAGAAGCCCGTCAACCATAAACGGACGGCAGGTCTGTATTTCACGGCGGCGATGGCGGTACTTTTGTACTGCTTTATCACCGAATCAACGGCGTTTATGGGAAATGTGCAGATGTGCGTCAGCTTTATCATCGGCCCCGGCGTGATCCTGGGTATTCTGTATATTCCTGTTGTGAAGAAGATATTCTCGTGGAAACCGCTGTGCTATCTCGGAAAGGCGACCTATTCCATACTGTGCTCTCATATGGTGCTGCTGAATGTCATGCGTATGCTGGATTTGGAAAAGGATTCAAAAAGATTCAGGGTATACCTGCTGTATCTGCTGGTATCTACGCTGATCGGCATCGTCAGTTATGAGTTGATCGAAAAACGGCTGATCAAGAAAGGACTTCCGAAGCTCGGACGCTTCTTTGCACTGAAAGAAAAAGAGAAATAACAAAAAGCACGGCACTTCTCAAACAATGCCGTGTTTTTGATTACTGAATTTCGGGGCAGTCCAGCTCCATCAGGTTGGTAAAGGGGATCTGCGTGCCGTCGGTGAGGATCAGGAGCTTGTTCGTCTCGTCGATGCGTTTGACGTGGCCGTCCCTGGCGACATAGCTGCCGCCGCTTTTGCGCTTGTCCGGCACAAAGCAGGTGAGCCGTACATAGGGTTTTTTGGAAATGATCTCCCGAACGGCGCAGAGCGTCCGATTGATCGCCTCGGCCTCGAACTCGTCCGGAGCGATGTAGGCCTCGGTGGTGCGGTCGGATTCGCCGATCATGTCCTCGTAGCCGGACAGTGCCGCAAACGGGGCAAACTGCGCCGCCCGCTGCTGTGCGGAAAGCGGCGGATGCGCCGTTGACCGGTGGTGCGGCAGCGAGATGATGTCGTCATACCTGCTCATTGTCGCCGATATAGGTGAAGCGCCGGAAGGTCTTGCCGTCCCGCTCCACGGTCTCGTTCCACATGGAGGCAGGGCGCACCCATACGCCGTGCTCGCCGTACAGCGCCCGGTATACCACCATATCCTCCAGCGTCTCGCTGTGCTTGGCGATATACAGTACCTCGTATTCGTTACCTTTGAAGTGGCGGTATCTGCCGATCTTGATCTCTTCCATAATACGTCCTCCGTTTATTTCAGCCTGGCCATCAGGGCAGTCCCGTTTTCTCTGAGCCATTTGCGGCTTTCTTCGTAGTCCGGGCATACGCTGTATACCAGTTTGTAGAATCTTTCCGAGTGGTTCATTTCCTTTCGGTGGCACAATTCGTGTACGATGACCGCATCCCGTACCTTGGGCGGCATCAGCATGATCAGCACGTTGAGGCTGAGGTTCCCGGCAGAGGTGCAGCTGCCCCATTTGCTGTGCTGGGCACGGATCGTGATCTTGTTCACCGTGACGTGAAGCAGGCCGGCATAGCGGTTGATGAGCTCGGGCAGCTCTCTGACGGCCCGGTCTGCCAATACCCTGAGCTCCTCCGGAGTCAGCGGCTCAATATCCATGGCCTTTTCCTGAAGCTCCAGATGCTTGCCGATCCAGCGCTCGTGATGCTTCAGGACATTTTCGATCTCCTCCCGGGAGGCGGTGAGCGGCGCCCGGACGATGAGTTTGCCGTCCTTGACCGACATGGCGATGCTCCGGCGGTTGCTTCGGATCAATGTGTATTCGTACATGCTGCTGTCTCCGCTGTGTGGTTTGATACTTGTATTATATCATGTTTTCGGAGATAGTCAAGAAAAAAGAAAACAGAAGATGAATTTGCATAAATCCGAAATTAAAGCAACAAAACAGAAGAACTTTGCAAGAAAACAGCAAATCTTTGCAAGACAAATCGGAAAATCAGCAAGAAAACAGCAAATTAATGCAAGACGTGTTGCTGAAAATCTTGCATTAATTTGCTGAAAGTGATATAATACAGATGAAAACAAACAATGGAGAGGAAAGAAAATGCTGGAAGAGGAGCTTATCGATCTGGTAAAACGGATACGAAGTGAAAAGGCGGAGAGCCAGACCACCGAGGTGAAGGCGGCGCACGACGGATGCCCGAAGCGGCTGTATGATACCCTGTCAAGTTTTTCCAATCAGGACGGCGGCGGCGTGCTGGTGTTCGGACTGGATGAGAAACAGGGTTTTACCGTGTGCGGCGTATATGATATGCAGGATCTGCTCCACAAGGTGACGGAACAGTGCAACCAGATGGAACCGCCGATCCGTGCGGTATTTACAACTGCAGAGGTCGAGGACAGGTATGTCTGTGCGGCGGAAATACCGGGCATCGATCCGGCAGACAGACCCTGCTATTATAAAGGGGCAGGCAGGACGGAGGGTTCCTATGTGCGGGTAGGTGATGCCGACCTGCGGATGACGGACTATGAGCTGTACAGCTATGAAGCGTTCCGGAAGCATGTGCATGATGATGAGCGGCGAATCGAGCGGGCATCCATTCAGATGATGGATAAGGACAGATTGGAGGAATACCTCCGAAAGAAACGCAGGGAACGGCCGCAGTTTTCCGCATTATCCGATGAACAGGCTTATGAAATGCTGTATATCACGAGCGAAGGAAAGCCTACATTGGCAGCAGTCATGAACTTTTGTATCTATCCGCAGGGATTTTTACCGCAGCTGGCGATCACGGCGGTTTCCGTTCCCGGAAAGGAGATCGGTGATACCGATTCGGATACGGCAAGGTTTACCGACAACAAGCGTATCGAGGGAACGCTTTCCGAAATGCTGGAGGAGGCATTGGCTTTCTGCCGCAGAAATATGAAGCTGCGCACGATCATTGACACCGAAACCGGAAAGCATATCGAAAAGACGGAATACCCCATGACGGCAATTCGCGAAGCGGTGCTGAATGCACTGATCCACAGAGATTACAGCCATTATACCGAGGGAACACCGATACAAATCAGCTTTTTTTCCGACCGGCTGGAGATCCACAGTCCGGGCAGTCTGTATGGACGAATGACCGTGGAAAAGCTGGGCTTTACCCGTCCGGATCAGCGCAATCCGGCATTGGCGGTGATGGCGGAGACCATGTTGAGTGCCGAAAACCGGTATTCCGGCATTCCGACCATGCGGAAAGAAATGGAAAAGTACGGCTTGCCGGAGCCGCTGTTTCAGAATCGGCGCAATGAATTTGTGGTGACATTCTTCAATACGGCGTCAGAGCAGGCACCGGAGGATGCAAATGGTCTGCTGGCATTCTGTAAAAAACCCCGTTCCAGACAGGAAATAGCGGATTTTCTCGGTGTGAAGTCCATGAGCTATGTAAATCAGCGATATATCAATCCAAATGTCGTATCCGGAAGGCTGAAACTGACGATCCCGGAAACACCGAGAAGCAAAAAACAGAAATACTATTCATGAAAAAGTATCCGACCGGAAAATGAACGGTCGGATACTTTTTCAATTAATATCGAATTAAAGACGGCGGACGGGCTTCAGCTCGATGTATCCCCTGCTGCCGATGGGTTCCAGCTGGATCCTCGGATTTTCGTCGTCCCAGCAGCAGCCGATGGAGGCGGGATTGAAGCGCAGCTCAGCCTCCCACAGCTCCCGGATCGCCGAGTCAAAATCCTCGTCGGCAAAGGGCTCGCCGGTGAATTGAAGATAGGTCGCTGCCGGAAGCGTGATGACGTCGAAGCCCTCGGGTACGGGTCCGGCGTAGTCGGGCGGCACCTCGGTGCCCTGCACATACTCGCTGGTTCCGGGCAGACGGTACTTTTCGGGCAGCCACAGGCAGACGGGTTCGCCGCTGAGAGAGCGGATGCTGGTGAGCAGTCCCCACACGTCGCAGCCTACCTCCTCGCAGTACTCGAAATAGTGGGTGGCCTTGATGCCGCGCTTCAGGATCAGCTTGCGTTCCGGCTTTTCGATGATCTGGATAAACACATTTTTGAGTTCGCTCAAGGGTATTTCCTCCTTTTTTCTGTCGGGGTCGGATAATCTGTAAGGCTTGAACAGGGGAATCGGTACGGGACAACGGGCATACTCGCCCGGGTTGCAGCCGAATTCCCGGAAGAAGGCTCTGCGGTAGCCGTCAAGGCTCAGTCCCATGCGCAGGGCGGCATCGGTCACGGTGAGCTTGCCGTCCCGCAGCAGCAATGCCGATTTGGACAGGCGGAGCCTGCGGATATAGTCGGCCGGAGTGACGCCGAGCCAGCGGATGAACAGCCTGCGGGCATACCAGGGCGAATACATGGCGGCGCCTGCCAGTTCGGTCAGCGATATGTCCTCGAAATCGTGCGCATCGATATAGTCCTGCATCCGCTGCAGGGCAAGAAGCTGTTCGTTCACGGCGTTTCCCCTCCTTCTGCCGTACAGTATACCACAAATACTGAAAAAATGCTCGACTTTTTTTGCCCGGATCATCCTAATGTATTCCTAAGCCTCCGCTTATTGACAGTGCGGGCCGCCTGTGCTATAATATGCGAACAATTCCGGGCGCCGAAGCGGCCGAACAACAGAAAGTGAGGAATACAGGATGCAGAGAGTCTATTGCGTGGAAAAGGAAGCCGGGTATCACACCTTCTATCTGGAGAGCGACGGAGAGACCTACTACCTGTTCCGGCAGGAGTACAAGGTCAGCGTGGACAACTACTACGGCCGGGGCGTGCTGCTGAAGGACGCCATCGACCTGAGCAAGGGACATCGGGATGCGGCAGTTACCCATACCATGACCAAGCTGCCCAAGTATTTCAAGTATCTGGAGTCGGAATACGGCGCAAGGATCTTCGACAAGACCAGAAGAAAGGATCGGAGACAGCGCATGGCCGCCTGAATCCGACCGGCAGCCACCGTTTACAGCCACCGTCTGCGGACGGTGGTTTTTTCATGAGAGATGGGCGATTGCAGACTTGCTATTTTGATGAGAATATGGTAAGATAGGAATGAATTTTACGGAGGTGCGGATATGTCGCTGTATGAATATATTCTGGAGCATAAGGACGAGGAAGACTTCTCTCTGCCGAAGCTGATGCACGGCGGGGTCAGCTTTGTCGACGGCGCCCTTGACGGGATACGGATGGATCATATGGAGCGCAAAGAAGTCAGCGAAGAGACCAAAATCGAGTTGGCAACGGCACTGAGAAGCCGAGATACCGAAAAACTTGGTCGGATCGCCGAAAAGGAAATGGCGCTGGCACTGGCGGACACGGTGTCCCGGATCGTGATCGCCGCACCGGAACGGGAATATGTCGGCTATGCCGAAGATCTGATGACGAAGTCGGATGACCGAGAGCTCGTCAAGATCGGTATTGCGCTGTGCGGGCAGACGAAGCTCGACGAAACGAAGGAATCGGATCACAGGATCCTCGAGATCATTGAAACGCTGGCGCTGTGCGAGGAATTCACGCTGTATGCGGTGTGGGTGATGCAGGCACGGGGCGACAATGACGGCATCTTCCGCCTTGCGAAACGAACCAAAGGCTGGGGCAGGGACATGGCGGAGCGGTGGCTGGAGCCGAAGACATTTGAGATCAGACAGTGGTTCATCTGTCACGGCGCCTGTGCATACCATCCGCATACCGCCCTCAACAGCTGGGTCAAGGGTGACGTGCCAAAACGCCTCTGCGGCGACGTGACCGGCGAGGAACTGAGAGGCATCGCCGGGATTATTCGGGGAGTGATGTATGATTGGCTGATGGAGCATCTGCGTGCATCCTACGACATGGAGCAGTGCTTTGCAAAGTTCATCGGTATCGTGAAAAGGCATTTCTGTGCGGCGGAGGTGTATGATACCGTGCAGGTGCTGCGCTCGTTCTATTCGAGAGAGGGAAAAACGGACGAGGCACTGGTGAAGCTGTGCGACGAGGTGCTGAACTCGCTGAAATGCAGGCTGACGATGAAGGCGGCACAGCGGAAGGGCAAACCGGCGCAGCCGGAAAGTGCACCGGAGCCGGAAAAGGAACCGGCAGAGGAAGATGTGCCCATATCGGAAAGCGAAGAAGAGCCTTCCGAAGAAGCGGAAGAGGTCCCGGAGGAGAAGGAGGCCGGGCAGGAGGAAAAGAAGTACATGATATTCTATGATACGGAAGACACAAAAAAGATCGCAAGGGCGGAGAAGTTCATCGCTCCCGGTGACACGGCGATGTTTGAAAATTCGTACCGGATCACGCTGGAGGACGTTTTGGCGGCGCTGGGCCGGGTGATGAACGGAGAGGTCGAACCGAGAGAGCTGTATGAAAAGTACGTTCTGCCGGTGGGGGTATTTTATGAAAAGGTGTTCGAGCTGGACGACATTCGGAACAAGGCGGATAAGGAGGACGAGTTTTTCGACCTGACGGTATCGGAGGAAGGGCATATCGGTTTATTTTTCCGTCATTACGGAGACGGCATCTCGGATGACAAGGAGCAGACGCTGTATTATTGTAAGAGACTGTATGACAGGCTGAGCCGGGGACTTGCGAACAGGGGCAAAGAGATCGAGGACATGGAGTTTGCGGACGGCGACAAGGAGCAGTATATCGTCTGCTTTGAGAAGGAAAGCAACCGTCAAAAGGCAAGTGAGCGGGCGCTGAAGCTCTGTGTCCGGTATATCGAGGAGCTGTGCGGAAAGAAGTATCTGAAGGCGCTGGAAATGAAGGCATATGCCGCCTATGAGGGCAATGAACTGTATCCGCAGGACTGGTTCGTTGCAAGAGACTGTCTGGAGGAACTGCTGGAGCTGACCGGCGACCCGAATCCCGCCAATTCGCTGGGCTATATCTACTGTTACGGGCGCTGCAATAACGGCGTGCCGGAATATGAAAAGGCGTTTGCAAACTTCTCGCTGGCGGCGGCATGCGGCTTGTATCAGGGCATGTACAAGTTGGGCGATCTGTACCTGCACGGGCACGGCTGCCGCAAGAGCGAGCAGGCGGCGTACAACCTGTACCGGATGGTATACGACGACTGTATCAGCATCACGGGCTTTGACGAGAGAGGGCAGTTTGCGGATGCGGCGCTGCGGCTGGGCAATTGTTACCTGGACGGCCGGTACCGGAGCAAAAATCCGGGAGTGGCATATTACTACTTCCTTCAGGCGAAATACGCCATCGACAGGCGGCTGAGGTTTGAGGAGTACGGCGACAGATCGGTACTGATGAACATTTGTGACGGATTGAAGCGGGCAAAGGAGCAGCTTCCGCCGTACTATTTCAGAAATTATCTGAATTATGCGGACGATTATCTGTTCAAACTGTTCACCAATGCCGGCACCAGCATTCTGCACATGGAAAAGAAGGATGACGAGACGCTGGAGCTGACGCTCTCCCGGGAAGAGAAGGATGCGGCGCCGCTGTTCCTCACCTTTCCGCAGCTGAACCTCTGCGGCATGAAGTCAAAGCTGAAATTCACCGCCGAGAAGGTCGAAGGCTATGTGCTGAAGGAAGGCGATACCGCCATTGACGATACCGCATATGAGAAAGAGGGCAATGCAGTCATCTTCTATTACCGGGGCGAAGAGGTCGGCTGGATCCGCTGCGAGGCATACCGGCAGCAGGGGACCGGCGCTTCGGCGGACGTGGGAGAGAGGTACCTCATGGTTTCGGTCATGTTCGAGGGCAGCATGAAGCTGTATGACTATGTCTGCAACATCGAGGACGTGAAGGAGGGCGACAGGGTCGTTGTCTATTCCGGCGGCAAGCGCAGCATCGTGACGGTGAAGCGGGTGTATACCGCCGCAAAGAGCGAGCTGCCGCTGCCCTTCCATCTGTATAAGCTGATCTACGAGCGGGAATGACGTTTTACACGCAACCGCTTGCAAAAAAACGATATAAATGGTATAATACATCCCAAAGAAATCAGGGGAGCATCGAATTATGAGCGAAAATGTATTCAGACAGAAAAGCCTTGACCGGATCCAGTCTCCGGAGAGCCTGAACGATTATATCAAGGTCGCCAGCCCGGGAATATGGCTGCTGCTGACGGCAGCGCTGGTGCTTTTGGCCGGCGTGCTGATCTGGGGCATCGTGACCACCGTGGATTCGGGCATAAAGGTGACGGCATTCGTGCATAACGGCGAGTGTCTGGCGTATGCCGAGGCGGAGGAGGATATCGCCGAGGGCGCAAAGGCGGTCATCGACGGCAGGAGCGGCACCGTTGCCTCCTGTGACGGCAATGTATACGTGATCGACATTGCGCTGGAGGACGGCGTATACGAGGGCAAGATCCTGTCCGAATCGGTAAAGCCCATCAGCTTTGTCGTGAACTGAGGTGCGCCATGGCGGAAGATAACAAGAAAAAGGGTGCAAAGGTCCGTCAGCCCGTGACGAAGGGCGTGGCCAAGACCCCCGTGGTGATGCAGCTGGAGGCGCTGGAATGCGGCGCTGCCTGCCTCACCATGATACTGGCATATTACGGGAAGTGGATCCCGCTGGAGCAGATCCGCTCCGACTGCGGTGTATCGAGGGACGGCTCGAATGCACGAAACATCCTGATCGCCGGACGGCATTACGGGCTGGAGGCCCACGGCTACCGGTATGAGCCGCAGGACATTAAAGAAGAGGGGCAGTTTCCCTGCATCATCCACTGGAATTTCAACCACTTCGTCGTGCTGAACGGCTTCAAGGGCAACAAGGTATATCTGAACGACCCGGCGAAGGGCGCCTATACCGTGACGATGGAGGCCTTTGACGAGGCGTTCACCGGCGTATGCCTGCAGTTTGAGCCGACAGAGGCGTTTGAGCCCTCGGGAAAGCCCAAGAGCATGCTGGAATTTGCGGCAGAGCGGCTGAAAGGCACCCGCACGGCAATGGTGTTTTCGGTACTCACCTGTGTGATCTCGGCGCTGATCGGCGTGATCCGCCCCGCATTTTCCCGGGTATTCATGGATCGGCTCATCGTCGGCAAAAGTACCGAGTGGACGGTCCCCTTCCTGATCCTGTTAGGCGTGTTCAGCCTGTTGGAGATCGTGATGAGCGCCGTCAATGCGGTATACAGCCTGCGCATCAACGGCAAAATGGCTGCTGTGGGCAACAGCGAATACATGTGGAAGGTGCTGAGGATGCCGATGGAGTTCTTCAGCCAGCGCATGGCGGGTGATATCCAGTCCCGTCAGAGCTCCAACGCCTCCATCGCCAATACGCTGATCAACACGTTTGCGCCGCTGGTGCTGAACGTGGTCATGATGGTGTTCTATCTGGTGGTCATGGTGCGCTACAGCGTGCTGCTGACGCTGATCGGCATCGGCTCGCTGACGGTCAATGCCGTCGTGTCCCGGTATATTTCCGGGAAGCGTATCAACCTGACCCGTGTTTCCATGCGGGACAGCGCCAAGCTCTCCTCCGCCACCGTGGCGGGCATCAGCATGATCGAGACCATCAAGGCCGCCGGTGCCGAGAACGGCTATTTCGGCAGGTGGGCGGGCTATCAGGCCAGCGTGAACTCCAAAAGTATCAGTTTCCTGAAGCTCAACCAGTATCTGGGCATGATCCCGCAGCTGGTTTCGACCATCGCCAACAATGCGGTGCTGATCATCGGCGTGTGGCTCACGATGGAGGGTCAGTTCACCGTCGGCATGATCATGGCGTTCCAGAGCTTCCTTTCGTCGTTCATGTCCCCTGCCATGACGCTGGTCTCGGCGGGGCAGACGCTGCAGGAGATGCGTACTCAGATGGAGCGCATCAACGACGTCATGGAGTACCCGACGGACAACGCCTTTGCCGAGGATGACGAGAACGAGGAGTATTCCAAGCTCAGCGGCAATGTGGAGCTGAAGCATGTGGTGTTCGGCTACTCCCCTCTTGCGGCTCCCCTCATCAAGGACTTCAACATGACGCTGACGCCCGGCAAGACCGTGGCCATCGTCGGCGGCTCCGGCTGCGGCAAGAGCACGATGTCCAAGCTGATCTCTGGTCTGTATCAGCCATGGAGCGGCGAGATCCTGTTTGACGGAAAGCCCATGAGCAGGATCGGCAAGAGCGTGTTCACCGGCTCGCTGGCAGTGGTGGATCAGGATATCATCCTGTTTGAGGATACCATTGCCAACAACATCAAAATGTGGGACGACAGCATCGAGGACTTTGAAATGATCCTCGCCGCCAGAGACGCTCAGCTGCACGACGACATCATGAGCAGACCCGGCGGTTATCAGTACAGGATCAATGAGGGCGGCAAGGACTTCTCCGGCGGCCAGCGGCAGCGCATGGAGATCGCCAGAGTCCTGGCGCAGGATCCCAGCATCATCATACTGGACGAGGCGACCAGCGCACTGGATGCCAAGACCGAGTATGAAGTGGTGCGGGCGATCCGTGACAGGGGAATCACCTGCATCGTCATTGCGCACCGGCTTTCGACGATCCGTTCCTGTGACGAGATCATCGTGATGGACAGCGGCGAGATCGTGGACAGGGGTACCCATGCAGAGCTGATGTCCCGGGACGGCCTCTACAAAGAGCTCGTCACATCCGAGTAAGGAGGGAGCAGTATGGGATGGTTTGATGAACAGCTCCGCTACCGAAAGGAACAGGACAGCGCCTGTTATGAGGATTCCCTGCACGGTATCGCGGATGCGGTGATGGGGCGGCGGCTGAGCTTCGGCACGCTGGAATCCGCCGGCTCCGCCATCGACGACATTATTGGCTATTATCATCTGAAAGAAAAGAAAACGGAGCTTCCCGCAGGCGTCAAGACGATGGAGGATCAGCTGGATTACCGGCTGCGCCCCTTCGGCATCATGCGCAGAAGCGTGACGCTGGACGAGAAGTGGTACGATCAGGCGGTCGGCCCGATGATCGGCATGATCAGGGAGACCGGCAGCGCTGTAGCGCTGATCCCGGGTAGCTTTTCCGGATATTCGTATATCGACCCCGCCACGGGAAAACGGGTGCGGCTCAACCGGCAGACAGAAAAGCTGCTGGATAAAGAGGCGATCTGCTTCTACAAACCGCTGCCGATGAAGGCGCTGAAGGTGAGAGATCTGCTGATATTCATGGCACAGCAGCTGAGCACCGCAGACCTTATCATGTATGTGGGTATGATGGCGGTTTCGGCACTGGTCGGACTGCTTTCGCCCATGTTTACCAAGTGGCTCTTCGGCGAGGTGCTGGAGAGCGGCAGTGTACGGATGCTGCTGGGACTGGCGGCATATATGCTGAGCTATTCGGTCTGCCGGATGCTGATGAGCGCTTACCAGTCGCTGATCAACAGCCGTGTGGGCACCAAGCAGAACATGGCGGTGCAGGCGGCGGTCATGAACCGGGTCATGTCGATGCCGACGACGTTCTTCAAGCAGTACGCATCGGGCGAACTGACGCAGCGGGCATCGTATGTGCAGACCCTGTGTTCCACGCTGATGGGCACCATCGGCACCACGGGACTGACGTCGCTGTTCTCGCTGATCTATATCGGTCAGGTATTCGCCTTTGCTCCGGCACTCGTGGTCCCGTCGCTGATCGTGACGCTGACCACGGTGGTGATCACGTTTGCCACCACGTTCCTGCAGATCCGCATTTCGAGAGAGAAGATGGAGCTTTCGGCAAAGACCGGAGGTATGACCTATTCGATGATCAGCGGCATCCAGAAGATCAAGCTGGCGGGCGCCGAAAAGCGGATGTTTGCCCGCTGGGCAGGCCAGTATTCCAAGGAAGCAAGCCTTGAATACAATCCGCCGGCGCTGCTGAAGCTGAGCGGCACGGTGAACATGCTGATATCGCTGAGCGGCACGCTGGTGATGTATGCGCTGGCGCTGAAGAGCGGCGTGAGCATGAGCTCGTATTACGCTTTTGATTCGGCGTATGCGATGGTTTCCGGCGCATTCATGTCCTTTGCGGGCATTGCCACCAGCATCGCATCCATCCGTCCGATCCTGGAAATGGCGCGTCCCATCATGGAGACAGAGCCCGAACAGACAGGCGGCAAGGAGGTCGTGGACTCGCTGCGGGGCGGTATCGAGCTGAGCCATGTGACGTTCAAATATTCCGAGGATATGCCCAACGTCATCGACGATCTGTCCATGAAGATCCGTCCCGGCGAGTATGTCGCCATCGTGGGCGCCACCGGCTGCGGAAAGAGCACACTGCTGCGGCTGATGCTGGGCTTTGAAAAGGCGCAAAAGGGTACCGTATACTACGACGGCAAGGACATTGCAAGGCTGGAGCTGAGCTCGCTGCGCAAGAAGATCGGTACCGTCATGCAGGACGGCAAGCTGTTCATGGGCGAGATCTTCGCCAACATCGTGATCTCGGCGCCGCAGCTGACGCTGAAGGATGCGTGGGAGGCGGCAGAGCTGGCCTCCGTGGCCGAGGACATCCGCCGTATGCCCATGGGAATGAACACGATGATTTCCGAGGGCCAGGGCGGCATTTCCGGCGGCCAGAAGCAGCGGCTGATGATCGCAAGAGCCATCGTCGGCAAGCCCAGGATCCTGATGTTTGACGAGGCGACCAGCGCACTGGACAACGTGACCCAGAAAAAGGTGTCTCAGGCCATCGACAGTCTGAAATGCACGAGGATCGTCATCGCACACCGGCTTTCCACGATCAGGCACTGCGACAGGATCGTCGTGCTGGATCACGGCAAGATCGTAGAGGACGGCACGTATGACGAATTGATAAAGAACAACGGCTTCTTTGCCGAGCTGGTGGCAAGGCAGAGGCTGGAATATGAACAGGAGGGATGACCGGGATGATCGCTACCGAGGAAATGAAGGCCAAGATCTATACGGATTACAGCCATAAGGTACTCAGCTACCTCAACAGCCGGCTGAACAATGTTCAGATGGCGGAAGACCTTTGCAGTGACGTGTTCCTGAAGGTGTTCGAGAAGCTGGATACCTTTGACGATACCAAGGCTTCGATATCCACATGGATATTCACCATCACGAGAAACCGGCTGACGGACTACTACCGCACCCGCAAAGTCACCGACGAGATCCCGGAGACGCTGGAGGACAGCCACTCGCAGGTGGAGGACGAGGCGTGCAACAACGACATGCTGAACACGCTGACCTTTGCATTGAAGAAGCTGGACGAGCGGGAAAGGGATATCATCATCCTGCGCTACTACAAGGGCGTGACATTGAAGGATATCGCCGCAAAGATGGGCATCTCGTATGCGTATGTCAAGGTGCTGCACAACAAGGCCGTGGCGCTGCTGAAGGATTATCTCGGCGAATAAGTAATTTTCTTTCTATGTTTTGTAGCCATCTCTCCCGGACAGACGTATAAAGAGATGAACAACAAAACAACAACAGCTTACAGACAGAAAGGAAGTACATAATATGGAAAAGAAGCTCAGATCACTGTTCGACTATCAGCGTTTTGAAAACAACAAGGGACTGGAGAGACTCATTCGTGACACCGAATCCAGATACTCCAAGGCACTGAACGATGACGACCTGTTCTCCGTAAATGCCGCCGGAACCGTGGACGAGGGCGACAAGAAGAAGGACGAGGAATAAGCATGAGAGAAAAAGACGGCGGGCGAAGATGCAATGTCATTAAGATAGTGACAATGGCGTGAACGGGGTTCTGCAAGGAAATGAGCACATCGGAAACGGTGTGCCCATTTTTTAGAAAAAGGGTATGGGAAATAAGCAGACGGAAAATCTGCCAAAAACACTATACAAAAAG
>JAZLHZ010000027.1:0-8964 GCA_045617085.1 Clostridia bacterium
CATCAAGAAGGTCGTGCTCAAGACGCTGGACGATTACTCCATCTACGATGTGGGAACGCTGATTCCCGCCAAAGCCGCCATTCGTGACAACGTACAGCGGTATGTATACGGCACACTGAAGAGAAGCCCCATGATCATCCCCATCGTCATGGACATTTGACTGTAGGGCGGGGGCTTGCTCCCGCCGTCACGACATGGATTTACATAGGAGAAACGATAATATATGGCATCGGGAAATGTTTACGATCAGGCGCATGAGCTGGCCCGGACGCTGAAGCAGTCGGACGAGTACAGGCAGTACATGGCGCTGAAGGAAAAGGTGTACGAAGACGATACCAACAAGACGCTGCTGGACGAATACAAGCGGCTCCAGTACCGGATGCAGCTTTCCGTGGCGCAGGGCAACCGCATGGACGAGGAGGATCTGCAGCGGATGCAGAAGATCGCCTCGCTCCTGCAGTTCAACCCCGACTGCGGCGCATATCTGATGGCGGAGTTCACGTTCCAGAAGATGCTGTCCGACGTGTACAAGATCCTCGCCGAGGTGGCGGGAATCGACCTTGACATGCTGACAGGACAGTAATACATCGGCAGCTAACCTTAAAACGCACAATATCCAAAGGAGTGCTCAATGGCAAAAACGAAAAAGAGAGTGGTGTCCCGCCGGTTTTACAGTCATAAGACGCTGCAGAAGGAGAGGGAATACGGTTTTTTCTGGTATTCCTGGCTGTGGAAGAAGCTGCGCCGGGTATTGATACTGGCCATCAGCCTCATCGTATCGCTGGGCATCGTGACCAGCGCCTACTTCATGGTGTATGATACGTTCTTCAAGCCCATGGATCCGGATGACACCACCACGGTGAACTTTGTCATCAATAAGGGCGACTATGTCAGCACCATCGCAAAGAACCTGACCGAGCAGGGACTGCTGAGGAACAGGGGAATATTCAAGTATATCGTCATGTTCATGGGCGTTACCAACGATATCCAGTACGGCACATATCAGATCTCGCCCAGCATGAGCGCTACGGAGATCATCAATGTCATTTCCTCCGGCTCCTCCAGCAGAGAGCGCACCATTACGATCATTCCCGGCTGGACGGTGGAGGATGTGGCAAACTATCTCTTCTCCATCGGCGCGATCACCGATATCGACAGGTTCTATACGCTTTGCGACGACAAGGCGCTGTTTGAGGAGGATTTCCATCAGGTGCGTCAGGCTGTGGAAAGCGGCAATGCCGACAAGCGCAAGTACCTGCTGGAGGGCTATCTTGCTCCCGATACCTACCGTATCCTGACCTCGGCGGACGAGGAATCCATCCTGCGCACACTGCTGGGTCAGACGGAGATCGTCATGGACAGGCTGTATGCCGGCTATGAAAAGGGCACGGCAGGCGAGGCACTGCTGGATCAGGACGACATCATCATTCTGGCGTCCATGATCGAAAAGGAAGCCGCCACGCCGGAGGACATGGCAAGAGTATCCGCCGTGTTCCACAACCGTCTGCAGGCGGGCATGCGGCTGGAATCCGACCCGACGGTCAAGTATATCAGCGGTTCCACATCGCTGGTGCTGACCGGGTTTGAGCTGAGTCTTGAAAATGCCTATAACACCTATGTGGTGGACGGACTGCCCTGCGGCCCCATCTGCAACCCCTCGCAGGCGGCCATCAAGGCGGCCATGAACCCCGACCAGTACTATGTAGACGAAAACTACCTGTACTTCTGTGCTGCCGACCCCAATTCCGGCGAGATCTGCTACAGCAGGACGCTGGAGGAGCATCAGCTGGCGGTGGAAACCTACCGTCCGCTGTGGGAGGCCTATGACGCGGAACAGGAACAGAAGCAGCAGACGGCAGAGCAGGAGGATGCGGCAAAATGACGGTGAATATCCCCGAACTGCTGGCTCCTGCGGGCGGCATCCCTCAGCTGAAGGCGGCAGTGCGCTACGGCGCCGATGCGGTGTATCTGGGAATGACCCGTTTCGGTATGCGGGCGCATGCCGGAAACTTCACCGAGGATGAATTGAAATTTGCCGTGGATTACTGCCACAAGAGAAACGTCAAGGTGCATGTGACGCTGAACATCTTCCCTTATGACAGCGATTTTGAGGAAATGATGTCGGCGGCACAGGCGGCATACGACATCGGTGCGGATGCGTTTATCGTGGCTGATCCCGGCGTCATCGCAACGCTCCGGGAGAGGATCCCGCAGGCACAGATCCACCTGAGCACCCAGATGAACACGATGAATACCGCCTCGGCAAAATTCTGGTTTGCCAACGGCGTCAGGCGTATCGTGCTTTCCAGAGAGCTTTCGTTGGATCAGATCGCAAAAATGCGGTTGGAGCTGCCGAAAGAATGCGAGCTGGAAAGCTTCGTCCACGGTGCCGTATGCATGTCCTATTCCGGCAGATGCTCGCTGAGCAAGTTCATGACCGGACGGGACGCCAATCACGGCGACTGTGCGCAGGCCTGCCGGTGGAGCTATAAGCTGCTGGAGGAAAAACGCCCCGGCGAGTATTTCGAGGTGGAGCAGACGAAGGACGGCGTGCGGATATTCTCCGCAGCGGACATGAACATGCTGGCGCATCTCGACAAGCTGTGCATGGCCGGCGTCAGCTCGATCAAGATCGAGGGCCGGATGAAGAACGAGTATTACGTATCCACTGTGGTGAGCGCATACCGGCGGGCGCTGGATGCGATACGTGACGGGCGCTTTACCGATGATGTCAAGCGGGAGCTGTGTGCAGATCTTATGAAGATCAGTCACCGTCCCTATGATACCGGCTTCTATTTCGGACATCCCGAGCATCCCGGTGATATGGATACCTTCACCCAGACGATGGAGCTTTACGGCAGAGTGGAGGAATACAGGGACGGCAAAGCCCGGGTACGGACAAAAGCGAAGCTCATCAAAGGCGACAGGCTGGAGCTTCTGACCCCGCAGGGCGTGACGGCGTTTGAAATGGGCGATATGCTTTTGCCGGACGGAAGCACGGCCTCGGTCTGTGCGGCGCCGGATACGTTGATAGAGATGGCGGTTCCCTGCGCCTGCGAAGAGGGCGACCTCATCCGGGGCGAATGCAGGAACCACAGGAACGGATAATCAGAAAAAAGAAATCAGAACAGGAAAAAGAAATACGGAGGACAGTTCATTGGATCAGGATATAAAGAAACTCCTTGACCTTTTTAACGATAAGGAAACGGATACAGACGAAGAGGATGAAGACCGGGAGGACATGCAGGAGGGCGATATGCTTCCCGTGATCGCCATCCGGGGCTTGACCGCCTTCCCCGGCGCACCGCTTCAGGTGCAGGTGGGAAGAGGCATGTCGGTGGAAGCCTTTGAAACGGCAATGAACAGCGATAAGCAGATGCTGGCGCTGGCACAGATCGATGCCGGACAGGACGATGTGCAGATCGAAAACCTGTACACCACCGGTGTCATACTGAAGATCAGCAATTTCTTTCCCATCGGCGAAGGCCTGCTGAAGGTGTTCTGCGAGGGCGGAGACCGGGTCAAGGCCACTGCGATCAAGGAAGTCGGCGGCTGCCTGATGGCGGAATATGCCGCATTCCCGGTGACAATCAGCGGCAGCGAGCGCATTATCAAGGGCAGCGTGGAACGCATCAAGACCCAGATCAGCCAGCTTTCTCAGGAGCGGCAGGGCCTTTCCGACGGTCTGCTGAGCATGCTGAACGACACCGACGAGCCGGAACGTGTGCTGGGTATCGGCACACTGTTAGGCGTCCGCAAGGGCTCCGTGCGGCAGGCGATCCTCGAAAAGGGCAGGTTGGAGGATATGCTGAAGGCGACCGTCAAGGCGCTGGATGACGAGCTCATGCTGGCCAAGCTGGAGCGGGAGATCAGCAGCAAGGCAAGAGAAAACATCGACGAGAATCAGAGGGAATACTTCCTTAGGGAAGAGATCCACGTAATAGAAGAAGAACTGGGCGACGACGAAAGCTCGCAGGCGGAGGAAATGCTGAAGAAGCTGGCTGCCAGCAAGATGAATGACGACGCCCGTGCCAAGGTAAAGCGGGAGATCGAGCGCTTCCGCACTTCGCAGAAGGGTTCGCCCGAGATCGCCGTCAGCGAGAACTACATCCGCTGGATGCTGGATATGCCCTGGGGTATCGAGACCGCAGGCAAGATCGACATTGCAAAGGCGAGAAAGATCCTTGACGCCGACCATTACGGCATGAAAAAAGTCAAGGAGCGTATTCTGGAATATCTGGCCGTATGCCAGATCCGGGGCGACCTCAAGGCGCCCATTATCTGCCTTGTGGGACCTCCCGGCGTGGGCAAGACCTCCATTGCAAAGTCCATCGCAAACGCACTGAAGAGGAAGTATGTGCGTGTGGCGCTGGGCGGCATGCACGACGAGGCGGAGATCAGAGGCCACAGGCGTACCTATATCGCCTCGCAGCCCGGACGTATCGCCGCAGGCCTCAAGCAGGTCGGCGCCTGCGACCCCGTGTTCCTTTTTGACGAGATCGACAAGCTGGCCAGCGATTTCCGGGGCGATCCGGCATCCGCACTGCTGGAGGCGCTGGATCCGGCACAGAACAATACCTTCAACGACCACTATCTCGACTGCCCGTTTGACCTTTCCAAGGTGCTGTTCATCACCACTGCCAATTCGGCAGAGGCGATCCCCGCCGCACTGATGGACCGCATGGAGGTCATTGAGCTGTCCAGCTATACCGAAGAGGAAAAGCTGCAGATCGCCAAACGCCATCTGGTGCCCCGTCAGCTGGAGGAACACGGCATTGCCAAGACAAAGCTGAAGATCAGCGACAAGGCATTGACCGAGATCATCCGCAGCTACACCAGAGAAGCGGGCGTGCGCAGTCTGGAGCGTGAGATCGGACGCATCTGCCGCAAGTCCGCAGTGAAGCTTCTGGAAAGCGGCGATGAGGACTTCAAGCTGAATGTCAAGCCCGACAATCTGGAGGAGTTCCTCGGCCATATCAGGTTCCTGCCCAACGACGTGGAGAAGGAGCCGATGGTCGGCATCATCAACGGTCTGGCATGGACCAGCGTCGGCGGCACCGTTATGCCCATCGAGGTGGCGGTAATGCCCGGCACCGGAAAGATCGAGCTGACAGGCAGCCTCGGCGACGTGATGAAGGAATCGGCGCATACGGCCATCAGCTATATCCGCACCATGTCCTTGAGGCTCGGTATCGATGAGGAATTCTACAAGAACAAGGACATCCATATCCATGTTCCCGAGGGTGCAGTGCCCAAGGACGGTCCCTCCGCAGGCGTGGCGCTGTGCTGCGCCGTGGTATCTGCGCTGACCGGCAGAAAGGCACGTCAGGATGTGGCCATGACCGGCGAGATCACGCTGCGGGGCCATGTGTTCCCCATCGGCGGTCTCAAGGAGAAGCTGCTGGCGGCGTACCGGCTGGGCATCAAGACCCTGCTGATCCCGTATAAGAACGAAAATGACATTCAGGAGCTGCCGGAGGATATCCGCAGCGAGCTGGATATCCGTCTGCTTCACGAGGCTGACGAGGCCATCGGCATTCTGATGCCCGGGATCTTCGATGAGGTGAAATCATGCTGATCAAAAAGGCACGCTTTATCACTTCGCAGGACAGCTTTGCCCCCTTTGAGGGGCAGGGCATGCCCGAGATCGCCGTCGTGGGCAAGAGCAACGTTGGCAAGTCTTCGCTCATCAACCGGCTGACCAACAACAACAAGCTGGCACGCACCTCTGCAGAGCCCGGCAAGACCCGGCTCATCAATCTGTTCAACATCAACGAGCAGTTCATACTGACCGACCTGCCCGGCTACGGCTTTGCCAAGGTTTCGATGCAGGAAAAGAGGCGTTGGGCAGGCATGATCGAGGGGTATCTGCAGAACAATGCAAACCTCAAACGGGTACTGCTGCTGGTGGATATGCGGCATGCCCCGGGAGATGACGACATCTCCATGATCGAATATATCCGGCATTTCAAAATACCGTATACGGTGATCGCCACAAAGGCGGACAAGCTTTCCCGAAACGAGCGCAGCAAGAACCTGCCGCTGATCTATCGTGCACTGGCCGTGCAGCCCTGGGACGTGATCCCGTTCTCTTCGGAGGACGGTACCGGCAAGGACAAGCTGCTGGAGGTGCTGGATACGCTGCTGCCTGAGGAAAACGCAGAATAACGCAAAAGGATGATTTGAATGCAGCCAATAACCGATGCCTTCGTCACCATGCTGCTGGTGAGCCAGCTCTCGACCAGTCGTGCTGACGATGCACGTCCGCTGACCTGCGAGGAATATCACAGACTGCGCAGACAGGTGGAGAAATTGCCCTATATGCGCCTGAACCGGCTGATGAATACCGATGTCAATACACTCAAATCCCTGCTGAAGCTCAGCGAGGATCAGGCGTTCCGCATCTGTCTGCTGTTGAGCCGGTCACTGCTTCTGGAGCATCAGAAGCAGCAGTTTGAGAACAACGGCATCCACATCATGACCTATGGGGAGGACGGATATCCCAAACGTCTGGATGAGCGGCTGGAAAACCACACGCCGCCGCTGCTGTATTACTGCGGCGATACCAGACTGGCGGGCTCGACTTCGGCAGCGATCCTCGGCAATACCTGTTCCCGTCAGGAAGTGCTGGAATGTGCCGACGAGCTCTCCAAAATGCTGTGCAGAAACGGCATCACCCTCGTGACCGGCGGCGAAAACGGCTTCGGCAAGCTGATCGAGCGCAACTCGCTGCAATATGACGGCAGTGTGGTGTCGTTTATCGGCGGCCAGCTGAGCGAGCATATCTATCAGAGTGGCCTGTGCGAGCTGATCGCCATGAAGCGGGCACTGGTAATGTCGATGGTGCATCCGGATGCGGAATATACCACGCCCCATGCGCTGGACAGAAACCGCTGTCTGTACAGCCTCGCCAATGCGGTGTTCATCATCAGCTGTGAAAAGGAGCGGGGCATTACCTGGGACGGCGCCGTCAACGCCCTGAAAAGCGACTATGCGGGCAAGATCTACGTCTGGGAAAATCGGGAGCTGCCCGGCAATATGGAGCTGATCGCACGGGGTGCCGTCGGGTTCCGTCATCCGAATGAGCTGTCCTGCGAGCAGATGAAGCAGGAATGGGAAATGCCCGGCGGTCAGCAGCTGAGCATGTTCTGATACAGTCAACAACAGCAGTCCTTACGTATCGGGACTGCTGTTTCAAAAAGAGGGGAAACCGAATGAGCTTTGATTTGAAAAGCGCCCGCTGGTGGGCACAGGAACTGATATCGGAGGCTGTGCAGGAGGGCGATACCGTGCTGGACTGCACCATGGGCAACGGCTACGACACGCTGTTCCTCTGTCAAAAGGTTGGCGAAAGCGGTCATGTTTATGCCTTTGACGTGCAGCAGGACGCACTGGACAATACGGCAAAACGGCTGGAGGATGCCGGGGTCCGGGACCGGGCAACGCTGCTGCTTTCGGGACACGAGCATGTAAAGGAGCATGTGCATGAGAGTGTGGCGGCGGCGATGTTCAACCTCGGCTGGCTGCCCGGCACAGACAAGGAGCGGAGGACACGGGCGGAGACCACGCTGATCGCCGTGAATGCATGTCTGGAGCTGCTGAAGGAGGAGGGCCTGCTGACCGTCTGCATCTATCCGGGTCATGACGAAGGCAAGGTCGAATTGCAGATGCTCACCGAATGGGGGAGGAATCTGCCTTCGGACGAATATGACGCCATGATGCGCAGCTATCTCAATCAATCCGGAGATCCGCCGATCCTGTTGGCGGTAAAGAAGAACAAGAGGCGAAAGAAAAAGTGAAGAAGCTGACGACGCCGAAAGACATGTACGAACTGGAAAAGCAGTTCTTTGCGGCGGGCAATCCGTCGCTGCCGGTGATGCAGAAAGCTGCCGCAGAGGTCGTAAGAGTATTGGAAGCCGATGCCGGTTCGCTGGCGGGAAAGACCGTTGCCGTGGCCTGCGGAGGCGGAAACAATGCCGGAGACGGCTATTGGGCGGCGGTGCTGGCTGCCCGGAAGGGTGCCGATGTCACGATACTGACCGTCAAGCCCGTGGGCGAGCTGAAGGACGATGCACTGGTGTGCGCCAATACGGCGGTCAATGAGGGACTGCGGCTGGTCAGTGACGTTTCGCTCATCAAAAGGCCGGATTACTGGATCGATGCACTGTTCGGCATCGGTCTATCAAGGAATATCGAGGGCATGTTTGCCGAGGTGATCGACCATATCAATACAGACGGCGAACAGGGTACAAGAGTGTTTGCTATTGACGTGCCGTCGGGGCTCGATCCGCTCAACGGCGATATTCTGGGCTGCTGTGTCCGGGCCGACATCACCGTTACGTTTCAGTATGCCAAGACCGGGCATTTCCTGAATGACGGCCTTGACATGTGCGGACACGTCGAGGTCTGCGATATCGGCATCACCGGAGAACCTGCCGAAGCCGCCTTCCTGATCGAGGACGGCGACTGCATATTCCCCAAGCGCAAGCGGAACATCCATAAGGGCACCTGCGGCCATCTGCTGGTGATCGCCGGGTCGAGAGGCATGTGCGGAGCGGCAATGTATACCGCCAAAGCCGCCATGCGCACCGGCTGCGGACTGGTGACGATCGCCTGTCCGGATTCATGCCTGAACATCCTTCAGATGCTCTGCCCGGAAGCCATGTGTTTTCCGTTAGCCGAGGAAAACGGGGCGATCTCCGACTATGCAGCAGAAACCGTCCGGGCGGTATTGAAGGGGAAAAGCGCTGTCGCCATAGGACCGGGACTTTCGACAAGGGCATCGGCAAAGGTGATTGCCGAGGTGCTGGACAGCGATTTGCCCGCCGTGATCGATGCGGATGCGCTGAACATTATCGCAAAGGACGAGGAACTGAAAGCAAAGCTCTGTGACCGGCACGTCATTACGCCGCATCCCGGCGAGGCAGCCCGGCTGGTCGGCAGATTGAAGACCGTGGAAACCGC